>WKFJ01000026.1 GCA_014872785.1 Alteromonadaceae bacterium
CCTTAAGTTCGTAGTAGAGCTAATTGCTCCAATCGCGATGGACGAAGGTCTACGCTTCGCAATCCGTGAAGGTGGTCGCACAGTAGGTGCTGGCGTTGTAGCTAAGATTTTAGATTAATCTAAAATTTGCACATATCTTAAAAAGGCCGCTGTTTAGCGGCCTTTTTTTGCCTTAATTTCAAAAGAAGAATTAGTCGTTTTCGAACGTAGAAATTAAACTTTTGAATCCCTGCGGTATCGGATGGGATTTATGTTCATTTACTTTTGCGCAAACCCAGACGATTTCTCCGCGATTCAAACATTCAGTGTGTCCTTTGCGGTAAACCGACAAGCCCCAGGTTAAACTAGAATTCCCGATTCTGACCGGTGACACGCCGATTTCAATTTTATCATCAAAAAACACTGGAGCCAAATATTCAATCGTAGATTTTACTACGTGAAAATCGAGCTCCTGCTGTGAGACTAATGCTTGGTAGTCGTAACCTATATGCCTGACATATTCGGTAATTGCGGTGTCAAAATAGGTGAGGTAATGAGCATTAAAAACAATGCCTTGGCTATCGGCCTCTGCATAACGTACACGTAATTGGTAAAAGAAATTGCTCTGCTCTTTTTCCATGTCATCTACTCATTTATTGTTTGCATATAAGCATTTAACCACAAAACATCTTTGGCGGTATCTATATCGCAAATATAACGTTCCTGCTTTTAATGATCTTCTCTAAGTGTTATCAAATATATAACTTCTAGTATCATTAATTAACAGGCGATTACCTTGCAACCTAAACTATTAATTATTTCTGGGATATTGGCATGTTTCTTTCTATCTGCTTGTGACAACAGCAATCGATTGCGTGAATATATTCCCATAGTGCAGAAACAAAATGGGAGTTTGACCGAAGCGCCAGAGCTTGTGACAGAAAAACATCTGGACAATCTAGAGTTGGTGTTGCGTAAACAACAAATAAAGTACGAGCGTTTGAATAAAACAACGTTATATATAGATTCTACCGTTGATAGAAATATGCGTTATGAGTTAACTAAATATGCTGAACAATAATGCACATTAATTAGAACGACTATCTAAATGCGAGTGTTGCTTACAGGCTCAGCCGGGCGAATCGGTAGTCTTATTCACAAGAAACTATCTGACTACTTTGACGTAATAGGCTTAGATATCCGGCCAAGCTCCACTACCCAAGTTCTTGGTGATATCAGGAATACTAAGCAGTTAGATAAGTTGGTCAAGGACGTCGATATTATTGTTCATACGGCAGCATTGCATGCTCCACATGTTGATATTCGCTCCGATGATGATTTTACGAGTATTAACGTCGATGCGACGCAAAGGCTTGCGCAACTTGCTATTACATATCAAGTCAAACGTTTTGTCTTTACCAGCACCACGGCACTTTACGGGCATGCCAATCAACACCCTATGCACGCATGCTGGATAGACGAAACGGTTCCGCCCCGCCCTAAAACTATTTACCATCACACAAAATACAAAGCAGAAAATATTTTACAGAGCCTCTCTGAGAGAACAGGCCTACCGGTTTCGGTAATCAGGATGTCGCGCTGTTTTCCTGAGCCAGCTAATCTAATGGCGCTTTACAGATTATATCGCGGTGTGGATGCACGTGACGTGGCCGATGCACATTTACAAGCTATTAAAACCAATTTACCCGAATACGAGGTATTTATTGTTTCTGGTGTAACACCATTTCAATATGATGATAATTTTAGTTTAAAACGCGACCCTGTGGAGGTTTTGGGTCATCGTGCACCTGAACTGCTTTTGGCGTATCAACAACGCAACTGGCGCTTACCTGAGTCAATAGATAGAGTGTATGACTCCAGCAAAGCTCAAGCTCGTTTAAGTTGGCAGCCTAAATATGGTTTTGAGTCTGTAATTAAAGATTTCGAAAGAGGGAGCAAAGAGATATTGCCAAGCGAATAGGATGTGAGTCACACTATTTAAATAAACCCATTTTGAAGATAAATAGATGCAGCACTTTTTTGTTTACGGAACGCTCGCGCCGGGTTGTCCGAATGAACACATCTTGGCACCGATAAAAGGCCTTTGGCGCGAAGGTACAGTGAAAGGAACTCTTTATCACGAAGGTTGGGGCGCTGAACAGGGGTACCCTGGAATAGTACTTGATGACAAAGGTGAAGAGGTGCCGGGTATGCTATTTAGTTCAGAGGCATTAACCGAACAGTGGGAGATGCTAGATGTTTTCGAAGGCGAGGGGTATCAGCGCACTCTTGTTGTGGTTACGCTTAACGATGGTAGCCAAATTGAGGCGCAAATATATAGTTTGCGGATTTGAGCATTTTATCTTGTTTAATTATCCTTAAGTTTAAGCTTGAATGGAGGCAGTTATGAAAAAAATTGCGGTGATTTTATCTGGTTGTGGTGTCTTTGACGGAGCCGAAATTCACGAGTCAGTGTTGACTCTGTTACATGTTGCTAGGGCAGGTGCCAGTTACCAGTGTTTTGCCCCAGACATCGAACAAATGCACACTATCAATCACATGACTGGCGAGGAAATGCAACCTAACCGCAATGTGCTGGTAGAAGCATCTCGAATTGCCAGGGGAGACATTAAACCTGTTAGTGAGCTCAATCAAAATGACTTTGATGCGCTTATCCTTCCAGGCGGATTTGGTGCTGCAAAAAACTTGTCTGATTTTGCAGTAAAAGGTGCTGAGGCCTCAGTACAAAATGATGTTTTGTCGGCGTGTAAAGCATTTGCTCAGGCGAAAAAGCCGGTCGGATATATTTGCATAGCCCCCGCGATAATACCTATCGTATATGGCAAAGGAGCAAAAGCGACCATCGGGAATGATCAAGATACCGCGACAGCGATTGAGCAGCTTGGGGGGAATCATCTGGTGTGCCCAGTTGAGGGCTTTGTGGTAGACGAAGAACACAAGGTGGTTAGTACGCCAGCTTACATGCTAGCCCAGTCAATACTAGAAGCGGATGAGGGTATTGGTAAGCTGGTCAACAAAGTCATTGAGCTTTGTAACTAGCAACTACCATGCTAGTTGTTGAGTGTAGAAAGCCTGAGTCCTTTCTACACTCATGGAGTTATATCTTAAACAAGGATTAATGAATGTGCTTGTTAATAAACTGCAATGACTCTTTCAAAAATACTGTTCTAGATGATCCCATTGAAAACCAATGGTCTGCCCCTTTTCCTTGCAAAATAACGACATCCTTGACGCCGGTTCTCGTCATTTTGTTGTATATCAAACGCGATTGCTCACTATCTACGATGGTGTCGTCATAACCATGCATTAGCAATATGGGGGCTGTATTCTTGCTGACTAGGTGCAGTGGTGAAATTGCATCAAGAGCTTCAACATTATCCCTCTCTGCAATAAAGGTTTCAAAGTACCTAATGGCGTTTTCTTGTTTGTTTTCAGAATCAAAAAAAGAACGTAAATCGCTAATACCGGCATAAGATACTGCGCATCTAATTTTGTCACTGGCTTGTGTGGCCGCAAGTAAAGCGACATATCCACCGTAGCTTCCTCCAACAACGCAGATTTTTTCAGGATCAATGAGCTGCTTTTCGACAAGAGAGTCAATACCTTCGTAGATATCCTGCTGCATCCGTTTACCCCACTGACCGTGACCTAATTTTACGAAGTCTCGACCATAGCCAGATGAACCTCGAAAATTAGGTTGCAACACGGCAAAACCTTCTCGCACAAAAAACTGGCGTATCCAATCAAAACTCAAATCATCTCTCGCCTCAGGTCCTCCATGTGGCAATACGATTAGCGGTGGTTTTTTTTGTGTATCTGGCATTGCTAAATAGCCATGAATACTAACGTTATCAGAGGTGCGGTATTCATATGGCTGAACTGTGAAATTCGATACGGCTTTTAAATCTGGATATTCACTTGCCAGTAAGCTTATTTGACCTTTTGCTGGATAATAAATGAAGTATTCAACTGGATTTTGCGGCCCGGATACTGCGGCAACGAATACGTCGCGGCTTTTAGTGTAGGAAGTAAGTTCTATTTCAGAGTTAGGAAACGTTGCTTCCAAATCGGCTTGTAGTTGTGCTAATTCTTTGTCGTTGAAGTAGTAAGACTGCTGAAAGTCTTTCGTGCCAAACGCACCCACAAGTTCGAAATCTACTTTGTCTCGCAACAGCCCATCTACGTCAAAGTTACCCAGTGCGAAAACAAGCTTTTCATTAGTTAATTGGGCACCATTTTTACTCATCTGATACAGAGCATCGACGCCCTTCTTTTGTTTTTTAAAGTAATAAACGTGCGTATCGGAGATGTAACCTACTGTGTGAGTAAAGGGCTCTTCATTCGAATCAAGCACTTTAACTTGTGTGTCATCGATATAAACGAATAGCTCATACTTTTCAGTATCCTCATTTTCACTTTGATAACCTAAGAAGGTACCTTGACTGTTAACAAACCATCGAGTTGAGGTAGTGCTACTGGTTAAATTTTCAAAACGCCCATTACTCAGATTTACTTTGAATACGCCTTCTCTTTGATGGCTGCCAGCGGTTGTGTAATAGTAATAGGAGACGAGGATATGTTCTGGGTCGTCCGGCAGCAGGCTCAGGATACTGGGACGGGTTATATTGTATCGATAGCGCCTATTGTCAAAAGGCCATTCCACGTCACCTTCCTTTGCATCTAAAATACCCATACGGAACACGGTAAACCAGGCGTTGTCAGCACTTGAAAAATACGGTGTAGAGGCAGTAAATACAATATATCGATCCGATACCCAGCGAAAACTGCGAATTCTCGCGTCATCCAAAGAAGCCCCCTTGGGTTTGACTTTGGGATTTTTTAAATTTTTCACAACGATGTTGTAAAAATCATCTTGTGTTTGCATAAATGCCAGATATTCGCCACTGGGAGATACTTTGGGAGAGTGAGTGGCGGGTAATTGGCCTAAAATGTCTAAGTTGGAATTTGCAGAAGCTGCAAAACACAGCCAAGTTAAGGCAAAGAGAAGTCTGCTCATATTAATGTCATCCTTGAGTATGCATATCTAATGCGCGAGGTTCGCAATTTTTTTACCACAATTCAATATTTGTTTTACTAAAAATGTGGTTAAAACGCTGACTAAACACTCGAAGGAGGACTTGTGGAAAAACTTCCTTCACATTCATATAACATCATTTTGGTACGAAGAAAGTGAGCTAAATAACTTGTAACATCCTGCACATTCGTTCGCAGCAATGCATGTTTTTATAGAGCCACTTTGGGAGCGGTATTGTGGGAAAAATGAGTTTTAAACAGTTTGTGGCGTATACAGCCAATGCGGTGTTTATTATTGCAGTGGGATTGTTAGCGTTTAATTGGCTTACTACCGGTTATGTGAGCTAAACCAGCTAGAGTAAAGGGCGTCATTTGACGCCTTTTCCAATTTTTAGCTCAGATAAGATTTGAGCATTTCAATCGCATTCGCTTCCGTTTCATCTAAATCACCATCGACATTGGCTATGTCGTTGGCTAGTTGCACCGCTTGTTCACGTAAGTGTGCGTCCACTAATTGGTTGGCGTGATGTGCAATAAAGTTTTCTATATTGTTGTCTGATATTGTCTTTTGCACTTTTTCTAGCGCTTCAGCAACGTATTCGTCTTTATTTGATTCACCATTCCAAGGCATTCCTGATAGCCAATCGTCGATGAATGCTGTCTCACTGTCGGTAATTCGCCCGTCAATTGCCACAAAAAGTAGCGCAATATCGAGCAGAGTTTCACGCTGTAATTGGTCTTCGCACTTTCCCATATCCAGTGCGCGTAAAAAGCTCTCAAAACGCATGTGTTGTTCCTAACTTATTAACTTCGTCAGTAACATCTTATGGAGTTTAATCGGGTTTGGCAAAAGCTATGTCACTACTTCTTTTGCCATTTACCCATGGCATTTTTGATGTAATGGCCAGATTGCGTTTTTGCAATTGCCTTCTCGCCAGCTAGCTTTGCAACCACATCCACTGCGACACCATTTTTGTTGGCTAGCTCTATATAGATGGCTTTGCGTTTAGCGTTAATATCGCGAACGACACTTCTGGCTTCGCTACTGTCAACGACAACCCCAAGATATCCATCGCGTTGTTCACCGACTAAGCCTTTAGATTTTGCGTCTGATAAACTCATTGCCCAAGAAGATAGAGAAATAAATAATGTAGTTACCAAAACAATAATTTTTTTCTGATTTAAGCGCATGCTCGTGTTCCTAAGATTATGAGTTTAAAAGATGCCGCTATCCGACGTGAAAACATCATCTAGCTGTTTGTCCAACTTAACGCGGATCTCGTGATCGATTTTCACGTTGAGGTTAATAGTTATCGGCTCTTTGGCCGCCACCTCTACTTTGTGAGTGCAAGCCGTATTAGCCAATGCTAGCACGCAGATAAGTAAAATTTGCTTCATCTTAAGTCTCCATTGTTCTTCATGGAATATATCCTTAATTTTCGAGTTTCTTTTGAATCGAGTCTGTAAGCGACTGGTTTATTCTTAATACTTTAAGCCTTGTAAAAATATTATCTTCATAGTTTAGATTGAAATCGACAGCCTGTTCTTGTTCGGGGTTGTTACCCTGCACATTTATCTTTAAATTAATCTGACCATTCTCATCCATCGTACCTTCTCCTGACAGTACACTGTAATGCAAATTTTCAAGCAGAGTCAGTGCGGTTGAAAATGAAGACTCTTGGTTTTTAATCGCCTCAATAGATTGAGAGTGTCTTAATTTTAAAACCCCAGGTTCTATGGACTCCAGCTGAGCATCGCTCACTTTCACATAACCCTCGCTGAACGAAACGGGAACTGAACCTGAAATTTTTCCGGTAATGCTAATATCTTGATTGCCAGTCAACGCAATTAACTCAGATAGTTCCAACGAGTTAAGATGCACGATGGAAAGCGATTTATTGGGGTTGGGTAAATAGACTGGTGAGATATTAAAGGTGCCCCCTAGTAGGGTTCCTTGGGTATCTGAAATGACAATATTAGGTGCACTTGTTTGCCCTTCTATTTTAAGTGTTCCCGATATGTTTTCAACAGGTATGCCTACATCGACAAGTTCAAACGAAAAGTCTGCCTTGTTTGTGTTTAAGGTTGAATCATTAGCCAGCTCGACGTCGAGGAAACTGTGCACGCCTGCAAGAGAAATATCATCTATTGTCATAGCAATGTCTTTCAAGCGAGTGATGGCGTGAGCGGTTAATTTGCCTTCTTCAAAAGTGCCCGTAATTTCAAAATCAGCGTCACCGGTATTAACAGTTGCTGTTGGTGAAATTTGCTTAATGAACTCATTGAATTGATTTAATTGTGTTTGCTCTGAGGCAAGAGAGAAGTCGATCTGCTTGAGTGTTCCTTCCGCTTTTGCAGCAAATAATTCACCAGCAATAACCGGGCTAGCTAGCAGTGAAAACATATCATTTTCCCACTCAAGTTCTCCGTTTATCTCTATACCTGGGAAAATCAATTCATCGATACTCGCTTGGGGCAGTGAGAGTGCAAAGGGAGTGTTGAAATCAAGTTGCCCGTCGGTAAAACAGCCATAGGCTTTACTGGTGAGTGCCCCGTTGGAGATACTCAATGCGTGTTTATCAACGAGAAAATTAAAGTGCTTGTTGGTACTCACTATTACTTCAGCTCCTTTAGCACAGAATGAGTTCTCTTTTTTTTCAAGGAATGAGGATATCTTCACATCGAGTAGGGAAGGCGCTTTTTGTTGCAGGAAGAACACCTTCGAATTTATGTGCAGTTGGGCGTTACCAGAGCCTTTGGAAAAGTCATAAGCCAGCTTACTAATACTTAGTTCATTCCATTTATCTCGCACAAGCAGCGGCTGTTTAAATGAAACGCTGCTATCACTAAGTATGACTTCTTCAGGTAGGTCAACGTCCACGGTGTTACTTAATTGCGGTTGCAAAGAACTCGTATCCGTTGTTTGGAAAGCAAGTAAATCGTTTATGCTATTTGAATCAAGACTGTCTATGACGACGCTGTCAAATTTGCTCAATCGCAGAGACGTCTTCTTATCATTTCCATTAAACTCGAAGCGTCCAGAAAGTTTAATATCAACCGGTGAGTCCGATTGCTCAACAAGGATATTATTTATTTGTAGCTGTGCATCTATTAATTCGTGAGTACTTTGCCACTCACTAATACTGCCATGCCAATTACTCTTCCAGGTTCCTCCTTTTAGCGCAGGGTTAACTTTAAAAAAAGACGCTATAAACGATTCTGACATTCTAGCTGGTATAGCGGTAATCAGTGGAGCCAAGTCTTCAAACGTTACCTCAAGACTCCCGTTTAGCGTTTGGTTATCGAGGTTAAAGTGAATCTCACCGACGCCAAAAGCAGAGCTCTCTTTTGCGAGTAATTGAAAATTTGCTGCTAGTACCTTTGAATTCGTCAATTTTTCTAAGTTGAATCGCAGTTCGCTAGACAAAGCCGGTAATTCGATTTTGCCCGAATTAACGTTAAGTCGTCCCAACGGGGTTGCTCGATCGCTTTGCTCGTTACCAGGCGCTGACAAAGTCTCTTCTAATGAATACAAGGCGTCTAAGTCTTCTACTCGGGCTCGAACCAGCTCAGCGTCAATATTTGGAAATTTTTCGGAATAGCCGGCGTCACTAAGCAGCAATTTAGCGAGTGAAAAACGGATGGAGACATCTTTTATGAGAAGGCTATTGCGGCTTTTGGGTGTCGGCTGAATAATGTAAATTTCATCAATATAAACTTCTGAAAATGACCTGAACCGCCAAGTGAGTTTTTCCAATTGCAGCCCATGTGGTGAGATTGCATTTTCGGCAAGCTTGTTCGCTTGATAAGTGATGAAAACGCGTAATGTAACGAATAACAGGATTAGACCGGCAATAATAGCGGCGGTCACTTGCACACTTTGTTTCTTGTTCGACATACCTGTCGTTAAAACTTGTTCATTCAATGGGATTAGTTTACCGGTTTTACGTCATTAAGACACGACGAGCGGAAAGTTAATTCCTGCCAAAATGCATTAACTGTGTAACCAAGAATGACGTGCGAATGACTCTACTAAGGTAGAGTAGTCCAAGATAAATAATTGCTATAACCTAGACGCTAACTCAACCTGTCAGGATATTTTAATGAAAAAACAACTCCAGCTGTTATGTGTATTTTTAACGTTAGTTTCTTTTAATTCACAAGCAGAGAGTTGGTGGGATTCACTCAAGGGTATGCTTGGCTTATCTGAAGACACTGTGGCGCAAACTACATCCTTGCCAACGGCCTCTGGTATGGTGGAACAGGTCTCGTCAACATTAGGCCTAACAAAAGAGCAGACAGAAGCAGGAATCGCCTCAGTGTTATCTTTTTTGCAACAACACGCGACGTCTGACCAATTTAGCCAACTGTCGGATAGCTTGCCGGGAATCGACGAATTAATGCGTTCTGTACCCAAGATTGAAGATGTGAAATCTGACTCAGTAATCGGAGGGTTGCTCGATAAAGCTGCGCAGTATAGTGAGTCGGCGCAATCATTAAGTGATTTGAAAAAACAATTAGCTGCTGCCGGGCTCGATTTAGACCAATTAAAGCCAATGTTGGATAGTGCCAAAGCTTACTTGGATACTCCCGAGGGACAGGCTGCTAAACAACAGTTTGAGGCACTGTCGAACAGTTGGCTACCTAAAACCTAGTTGTAAATCGAATGAAGTTTGCTCGCCGAGTTTTGAGCTAGGCGAGCAATCTACGTTGCAATTTGATTAGAGCAACAGGCTCTAGTCTTGCCAGGGAACTAGTTTGGGTTTCAATGACTGTTTTGATTTGGCGGTAGACTTGTTTACATAGGGAACCTGATACCCTTCCTTAATCCCCACAAACTGTCGATTGCGAAGATAAACCGATTCGCCATCATTAGTCTCAGGAATGAATGTGAGGGTAAAGTCTTCTCCATCGGCGCGTGCACTGAAAGTATTGTCGCCAATCGCTTCCAACTCTCGTCGGTAGCTAATACCTTCTGCGTCTAATTCCGGTATATCTACATACAATTGGTCGCCATTTTGGCTTACTTGAACAGTAAACTCTTGCGTGATGTAGGTACCTATGTGTTTTTCATAGTCTTCCCTATTGGTTGGCGCCAAAGGCAAGACTTGCGGGGCAGGTAAATCGGCTACAGATCTAACCGCTGTCATCATTGTGCCAATGAAACTATCACCAACACCACTACTCATAATCGATACTGCTACATCTAATTCTGGCAATATCCAAAACATGCTGGTGTGCGCGTCTGTGTTGCCGCCGTGTTCCCAAATAGAGGTGGAATACCACTGATTGTTGTGGGAAAAACCATCAGCTACAAAAATACCATAGCCGTAATGCATGGGCAGGCCAGCGAGGTCCAAGTTAACTTGTTTATTGGTCATGGATTGGCGGCGTCCTTCAGCAAGCACATCAGTGTTACCTTTAATAAGAAATTCTGCCATTTTAAGTAGCTCAGTGGGCGTTGACCAAGTTTGTGAGCCAGCAGGTGCAACAACGTCTGAGTGACTTACTTGATTGATATTAGTTTGCGCTACGTTGTTGTTATCGTTGAGTTGCACGCCAAGTGCATAGTTGCCATCTTCGATAACGTCGTCAATACTGACGGTAGTCCGAGCCATGCCGAGAGGTTGATATACTTTCTGCCGCATTGCTTGTGCATAGCTCACCCCCTCCAAGCTCTCAACGACGGCGCCTAGATATGACCAGTTTGGATTACTGTAGTTATAAAAAATGCCAGGAGGGTTCATGCTGCCGTCATGTCGTGGGTATTGGATCTGCATATAATCGACGAGTTCGGCGTTGTCGATATTGCTGCTGTAGGAGTCCATTAGACCGGCTTTGTGCGTGAGCAGGTGCTCAATCTTTATTTCACTGCTTAAATTTCCTTGTCTTTGAATACTTGGTATTACGTCTACCAGATAATCATTTAGCGTAATTTTTCCTTCTTCAACGAGTTGCAGCGTCGCAAGCGCTGTGAACATCTTCGTAGTAGAACCTAATTGGAACAGAGTATCTTTATTAACAGGGTTGTTGGTATTAAAGACTTTGTTGCCAAACGCTTGCGCATAAACCACCTCGCCCTCGTGGTAAATTGCGATTGATACCGCCGCAGCACTATTTTGAGACATTTCTTGTCGAGCAATGGTTTCGATTCCTGCAAATTGCTCAGACGTAACAGAGGTATCTGGTGTTGTCGGTGTTGGGGTGCTATTAAAACTAACGGAATACTCGCTGTCACTGCTACAGGCGCTTAGCCCCAGTGCTAATACTAATAAACTGCATTGCTTAAACATCATTCAATCCTTTCAATAAATGGCTAAAAATTGGTGTAATTTATAACCCTGGAAAGGTGAATTAATTCTGAATGTTTGTTGAACTGGTGTCGACTATTGGATCGATTTCAAAGCATTTTTATTTATTCGGTGAGCACTCTCTGCCTTCGAAAAGTTTGTCGAGGCAGAGATAGGAACAAATAGAAATGATTAACGGATATTCAGTTCCTTCAATTTACGGGTAAGGGTATTACGTCCCCATCCCAACCGTTTTGCGGCGTCCTGTTTGTGTCCATGGGTATGATGTAATGCGCGCTCTAGCAGAATTTTTTCACACTCAGCAACCGCATTGTCTAATATTTCTGATTTACCCGATTGTAGTTGCGTATCTGCCCATTGCGACAACAGTTCTTGCCATGATTTTTCTTCCGAACTGGTAATACTGGTTACAGGAGCATTGTGTAGTTCTGGAGGAAGGTCTTCTGGCAAAACTTCTTTGCCACTTGCCATTACCGTGAGCCATCGGCATACATTTTCTAGCTGTCGTACATTACCGGGCCAAGGCAATTGAGCCAGCACTTTTTGGGTTTCTTTACCTAGCATCTTCACTTCTACTTGCAGTTCCTTTGCGGCTCTAGCTAGGAAGTGATTTGCCAATAGCACGATGTCTTCTCGGCGCTCACTGAGTTTGGGGAGGTGAACCCTAATAACGTTTAAACGATGGAATAAGTCTTCTCTGAATTTTCCTTCAGCAACACGTTGCTCTAAATTTTGGTGCGTTGCCGCGATGATTCTAACGTCGACATTAACTGGCTCGTGCCCACCTACTCGATAGAATTGTCCGTCAGCCAGCACTCGCAAAAGACGCGTTTGTACGCTAATCGGCATATCACCAATCTCATCGAGAAATAATGTGCCTCCGTTAGCCTGTTCAAAACGCCCCTGGCGTGCAGTTTGAGCACCGGTGAAAGCTCCCTTTTCATGGCCGAATAATTCAGATTCGATAAGATCGGCAGGGATAGCAGCCATGTTCAAAGGAATAAACGTATTTTCCGCACGAGGGCTATGTTTGTGCAGCGCGTGTGCCACTAGTTCTTTACCCGTTCCTGATTCTCCATTTATCAGGACACTGATACTAGAGCGAGAAAGCCGGCCAATTGCACGGAAAACCTCCTGCATTGAGGGAGCCTCGCCGATAATTTCGGTCTGCATCTCTTTTTTGGCGTTCTTGTTTTGAGAATTTTGTTCTCGGGCTTTGTTCAACGCCTTTTGAACCAGCGAAACCGCTTCGTCTATATCAAATGGTTTTGGCAAATATTCAAACGCACCGCTTTTGTAGGCATTAACAGTGCTATCTAAGTCTGAATGTGCCGTCATGATGATAAAAGGAATTTCAGGGTGCTGTTCATGCACCGTCTTTAACAATGTCATCCCGTCCATCTGCGGCATACGGATATCTGAAACGATGACCTCTGGGGGCTGACTGGTTTCTAACTGAAGCAACACATCTTCTGGGTTTTCAAAACTAAAGCATTCGATATTGGCGCCTTGCAAGGCTTTTTGAAGTACCCAACGAATAGAGCTATCGTCGTCAACAATCCATACTGGAGCCGCATTCATTTAACTTCTTCCTTTTTATCAATGGGGAGTAAAATTGTAAATTCAGTGTGTCCTGGCCAACTTTCTACTTGGATCTTTCCTTGGTGATGATTGATCACTGATTGAGAAATAGATAATCCAAGCCCTGATCCATCTACTTTTGATGTCACCATCGGATAAAACAAAGTGTCGTGAATTTCCTCAGGGATACCTGGACCGTTATCGATAATTTTTATTTCGGCACAAAGTGGGAACCGTTTGCCATGAATAACCAATTGACGCTGAACGCGAGTGACAAAACGGATCTTGCCTTTGCCTTTAGTGGCCTGAACAGCGTTGCGCGCGATATTGAGTATCGCTTGTTCCATCATATCTTGGTCAATGTGCAAATCTGGAATGCTTGGGTCGTAATCACGCTCTAGGAATAATTGTGTATGCTCTAGGGTAAGTAAGGTACGAACCTTCTCCATTACACGATGTACATTACGCCATTCAAACTTAGGTTTCTTATTCGGACCAAGTAATCTGTCGACTAAATTGCGTAAGCGGTCTGATTGCTCAACTATTAGGCGGGTAAAGTCTTTTAATGAACTTTCAACCAGTTCTCTTTCTAGAAGCTGAGCTGCGCCGCGAATACCGCCCAATGGATTCTTAATTTCGTGGGCGAGGCCTCTTATTAAGTCGCGTGAAGCCTGCTGTAAAGCCCATTGTTGATTTTCTTTACTGATTCTACGTTGCTGATCCACTGGGCTGATTTCGAGTGCTAATACGGCGTTTTCGTTGCTTTCGTAAAAAGACACCACGATAGTCGCTAAGCAATGTCTACCGTCTTTAAAAATTAGCTGCTGCTCTGTGTCGGTAAAATTATCTCGATTGTTTAATGCCGAACGCAGTCGCTCAAGATTTAATGTATTACCTATTAAAAATTCAGCAATCGAATGGCCAATGAGCTGATTTCGGCTGTGCTCAAAAAGTGCTTCAGCTGACAAATTGGCATACTGGATTTGGGTGTTTTCATCCAGTAATAAAACAGCAGTAGATATATTGTCGAGTAGTTGTTCGAAATTTATAGTCTTCATGTCCAGATAGTTTAGCTCATGCACTTATTTAGTGCATGGCTACTTTCACACATTGCGTTCTGGGTTGCGAAATACCCAAATAACCTAGTTTGCCCGGTTTATAATGGACGCTTTGTGCAGATAAAAAGTCACTATCTGAGTAGATGCAATTAGCCTGCCCGTCTCGCCAGTCATTTGCACCTGAATGTTATGCTCACCACGCTCTAATTTGGTGAGATTAAATTGTGGTAAATTTTGCTCTTGAGCCAGTGCACCATTTAGGAACAGTTTATATTTAGCTGATTTCGGTTCGGGGGCTACAGAGGCGATAACTTCAACACTTCCGTTATTGTCACGAATAGTTTGTTCTTGAGTTGGAGCCAACATTTTTAGTTGGTAGGTTTCCTTCGGAACAGGTGGGGTTTGCGCGTTGTTAATGGGGTTTGATGTACTAAGCGGAACCTGTGTTGAAGCAGGTAATTTAGGCGTTACATTAATCTTACTAAGTGCTTCTACTTTAACTGCACCTTTTTGAGGCTTGTCTGTGAAGATGACTTTTCCATCCGGCATGATCACTTTGTATATAGTCGCGGCCTGTAAGTGATTGATGCACAAGCACAGTAGACCTAATGAAAACAAGCGTCGCATAGTGAAGTCAGCGTCCTATTAATACTCTAAACCAAGTGTAGCAAATTGGACTTGGGTGAACAGTGCTAGTTCTTCGACGTAAGTATGAATTTGAGTTGTCGCAGGTGGAATACCAAATCTCAGGCAAAAAAAGCCCGTCTTAAGACGGGCTTTTTGAGGTGAATGAATTATACGCTGTAGTATAAATCGAATTCTACTGGTGCAGTTGTGGTGTTGAGTAGTTCAACATCAGCACGCTTGAGTTCGATGTATGCGTCAATCATGTCGTCAGTCATAACGCCGCCAGCAGTTAAGAACTCACGGTCATTGTCTAGCGCGTCTAGAGCCATTTCTAGTGAGCTAGCAACAGTTGGGATTTCAGCTGCTTCTTCTGCAGGAAGATCATATAAATCTTTATCCATTGAGTCGCCAGGGTGGATCTTGTTCTTAATTCCGTCAAGACCAGCCATTAACATAGCTGTGAAGGCTAAGTAAGGGTTAGCTGTTGGGTCAGGGAAACGAACTTCGATACGGCGAGCTTTAGCACTGTTAACGAAAGGCACGCGGATAGACGCAGAACGGTTACGTGCAGAGTAAGCTAGCATTACTGGTGCTTCGAATCCTGGAACCAAACGCTTATATGAGTTGGTTGAAGCGTTAGAGAATGCATTAATAGCACGTGCGTGCTTAATGATACCGCCGATGTAGTAAAGTGCTTCTTCAGAAAGACCCGCGTACTTATCACCAGCGAATACGTTCTCACCGCCTTTTGCGATTGATTGGTGACAGTGCATACCAGTACCGTTGTCGCCTACAAGTGGCTTAGGCATGAATGTCGCTGATTTACCGTAAGCGTCAGCTACATTATGAATGACATACTTGTAGATTTGGATTTCGTCAGCTTTCTTCACTAGAGAGTTGAACATAGTAGCGATTTCGTTTTGACCGCCAGTAGCAACTTCGTGGTGGTGAGCTTCTACAGTTAGACCCATTTCTTCCATAACAAGACACATTGCAGAACGGATGTCATGTGCAGAGTCTACTGGGGGTACTGGGAAGTAACCGCCTTTAACGCCTGGGCGGTGCCCCATGTTACCGTTTTCAAACTCTGCGCCTGAATTCCATTTGGCTTCTACAGAGTCGATTTTGTAGAAAGATTCGCCCATTTCAGTATGGAAACGAACGTCGTCAAACAAGAAAAATTCTGGTTCTGGACCGAAGAATACTTGGTCACCGATACCTGTAGATTTCAAATACTCTTCCGCGCGTTTTGCTACAGAACGTGGGTCGCGCTCGTAACCTTGCATTGTAGAAGGCTCTACAATATCACAGCGGATGTTAACTTGTGCTTCTTCTGCGAACGGGTCTAGTACCGCTGTAGAAGCGTCAGGCATCAAAATCATGTCTGATTCGTTAATGCCCTTCCATCCAGCGATAGAAGAACCATCAAACATTTTACCTTCTTCAAAGAAATCTTCATCAACTAGGCTTGCAGGGATCGAAACGTGTTGTTCTTTACCTTTAGTATCGGTAAAGCGTAAATCAACAAATTTTGCCTCGCTCTCTTTAATTAGGTCTAAAGCCTTGTCTACTGACATAGTGTCCTCCGGTTGCGTAATCTACTAAGGTGCTTTCATAGCACCGACAATATGGTTTGGGATGTGAAGCTATTATAGTGCCACCTAGAATTGATAAAAAACTGCTTATAAAACAAAGATCTAATACTTATAAATCATTTTTTCATCATTTTTATGCACGAAAATGGTGCGTATCGATTCCTTTTTGGTGCAACAAACGAAAATTGCAGTATTTAACACTAGCGTATTTCCAGTTTGGTGCAACTGTAACGTTTATATTGTGACATCTAGATGATCATCAAGTAAAAAAGCGAAATGATTATCGCCAAATAGAGAATAAACCTGTAGAATCCGCGGCTCGCTGCATTCAGCACAAAAAATAGACACAGATTAAAGAGAACTTTAAGAGATAGTTTTACATGACCGCGAAACCAACTTCGATCGAGAAATTACGCAATATTGCGATCATTGCCCACGTTGACCACGGCAAAACCACTTTGGTTGACAAATTACTTCAGCAATCAGGCACCCTCGAAACCCGTGGGGAATCTGAAGACAGGGTAATGGATTCGAACGATCTAGAGAAAGAGCGTGGTATTACTATCCTCGCTAAGAATACAGCTATTGAATGGAATGGCTATCATATCAATATCGTTGATACTCCTGGACACGCCGATTTCGGTGGTGAAGTAGAACGAGTTATGTCGATGGCTGATTCAGTATTACTTCTAGTTGATGCTCAAGAAGGCCCAATGCCGCAAACGCGCTTTGTAACGCAAAAAGCATTTGCACAGGGGTTAAAGCCAATTGTAGTAATAAATAAGGTTGATAAGCCTGGTTCACGCACAGACTGGGTAATAGAACAAGTATTTGATTTGTTTGATAACTTGGGTGCAACTGATGAGCAGTTAGATTTCCAAGTAGTTTATGCATCTGCACTAAATGGCTGGGCTTCACACGATGCTGACGAGCCGGCAGAAGACATGAACGCCTTATTTGAAACCATCGTTGAACAAGTGTCGGCGCCTGATACTGATGCTGATGGTGGACTGCAAATGCAAATCACGCAGCTAGATTACAACTCTTATGTTGGGGTTATCGGTGTGGGTCGTATCACGCGTGGCAGTATCAAAACGAACCAACAAGTCACCATCGTTGATCGAGAAGGTAATAAACGCAACGGTAAAGTCGGCCAAGTTATGGGCTACCTTGGGTTAGAGCGTCACGAAATTGGTGAAGCGACTGCGGGGAACATCATCGCAGTTACTGGTCTAGGCGAGCTTAAAATTTCAGATACCATTTGTGATGCAAATATTGTTGTGCCTCTTGAACCGCTTAGTGTTGATGAGCCAACAGTAACCATGACCTTCCAAGTAAATACCTCTCCATTTGCAGGTAAAGAAGGTAAGTACGTTACCTCGCGCAATATCCTTGAGCGTTTACGCCAGGAAGAAATTCACAACGTGGCATTGCGTGTCGAAGAAACTGAAGACCCGGATAAATTCCGTGTTTCTGGCCGCGGTGAGCTTCACCTGGGTATTCTTATCGAGAATATGCGTCGCGAAGGCTTTGAATTAGCGGTTTCACGTCCTGAAGTAATTATCCATGAAGTTAATGGTGAACTAGAAGAACCATTTGAAACGGTAACTATTGATGTTGAAGAAGAACATCAAGGCTCAATCATGGAGCAGTTAGGCTTTAGAAAAGCGGAACTACAAAACATGGTTCCTGATGGTAAAGGGCGTATTCGTCTCGATTTCGTAATGCCTAGTCGTGGACTTATCGGATTCCATACTGAGTTTATGACACTGACCTCAGGTTCTGGTCTTCTTTACCATTCATTTGATCACTACGGTCCATTCAAAGGCGGAGTTATTGGCCAGCGTAAGAATGGTGTATTGATTGCTAACGCAGCTGGTAAAGCACTTACCAATGCCTTGTTTAACTTGCAAGAGCGCGGCCGTCTATTCATAGGCCACGGTGTCGAAGTTTATGAAGGTATGGTTATTGGTATTCATAGCCGTGACAATGACCTAACGGTAAATGCATTGAAAGGTAAGCAACTGACAAACGTCCGTGCCGCAGGTACTGATGAAGCTCAAACATTAACGCCACCTATCGTGATGTCACTTGAACAAGCGATGGAATTTATCGACGATGATGAGCTAGTTGAAGTTACGCCTGAGAGCATTCGCATTCGCAAGAAGTTACTTACAGAGAACGAGCGTAAACGCGCTTCAAGAGCTAAAGATAAAGAGTAAATAGTACTCGTGTTAAGTTAGCAAAAATGCCAGCACCTGCTGGCATTTTTTTTGAAAAAGAAATAATCGAACAAAGTTAGAAGATAGTACCTATATTACTTTTCTATTTAGATTTATGTGCGAGCTTGTGAGCGTGCCTTTCCCAATTTTGCCCATCGAAATCGGTGATCTGCATGTCCAATTGTGGCTCATCTAAACAGTTGACATTGATATCCACGCCATCTGGATTTGAGCGCGGAATGTAAAATGGTTTGATACCACAATGTTTGCAGAACGTGTGCTTCGCGATTCCTGAACCGAATTTATAAGTTTGGATGTGGTTTTTACCTTCGATAAGCTCGAATTTATTCTTGGCAACAATGAGATGTAGAAAACCGCCTTTTCGGCAAATCGAGCAATTACACCGATCTACCTCAAGTGGCACGTCAGCCTGAACTTGAAATTTAATCGCTCCACAGTGACAGCTTCCTGCAAATGTTCTCATATGATTTTTAGTAAAAAATTTGAATGATTTGAGGGGGTCACCCTATCTTATGGAATGTATTTGAACAAGTTAGAAATTTGGGAGATGGGAATGGCAACGGCAACCGTTTTAGCTGCATTAATTTTTTGGACGCTTTTACTGGTCGCATTCTTGATTGGTTATCGTTCTATGGCGGTGGCAAAAGGACAGAAAGCGGCAAATGAATTTAGTGCAGACGGCAGCGATGTTGATGCTTTTGGGCAACGACTTACCAGAGCGCACGCAAATTGTGTTGAGTCATTTCCTATCATTGGTGGTACGCTGATTTTAGCATTGGCGACTGATTTGACTTCGATTACGGAACCTTTGGTATATGTTTTATTGGCTGCTCGTGTTGTTCAAACCCTGATACACCTTGCTTCAACATCTGTCCTTTCCGTCCAGATTCGCTTCGCAGCATTTTTGGTGCAGTTAGCACTTTGCGGTTACTGGTTAGTTCAGTTAGCTGGAGAATTTATCTAATGCCTTCGGCACGGATGCCATAAAACCTGAAATTATTCGGTTTCTTATCTATTATTTGGTCATAGATGTTCCGTTTGATACTCGATTTGTGCACAACAGAAAAAAATTAACCTCCATTTTCTTTGTAACTTTCCTCTTAGGGGGGGTTTTTGCTTCCTTTAATACTCATGCCAATGTCTTTGATATCCCTCCAGAACGTGTAACGCTCAAGCGAATTTCGACTGAAGAGGGACTGTCTCAGGGGTCCGTAGTCACCGTATTTCAAGATAAACAGGGGTATGTCTGGCTTGGCACTTATGAAGGATTAAATTTTTACAACGGCTACGATATTAGACAATTTACAGGGGAACAGAGTTCGTTTAAGTCTTCTTTCGTAAATTTTGTTTTTCAGCCAATAGAGGGACAGATTTGGATATCTGTTTATGATTATGGCCTTTTCGTTTACGACTTAGCGTCCAATACGCAAACACTAAAGTATTCTTCGGTAGATGAACCGCAAAACGATGTGGTGGATTACATCATGTCAAAAGACGGTTCAAAAGTTTGGTTTATTACTGCTACCGGGCTGGTGGAATATCGCGTTGAAACTGACAGTTTTCATCCCCTGATGGACGTGGCTGAGAGCTTTGGTGAAGAACAGTTTTTCACCACTGGGGTGCTACACGACGATCAGTTTTATCTGGGCTCAAATAAAGGGCTTTATGTAGTCGATAGGGAAACAAACACCTACAGTGCGTTTAATTTCAAAACCGACCCGAGCAATGATGAGTTGGACGCTTTTGAGCAACGAATAAGAAAACTCGTTGTGGATCCGAAAAACAATATTTGGGCGGCCACGGCACGCGGATTGTTTCACTTTTCTGCGCTGGATGTGAGCTCAGCCGTCGTACAGAATTTCGATTTTATTCAAGTCAAAGAGGCTGTGCCTGCAATTCAATTTCGTGACATCGAACTGCATGATGGGCTGCTTTATGTGGCGTCAGAGGACGGTTTGTTACGTGTTGATCCTACTGACCAATCGATATCCCTAGTCTTGCAGTTTTCACGTTCTAATCAGGATATCTATAACAATAATATTAACGAAATCTATATCGACCGCTCGGGCAATTTTTGGCTAGCCTCTAATTCGCGCGGCATTTATGTGTGGAACCCAAAAACTCGGGTGTTCAGGAGTCGTTTTAATTCACCAATGCAGGGCCAGCAGCTTGCTCACAATGAGGTGTGGGCGATCAAGGAAGGCGCCCCAAATGAACTGTGGATAGGTACTACCAATGGGCTAAGCCATTACGACCCAAAAACTGAACAACACAATGTTTATTTGCAAAGTGAAAGTGAGTTATCTGAAAGTAGTCACATATTGCAAATGCAAAAAGATAAGACCGGTGATTTGTGGCTCTCCAGTTACGCTGGTATTACCTATTTCGATACTCAACTTAAGGTAGCTAAACCCATTCCACTAGCTGATGAATCGTATCGTTCTGTGTTCAATGATCAGCAGTCGTTTATTCGAATGTCTAATGACAATAAGTTGTGGATTGTGACGTTAGAGTCGTTTTACGTTTACGACTTGCAGACAACAGAAATTACGGAAGTGGAGTCTCTGAAAACTGAGGTGTCTCCCTATTTCAGTTTCGGATTTATAGGAGAGTTACCCGATTCAAATGTCATGTTGATGAGTGCTTCTGGTCAGTTATGGGGGGTAGATAAAACAACGCTTCGCTCGAGAAAACTGTTTGAACTTCAGAATTACTCTCCACAAGAATTTACCTACATAGATAACTGGGTTTTTGACGAGAAAAACGGCTTGATATGGCTAAGCGTCACAGATCGAGGGGTTTTTGCGATATCTAGTCAAGATTATCGGGTGGTGTATGAACACAATCGCGTCGCTAACAAACCTTTGTTTCCGGTTTATGGTTTGATTCCTGATAAGCAGGGACGATTGTGGATGAGTACTCATGATGGGATTTTTAGCCTTAATATGGATAGTAAACATGTAGTGCAATACGACAATGACTATGGCCTACATGTGATGGAGTTTAACAGTGGCGCTTATGCAGAGCTTACAAATGGTGATCTAATTTACGGCAGCGTGAAAGGGATCACGCGTTTCAACCCGGAAGACATCGAGGCTAACTCCGATTTTCACAACCGAGTCTATTTCGATAGGGTCAAAGTAGCATCAGGTACTGATATAGAAACGAGTTATGGCGACCTCGCAGGCCAAGCATTTTCGTTAAATTATGATGACACCGGAGTCGAGATAAGTTTTTCTACCTTGGGTTTCGACCAACAGACCAGCGTTGAATATGAGTATCAACTGATTTCTGATGAAGTTATAGAGTACCCTCGAAGCCGTGAAAATTCAGTTTATTTTCCGCAGCTAGCTCCGGGGCATTATGAGTTTCGCGTTGTCGCTTTTTCTCCTTTTACTGGATACAAAACTAAACCCAGCACGATCTATATTTCTGTTCGACATGCGCCATGGGCATCGCCGCTGGCGCAATCCATTTATGCATTAATTGCAATCATGCTGGTATTGTTTTTTGTCTATCGTCGTCGTTTAAAACAGCAGCTTTTAGTAACTGCAAACAGGGAGTTATTCAGAAGTGAAGAAAGGTTGCGTATCGCCTTAGCGTCCAGTCATAGCCAAGCGTGGGAGTGGTCTGGTGAAACAGACCGAATTACTTTTTCTAGTGACAATGACAACACCAGTATTCAAACCGCAAACTCGAAAGAACACTTCCGTGCGATTCATTCAGAAGATAAACGAGAGTTTTTAAAAGAATGGCAGAACTTGCTTGATAATCCTGCTAACGATGCCTTTAACCTGACCTATCGTTTACGTATGGAGACCGGCGATTATGGTTGGTATCGAAATGTCGGCAGAATTGTAAAACGCGGTAGAGACCGCAAGCCAATGAGAATAACAGGGCTGCTGACCGACATTACAGAGATAAAATCAGTAGAAGAAAGCGCATCTTTGTTTGGTGAGGCTTTTAGAAATACTAAAGATTGGGTGCTTATTATTGTCTCTGAATTCAACGGTGTTATGGCCAATGATTCTTTTTATTCAGCGTTCAATATTGAGCCTAATCAGCCGTTTTCGTTGCGAGATGACGCATTTAAAGATCTGTCAAATAAGATGAGCTATTACCGCCGAATTATGGAATCCATGGTCGCCGGGGAACACTGGCATGGAGAAGATTCGGTGCCAAATGCAGAAGGGCAACTCAAGCACCTACTTATCAACATCAGTCTCATTAATGTGAAAAGTAGAGATGATCACCATTATGTTGTCATCTTTACTGATATTACGGCGCAAAAACTCGCTGAAGAAGAATTGCGTCGTATGGCTAATTATGACCCGCTTACTGCATTGCCTAATCGTACTTTGCTGATTGACCGCATTGAGCATGCTATTCAAGGAGCAGACCGAAACCACAATACACTTGCCCTGTTGTTCCTAGATTTAGATAGGTTTAAGCCGGTTAATGACTCGCTCGGTCATGATTATGGCGACCTCTTGCTGAAAAAAATAGCGAACCGATTAAAGGGACGGGTGCGTAAACAGGATACAGTCGCAAGATTAGGGGGCGATGAATTCGTGGTTCTTTTGGAATCTTTCAAGGATATAACGCATGTTGGTGAAGTGGCGCAAGAAATTGCCACTCATACTGGGCGTCCAATTCAATTAGGTCCACATAAAGTCAGTGTCGCGCCAAGTATTGGTATTGCCCTTTATCCAAGTGATGCCAAGACGCCTGAAGACTTGTTGCGAGATGCTGATATTGCAATGTACCACGCGAAAAAAGACCCCAGTAATTGCTTCCATTTTTACACTGAATCAATGGACTTTGAAGTCAGAGAAAAATTACAAAAAGAATACGATTTAAAGCAGGCGCAGGTAAATCAAGAGTTTGTAAATTATTATCAACCAATCATTGGTGCTAAGACGGGAGATATTGTTGGCGCGGAACTCTTATTGCGCTGGTATTCTCCAGATGGCGTTGTTGCTCCGGGCGATTTTATTAGTCTGTCGGAACAAATAGGTTTGATTATACCGATGACGAATGACGCTTTGTCGCGTGGCTTAAAAGAAGTCGCTGTGTGGCGCAAACAACGCCCAGAGTTTTATCTATCACTTAACCTGTCTGTCTTACATTTTGAGCAAGCCAATGTCGCTGAAAGTATGGTAAATATACTCAAACACCACGAATTGCCTACGTCGGCACTCAGAGTTGAAGTAACAGAGAGTGCCCTAATGTCGCACCCAGAAAAGGCGATAACGACGATGCGCCGGTTGATGGAATACGGCATTCATTTGGCGCTTGATGACTTTGGTACGGGGTATTCTTCCTTTGCCTACCTAAAACGCCTACCTTTAAACACCGTGAAACTGGATCGTAGTTTTATATGGGGAATTGGTCAGGATGAAAAAGATGAGATTATTATCGATGCGATTTTAGCCGTGGCTGACAGCCTCAATTTGGATTGTGTTGCCGAAGGGGTTGAATCTCAGGAGCACATCGATTTTCTCAAAGAGCACAACTGCCAGTACTTACAGGGCTTTCACTTTAGTAAACCGCTTCCATTTGAGGAGTTCTGCGAGTATCTCCGGAATTTCGTTGCCAATGATCAGTGTTGACGAAAAAAGCGATTGCACCGTCATTGTGCTAAGACCTAATCGCTCGCTTACTTGGCGTCAAAGTAAACTTTTTGTCCTTCTAGTCGGTGGGTTTTGTCTCAGTATCGCTTTGGTATGGAGCTTGGTTGGCGCTTGGTTGGTACTACCGTTTGCGGGCTTGGAGGTAGGGTTACTAGCACTTATCACTTACATCGTGTCGCGAGGAACTTATAAAAAGCAGCGGATCTTCATAAAAGATGATTCGGTTTCGGTTCAAAAAGGCATTGAAAAAATACAAGAAGAGCACGTCTTTTCTAAAGAAAAAATGTCCTTTGTTTGTCAATCCCGCAATCACCCGGAGGATGTCAGACAACTCGAATTTCGTTCTGTTAACGTCAGTTGCAAACTCGGCGATTTTCTCAATTTAGATGACCAAAACACATTAATAGAAGTGTTGAATCGTCACAGTATTTATTTACGTGAATTAAAAGAAAATATAAGGCTAGAGATGTAGCAATCGCATAGCGAATGGTGCCACTTAATCTCATCTTAGAAGCGACCAATACACGCTTATTTGCGATAGCCTGTTACAGTTTCTCCCTGTTTTCGACGCAATATTGTCTATACTTAACTTTATCTGGTCTTTGTTTTTTGAGGCTTAGAGATGAAGCGCTATATTTTCACATTGATATTTATACTGTTATCTGGTTGTAAGTCTACCGATAACTCACACGTTGATATTCGTCCACATTTGCTGGATTTTGCATTTGAATCTGGTAACGATGTTGCTATCGAGACACCTGAAGAAATTTTTCAGCTCGGTGAAAACGCGAATCAATATGTAACGCAATTATTGTTCACACATCCTGATCCTGTGAAACGAATGAAACAAATCGTTCGGGATATGTTCGATCGAACCGATTTCAACCTACTTTACGATGGTAAAGCAAATACTGTCGCGAATGACACTTTCAATAATAAGATGGCCAACTGCCTGTCGTTGTCGATTTTGACATACGCATTGGCTAGCAAGGCACATCTAGATGTTGAATTCCAAGAGATTGAGATCCCCGAGTATTGGACGCGTAGAAAGGGGCGCAGTCTATTAAATGGCCATATAAACCTGCGTATATCGCCACCAGAGAAGGCTGGAACGCTTCATTTAACAAAGAGATCTGTGGTGGTGGATTTTGACCCTTTTTCTCCCAAAAAAGTGTTGCCCGCTAAAGAAGTTGGAAAAGCGCGTGTATTGGCCATGTTTTATAATAACAAAGGCGCAGATGCGATGCTTGATGGCGACTACAATACTGCATATGCATATTTAAAAGAATCGATTCTTACCGATGCCTCCTTTCAAGCGAGTATTATAAATCTCGGTATTTTATATCGAATGACGAATCATTACGATTGGGCAGAAAATACTTACAAACAAGTACTGGCGTTGGATCCTGGTAATTTGACTACGCTAGAAAACTTAGCCGTATTATACAATATGCGCGGTGAGACCAAAAAATATCAAAAAATCATGACAGAGGTTGATGCTCGCAGGCGCAGTAATCCGTATTTTCATTATATTCGTGGTGAGGAGAATAGAGAAAGCGGCGCATATCGTATCGCTATTAGTCATTACCAGCGTGCAATCCGCCTTGAAAATGACAAGCATGAGTTTTATTTCGGGCTGGCCAAATCCTATGCGGCGTTGGGTGACGTGACGGCAAGTGAAAAGTACCTTCGTCGTGCCAAACGCTTTGCTCCATTTGATGATGAAAAGTCGCGATACCAATCTAAAATCGATCTATTAAGCAAACTTTGAGTGTTCGTTTACTAACAATTCAGGTCGTCGCCCTAGCGTTGACGTTGCCTATGGCTGCGCTCGCGGACAGGAACTGCAAAAATGTGCGGTTATTTCATACCGTTGATCATGAACAAGCTTGGCAGGATGTGTCATATCTAGCGAGTGAGGAGTTGGAAGGGCGCCGAGCCGGTAAACGGGGCGCTAAGTTGGCTCGTGAATATATTGCAGCGCGATTCGACGCAAGCAATCTCGAGTCTTTAGAAGATAAAAATACAGGTTCTCATTTACCTGACGGAATAAAGCGAACTGAATTAAGTAAGTATTATTTGCCGTTTGAGCTCAAAGGACTGTTCTCGAGCAAATGGGGCTTTAATGTCGCAGGATTGATTCAGGGAACCCGTGTTCCGGAAAAGTATATTGTTATTACGGCGCATTACGACCACCTAGGGAAAAAGAGAGGAAAAATATATCCTGGGGCGGATGATAATGCCTCAGGAGTCAGTGCCCTTCTTGCGATTGCTGCTCATTTTGCAGTCAACAAACCAAGCCATAGTATGATATTGCTTGCTACTGATTATGAAGAATCAGGTCTTTATGGTGCGAAAGCCTTTGTGGAAAACCCTCCGGTTCCACTGTCAAGCATTTTACTCAATATCAATTTAGACATGATTGGTAACCCTGGTAGGAAACACGTACTTTATTTGGGCGGTACACGCAGAAATCCTCAATTGAGAGACTTTGCGCACAAAGTCCTTAGTCAAAGTGGGCAGTGTGTGGAATTCGGACACGATGGCAAAACCAAAAGTCGTGACAGGAAATACACTATTGATTGGTACAGTGCCAGCGATCATTATGCATTCGCCAAACAAGGTGTCCCTTATATGTTCTTAGGTGTCGACGATCATAAACATTACCACCAACCTACTGATAATATTGATAATTTAAATCGAATTTTCTTATTGAGTTCAATTGAAACCAGTATAATTTTGGCCAGACTAGCCGATGCCAGCCTCTAATTTCACTTCATATATTTCAATCTGAAACATCTTTTTACAGATTTTGCACCAAAATATTACACCTTCCTATCGAATGCACCTGTATGGTGCAACGATTCTTTCGGTTATTCCTTTCCAAAAACGTAACTATATGAAAAATATAAAAAATATTTATTGGCATAAGACTTGTTAACTTCTACAGCATCGGAACACACAGCTTAATAATTAGCAAAACATTGGGGAGCATGAACATGAAACTAGTCAGTGCGATCATAAAGCCTTTCAAGCTTGATGATGTTCGCGAAGCGATTTCAGAGATCGGTATCGACGGTTTGACTGTTACTGAAGTAAAAGGCTTTGGACGTCAAAAAGGACATACAGAACTTTATCGCGGCGCAGAATATCAGGTAGATTTTTTACCTAAAGTTAAACTTGAAATCGCTGTTGATGGTGATCAAGTAGAACGTTTGGTGGAAGCCATCGTCGGTGCGGCAAAAACCGGCAAAATTGGTGACGGTAAAGTCTTTGTATTCGACTTGGAACACGCTGTCAGAATTAGAACCGGTGAAACGGATGGCGATGCCATCTAAGCACAACTAGGAGGATAAAATGGAACAAGCTTTTCATCTTCAATACGCAATAGATACTTTCTACTTTTTAGTGTGCGGCGCACTTGTAATGTGGATGGCAGCAGGTTTTGCCATGCTCGAAGCAGGTTTAGTTCGCGCAAAAAACACAACTGAAATCTTAACTAAAAACGTCGCACTGTTCGCGATTTCCTGCACTATGTACATGGTGTGTGGATACATGATCATGTACGGTGGTAGCTGGTTCTTGGGCGGTATTGCTGACGTAGACGTGGCGTCTACATTGAGCGATTTCGCTGCTCGCGAAGACGGCTTCGAGGGTGGTTCAATCTACTCTGGTGCATCTGACTTCTTCTTCCAAGTTGTATTTGTAGCAACTTGTATGTCTATCGTATCTGGTGCGGTAGCGGAGCGTATGAAGTTATGGGCATTCTTAATTTTCGCAGTATTCATGACTGGTTTCATCTACCCAATGGAAGGTAGCTGGACTTGGGGCGGCAACGCGGTATTTGGTATGTATACTCTAGGCGACCTTGGATTCTCTGACTTCGCAGGTTCAGGTATCGTACACATGGCTGGTGCAGCTGCTGCTCTTGCAGGTGTATTGTTGCTTGGTGCTCGTAAAGGTAAATACGGTGCAGACGGCAAAGTCAACGCAATTCCAGGTGCTAACCTTCCTCTAGCTACGCTAGGTACCTTCATCCTTTGGATGGGTTGGTTCGGCTTCAACGGTGGTTCAGTGCTTAAGCTAGGTGACATCGCGAACGCTAACTCTGTTGCGATGGTTTTCCTTAACACTAATGCAGCTGCAGCTGGTGGTTCTATTGCCGCACTAATACTAGCAAAGGTTCTATTTAAGAAAGCGGACCTAACTATGGCACTTAATGGTGCGCTAGCAGGTCTAGTTGCGATTACTGCCGAACCTTCAACGCCAACTGCTCTAGAAGCAACAATAATCGGCGCTGTGGGCGGTATCATCGTTGTATTCTCTATCGTTGGCCTAGATAAACTTAAGATTGACGATCCCGTAGGTGCTATCTCTGTTCACGGTACTGTAGGTCTATTCGGTCTATTGGTTGTACCTCTTACAAATTCAGGTTCAACCTTCACTGGTCAAATTATCGGTGCACTTACCATCTTTGTATGGGTATTCGTAGCAAGCTTCATCGTATGGTTCGTACTGAAAACTATCATGGGTATCCGTGTTAGTGAAGAAGACGAATACGAAGGTCTTGATAAGGTTGATTGTGGCCTTGAAGCATACCCAGATTTTAGCGTTAAAGGCTAAGTTTGAAGGAAACTTTCACACGGATGTGAACTATAAAGTTTTAAACACCCAGAAGATGGAACTACTAATAACAACAAGGATATAGGATTTGCCTGTCGGTGATATCGGCAGGCTTTCAGCGTTCCTGCGGGAACAGATAGCTTTATGCTATATGCCCTTTTCCCCAGCCAATTTGGCTGGGGTTTTTCTTTTTGGCGTCGTTCTTGGCCTTTATGCTTCATTGTCTTCATCAGCCACCCAAGTCATGTATTGCTTATACACTCCTTGGGCTGTCTGCTTTCGACGGCTTCGCCTAAAGACCAATTACTAAAGCAAAAAAGATTAATGCCCATGACCTTTTCTTACGTGGAGAGCTGCCTTGCTGGAAATAAAACTACTTAGCCAAAACTAAGAATGTTGAGACTGTTTCTGAAATTGCGGCTTGGCTGAGTTAGCCAAAATAGTTCGAGTCGCAATTATTGATAACAATGGCGAGAACGGCTTTGCTGGAAATAAAACTACTTAGATAAAACTAAGAATGTTGAGACTGCTTCTGAAATTGCGGCTCAGCTGTGCAGAGGCTGAGTTAGCCAAAATCATTTAGGTCGGGATGTTTTTTAAATTTGCAGCTTAGCTATGCATTAGTATCTGATTATTTTTTTAGATCTTTATCTCTCGCTTTGCTTTATATATTGTTTATCAGTCAATCAGTTAGATATAGGTAACGCTTTTATGGCCGTCAGTCGGGTTAGGGAATGGTTTTATTCAGCATCTAGAGTTTTGGGGGCGGGGTGTTTATTTTTCACGATGGCAAATGCCCAGGCTTATGACAGAATTACCGGGCATCACTTTGCCAGTCGTTCTGAAGTTATCGCGCAAAATGGGATGGCGGCAACTAGCCAACCTCTAGCAACCCAAGTGGCCTTAGATATTTTAAAAAAGGGCGGTAATGCGATTGACGCGGCAATTGCGGCAAATGCGATGTTAGGGCTCGTTGAACCCACAGGCTGTGGCATTGGCGGTGATCTCTACGCAATCGTTTGGGATGCCAAAGACAAGAAGCTGCATGGCTTAAATGCATCCGGCCGCTCACCCAAATCCCTCACAATGGAGCATTTCAAAAAGCTAGAATTAGAAAAAATACCTTCTTATGGTGCGTTACCCGTGAGTGTGCCAGGTGCTGTTGACGGTTGGTATATGTTGCACGACAAGTTTGGCAAGCTACCTATGGCTGAATTGCTTTCACCTGCCATTGAGTATGCGCGCAATGGTTTCCCTGTGTCAGAACTAATAGCTTACTACTTTGAATTGAATAAAAAACGCATAGGGCACTACCCCGGCTTTGCCGAGACTTTTATGCCTACTGGCGATGTGCCTAAAAAAGGGGAGATCTTTCGTAATCCCAACCTAGCGTCTACCTATGAAAAATTAGCGACGGGTGGCAGAGATGCTTTTTACAAAGGCGATATTGCCCGTGTTATTAGTGCGTTCATGAAAGAGCAAGGTGGTTTCTTGGAATACAAAGATCTCGCCAATCACACCTCTGAGTGGGTAGAACCTCTATCGACAAGTTATCGCGGTTATGATGTATGGGAATTGCCGCCCAATGGCCAAGGTATAGCTGCGCTGCAAATACTCAATACAATGGAACTGTTTGATGTTGAGGGGCTTGGCTACGGCAGTTCTGAATACGTGCACGCATTTGTCGAATCTAAAAAATTAGCATTTGAAGACAGAGCTAGGTTTTACTCGGATCCTGCATTTAATAACCTGCCGATTAACATGTTAATTTCTAAAGAGTATGCAAAAGAGCGTTTCGCGCTTATCGACGCAGAGAAAGCGGCTAAACGTTATGATGCAGGTCCATACGAGGGCGACACCATTTATCTAACTACAGCTGACAAAGACGGCAATATGGTGTCGTTAATTCAAAGTAATTATCGAGGTATGGGGTCAGGCATGATCCCCACCGAATTGGGGTTCGTGTTGCAAAACCGCGGAGAATTGTTTGCGCTTCAAGACGATCATTTCAACGCTTATGCGCCAGAAAAGCGCCCATTTCACACTATTATTCCCGCCTTTATTACCCACCGTGGTAAACCATGGGTAAGTTTTGGTGTTATGGGCGGCGGCGCGCAACCACAAATGCATGCTCAGGTAGTCATGAACCTTATCGATTTTGGTATGAATTTGCAGGAAGCCGGTGATGCACCTCGTATCTTACATTCCGGTTCCAGCCAACCGACGGGAGAAATGATGGAAGACGGTGGTTATGTTAGCTTAGAAAATGGCTTTGGAAATGGAGCACGCAGGAGTCTAGTGCAAAAAGGACATACTCTGCGTGAAGTTAGTGGTTGGTTTGGTGGCTACCAAGCCATCATGCGAGATCCGAAAACAGGCGTGTACTACGGCGCTTCAGAAAGTCGTAAAGATGGTCATGCAGCGGGTTACTAATTCGCTGCAATAGCTCATACTCACTTTATTATTCTACTAGTTGAGGTATGCTTGTAATTAATCATTCATAAAAGAATAAGCCTCAAAAGAGAGTGATATGCCGCAACCACAAAAAGGCATCTGCGCTGAACCGAATTTACATGCCTTATATTTGATGTTTAATGTTATTGATGAGCAAGACGACATCATCAGATCCAAGCTTGCACAGATCCTCAATATCTTTGAACACTACGACGAAGAACATTACGAGGCAATGATCTCTGGCGTCGTAGCGGTGGGCACCAATTACTGGATGGAACTTTATCCTGGCGGCATTCCCAAAGAACTCGCACCTTTTCCTGATATGCATTGCGATGACCGCCATGCGCCCGTTGTGCCAAGCGACTTATTTATACAAATTAGAGCGGATAGAGCCGACATATGTCACGCCATAGGGGTAGACGTATACGAACTTCTTAAAGGTCATGTTGAACTACTTGAGCAGGTTAAAGGTTTTAGATACTTAGATGGTCGCGACTTAACGGGGTTTGTTGATGGAACCGAAAATCCTAAAGGTATGCACAAGTTGGATGTGGCTATCGTCGGAGACGAGGATCCTTCATACACGGGTGGCAGTTATATTCACATTCAACGCTACAGGCACAATCTAGATAATTGGAATCAAGTCCCTGTAGAAAAGCAAGAACAAATCATGGGACGTACCAAGTCCGATGACGTAGAATTCTTGTCTCATAAAAAAGCTCGCTATGCTCATACCAAGCGCACAAGTTTGAAAGACGATGACGGGAACAGTATTGAGATACTGCGCCAAAGTATGCCTTATGGAAATATGAAGGTTCAGGGATTATTTTTTGTATCGTGCGCGAAGAGCAGTCGGCCGTTCACGCAAATGCTCGAAAGTATGATTTTTGGCGATGAAACGGGCACATATGACAAGATTTTGGATTTTACAACCGCTGAGACTGGGGCAGCTTATTTTGCGCCATCTATTGATTTTATTCGCAAACAAGGGGACATGTCCTAAGCCCTCGCTGCATTCCAAAACCCTATTCCATTCTTCTTGGTAATCTATTTGACCGACTGGTCCAAATGTAGGACATAGCTTACATAAAGTGTGGAATATGGCGCATTTCGGTACGCATTTCCCTCATCTATTCTTTTAGTCTATTTATCTTTTATGTCGAATTATGAATTTTTCTCCAGTTAAGGTTTGCTGCGTAGGCCATCATCCGTCCTTGAATGCTGTTGCGGCATTGAATTCCAGTTCTTTGCTTGTACAACAAGTCGAGCAAGTGGAAATGGGGTTACCGGTCGAGCTCGAAAAACAAAACTTTGACTTGGTCATCATACAAACCAGCAATCGCTTACAATGGCAAACAATGTTGCCTGGCTTAATTCGCTTTCCTAATATCGCCATCATTAACGCCGCACCTGAAATTGCTACAAGCGACATTTATCAAGCTGGCGTTAACGTTGTTTTTCCTTTTGATATTAGCGAGAAAGCGGTAATCGACTGGGTGACTTTACAAACGACTCGATTACAGGAAGCGCGTCGATTACAGTTAGATTCTCAGATGGCAACGCAAACCGCCACCATAGCAATGACCAACTCAAGCGAATTGGGCAGAGTAATCCAGTTCATTGAAAACTCTTATGAGCTAAAAACGGGGTTTGCTTTGGCCAAAGGTGTTTTTCAACTACTCAATTCATTAGAACTAAAGTCTAGTCTTGTATTTCGTTGGCAAGACGGTGCGGTAGACTACTTCACGTGTGAACGTGGCTCTGTGCCAGAAACCGAACGGAATATCTTAAGTCAGTTTTCAAGCAGTGGTCGAATCATCGACTTTAGCTGCCGTACATTAGTGAACTTTCCAAAAGTGTCTATGTTAGTGAAAAACATGCCGATAGAAGACGAGCAGAAGTACGGCAGACTGAAAGATTTAATGCCATCTATATTGGGGGCAGTGAACACTAAACTTGAGTTGTTAGACCAAGAAAAACTGATGTATTCCAACGCATGCGATACCATTTTGGCTTTTAACCAGTTTAGAACGGCGTTATTCAAACTTGCTAAAGCTCAAAATGAACATAATACGGCAGCGCTTAATGACCTTATTGATATGAAAACGCGCATTTTTGATAGCTTACCTACGTTAGGTCTTGATGATGATCAGGAACGTTTTATCGAAACAGCACTAGACGATGCGTTAGAGAAGGTGGCGTTATCATTTCAAGAATCATCAACCCATACAGCGGGTTTACTATTGACCGTTGAAGACGTGAAGACCCTTAGCAATCGACTTGAAGATATTTCTCAATCACTCGCACCGACACCAGAAGAGTTGGCTATGCCTAGTATGGATGACTTCGTCACAGATGACATTGATGAAACTGACGACATTGAATTGTTTTAGTATCGACGAAAACGAAAAAGGGCTCTTGAAGAGCCCTTTTTTTGGGTAAGCCAAAAAAAGGGCGCGGTTAGAGCTTACTCAGAGTGCATACCCTGGCGTCTTTATTTCAATTTCTGTCACTTCACCATATTTTTTCAAAACGTCTCTAATTTCTTCTGCTTTGCCAATTACAGTGAATTGCAGGTTATCCTGAGGGAAGTACTTTTTAATAAGCGTTTTGGTTTGGGCTTCATCAATAGCATCGATATTCTGTTCGAACTCATTAATGAAAGACTCGTCAAAACCGTATATATGCATGCGACCAAGTAAGCTTGCTAATTCGGAGCTGGTCTCATATCGAGGAGGAAATTGTCCCTTTACGTAAGCTTTCGCCGATTTCAATGTTTCAGCATCAACTCCCTGTTCCCATAGTCTACTGTATGTCTTAAGCGCCAAATCAATTGCCGCCTCAGTAGTATCATTGGCAGTGAAAGTTGATATATAGAATATGCCAGCCTCTTTATAGTTCAAAAAGCGGCTTCTGGCTCCGTAGGTTAGTCCTGAGTTAACTCTTAACTCGTCGTTAAGCCATGAGGTAAATCTACCGCCTAAAATAGTATTGAGTACGTTTAGCGCGACGAAGTCAGGGTTGCTTCTGGGCACTCCTGCACCACCGATAAGAAAGGTACTTTCGCGGGCATCATCTTTATTTACCAACAGTACCCTTGGTTTATCAAATGCTGCAACTTCCTTAAAACTAGGACGCTTCGGTAAAGGTTGCTCAGCCTTCCAGTCGCCAAAGAGAGTAGTGAGCTTGTTCGACATTTTTTTACTTTCAAAATCACCTGCGACCACAATGGCAATGTTGGCAGGTTGATAATGTGCACCGTAAAACGTTTTTAAACTCTTAATATCCGCAGCTTCAACACTTGATTCATCTCCACCTACGACGGCACGGTAAGGGTGCTCAGGAAAAATCATCTGCATAAAATAATTTCTTATAACGGAGTTCGGACTTTCTTTCTGGCGTTTTAATGTGCCGAGGTAACGATTCTTATATTTGTTGAACTCTTCTTCGTCAAAGCGGGGAGAGCGCAGAACCTCTGCCAAAATCGCTAGCATTTCATCCTGATCTTTTTTGGCAAATGATGCACTCAATTCGCTGTAGTCCAGGGATGCATCTGTGTAAAATTGTGCACCAACAAACTCCAGGGCAGACTCAAGCGACTTTTTGTCTAAAGAACGGGTGCCAAACATTAGGTTGTCACTCGTCATTTGTGCGAGCCCGGCAACTTTGCCATCAAAAATAGCTCCTGAGCCGATGACAACGTTTACATCAATCATGGGCACTTCGCTTTGCTGCATCAAATACAGCGTCAATCCGTTATCCAGCGTCGTCTTACTGTATTCGGGCATTGAGAATTGGCTCTTTGCGTTGCTAACACTCGACAGCAATACAATTAAAACGGCCGATAGTATCTTATAAATCGTTTTCATTGCTGTCCTCCTTGGAATCTAGCACACCCACTGTTCTATTGCGTTTCACTAGATATTTTGCCGCAACGCGTTGAATATCTTGCGCCGTCACTTTTTGAAAATCATCAGGGGCGGTGAACATTTTTCTAAAGTCGCCATGGAACAACTCATAACGACCAATCAAATCTGCGCGATTGTTTATTTCTGCTACGTTGCGGTAAAACTCAACAAGCTTTTGGTTTTTGACTTTTTGCAGCTCTTGCTCGGTAATTCCGTTCCTAGCAACATCATTGATTTCTTTGATGATCGCTTTTTCCAGTGTTGCAGCGTCAGCGCTTTGACTGGCTACTCCATATATATAAAACAAGTTTGGGTCGAATGAGTCAGGAATGTAAGTAAACACCTGATCGGCGACCTGTTGCTCAAATATCAATTCGCTGTTCAGTCTAGCGCTATTTCCAGAAGTCAGAATGTCTCCCAACATAATCAGCGGATAGTAATCTTCATGCGTATTCGCAGGGATATGGAAACCCATCATGATATTAGCTGACGAGACAGAAGGTTTATGCACGTAAGCGCGCCTTTCACCTTTTTGCTCTGGCTCTACGGTGTGTATTTTTCGCGGTGGCTTTTGCGCGGGTATGGGCTCGATATATTGTTCCGCGAGGCGTTTAACCTCGGCAGTATCTACCGCACCAACTATGACCATAACGGCATTATTGGGCGCATAATAGGTTTTGTGGAACGACTCTAAATCTTCTAATGTCCAGTTAGCGATGTCAGAGGCGTGTCCAATTACCGACCAGCTATATGGATGTGCACTGAATGCAGCATTTTTTACCGCGCCCCAAATGGCTCTAAAGTTACTATTCTCTAAACCTGTTGAACGCTCGGACGTTACAACGCCACGTTCACTTTCGACAATTTCTGGGTCCAAAGCTAAGTTTTGAATACGGTCTGCTTCCAAGTCAAAAATAACTTCTAATGCACCCGATGGAAACCAGTTGGTGTACACAGTGAGGTTTTCGCTGGTGTAGGCATTGTTGGCACCGCCATTAGCTTCCATCGTTCTGTCGAACATTTTGGGGCCATATTTTTTAGCACCGTTAAACATCATGTGCTCAAAAAAATGCGCTAATCCTGTGGTTCCGGGATATTCATTTCTCGAACCCGCTTTCCAAAAAATATACATGTTTGCATTGGGAATGGAGTGGTCTTCCATCACCATGATTGTCATGCCATTTTTCAGTTGAAATTTAGTAATGTCATCGGGGCTCATTTCTGCATTTGTGCTAAATACAGCTAACGCCAAGAGACATATGCCAAGTCGCTTGAACATGGGATTCCTTGTTGTTTTATGTAGGGAAATGACAACATAGCTTAACGTATATATATGTCATTAGTTTTTTTGTGGATTGGTTCTCATAGTAACGATTTGTTGCAAAAAAGCTTACAAATCTTTGCTATATATTCCATAGCAGTGAGTCATTTTGATTTGGCAAAATGGCATCACTCTCAAGGAATGATATGAGCGCATTTTTTCTTTACAGGAGAACATAAAATGCAATTAATTACGGAGCGCACTAAACACTGTGTCGACATTGGTTGTCGCTTATGTGTTGCTCTATTCGCAGGTTTCGGCTCGGCTGCATTATTAGGCATGATGCTATTTTTGTACCTGATTTTAAGTGGATACTTAAACGCCAGTGCTTCACCAAGTCCTGTATTTTATTGGCTGCCGCTATTACTTGGGGTTGTTGTAACGCTTAATTTGGCTAGTCGGTGGTGCAAAGAGTTACACCACAACTGAGTAGAACTAATCGCGCCAGCGTTTAGTGATATCCGAATAGGCGTCAATTCGACGATCCCTGAAATAAGGCCAAATGCGCCTGACGTTTTCACAGCGTTTCATATCAAACGTTACCGTAAGGTTCTGTTCTTTGTCTGAACTGGCTTGCGCCAAAATTTCACCTTGTGGACCACAGATAAAGCTTTGCCCCCAGAAGTCAATTCCGGGATCTCCTGCGATTGGAGATGCTTCAAAACCAGTACGATTGGCAACAATAACCGGTAGAGAATTTGCAACCGCGTGCCCTCTTTGGACTGTTTGCCAAGCATCGAACTGACGTTTCTGTTCCTCTGGCGTGTCGTTTTTATCCCAGCCGATAGCGGTAGGGTATAAAAGAATATCTGCACCAGCCATAGCCATCAAACGTGCGGCTTCCGGATACCACTGATCCCAACATACAAGTACACCTAAATTGCCGACACTGGTATTGATCGGTTTGAAGCCATCAACATCGCCCGGCGTAAAATAAAATTTTTCATAAAAGCCAGGATCGTCTGGAATGTGCATTTTTCTGTAAGTGCCCACCAACCCTTTATCACCATCAAATACGACGGCAGTGTTGTGATATAGACCAGGTGCACGACGTTCAAATAGCGACGTGACTAAAACGACATTGAGTTCTTTGGCAAGCTCACCGAAGTAATCGGTTGCAGGTCCTGGAATTGGCTCTGCTAAATCGAAATAATCGGTGTTTTCCTCCTGACAAAAGTACAAGGTACTATGCAGTTCTTGCAATAAGACTAATTTGCAGCCCTCTTCAGCTAAAGTGCGTAATTGTGTTTTAGAGGCCGACCAATTTGTTGCTTTATCATTGTCGTTTATTGCTTGTTGAACTAAGCCAACCTTGAGTTGATTGCTACTCATATAGGGTAACTCCTTCCGACATTATGCCACGTAATTCTTGCTTTAATGTGTTTGTAGGTACTTGCATACTTATGCAGTGTAAACTGCCAAACTGCTCTACCAGATAGCGACAGTCAATGGCAATTACGTCAAACTCTGGGTATGCATGTTCGAGGCATTCAATATTTTGCTCGTCTTCCTTCTCGCCATAAATTGGCGCGAAGATACAATTGTTGCTAATCAGGTAATTTGCATAGGAAGCGGGGAGTCTTTCACCGTTTGCATTATAGATTGAGGGTAAGGCCAACTCGAGTATTTGAGCGGTTGGAAACAGCTCTGCACATTCCTGCTTAAGCGCTTCTAAACCTCTATAGTGAGGATCCTCAGGTACGTTAAATGCTGTTTGTATTACAAGGTCACCATGAGGGGTAAACCTGACTAGCGTATCAATGTGGCCATCTGTGTCGTCGCCCTCCAAATGACCATTGTTAAGAATATGTGTTTGTGTAGCACCAAGGTATTTCTCAAACAAAGCTGAGTATTGTTCTGAAGAAAATTCAGCATTGCGCTCGGGATTCTCGAGGCACATCCGAGTGGAGAGCAGGCATCCACCCGCGTCTATCTCTAGAGCGCCACCTTCAACGACTGTATCGACTGCAACTAGTGGATTACTGCAAAGCCTCGATAAATATGCTGCGTTCATATTATTGTCACGGTTTGCATCAAACTTGTTTCCCCAACCATTAAAAGTGAAAGACACGGGAACATTGCCTTTGTCAGATTGGCAGGTCAAAAAGCCGTAGTCTCTAACCCAGGTGTCGTTATAGTCAGATTTAACCAAAAGTACGCGCGCGGTTGCGGGTAAGCGAGATGTAACCTCTTCTATTTCTTCAGCCTTCACCAGCAAAATAACGGGAGTATCATTTTGATTAATGGCACGAATGATATCCAAATAGGTGGTTTGTACTTCGTTTAGCCAATCTTTCCAGTCTGTATTGGCGTCTGGCCAGGCTAAAATAATGGCCTCTTGCGGAGCCCATTCGGGGAGTAATCTCAACGACAGTATTCCATCAGTGTAAACTTTGGCGAAGTATAGCGGATTAGATAAAAAGCGACATATTATTGTTATCTATCTGTTTCGTAGACAGTGTATTAGCGTTCTTTTACCGCAAGAAAAAAGGAGCCATAAGGCTCCTTTTTAAAAGAAGAAGATAATCATCGAGGAAATTTAGACACCTAGGTAATCCAGAATACCATCTGCGGCTTTACGTCCTTCGTCAATAGCGGTAACTACCAAATCAGAACCGCGTACCATGTCGCCACCTGCGAATATCTTTGGGTTAGAGGTTTGGAACGCGTACTTACCTTGGGCAGGTGCGCGCACTCGACCTTTCTCATCTAAGATGACGCCATAATCTGCAAACCAACTTGCCGGACTCGGTTGGAAACCAAAGGCAATAATAACGGCGTCTGCTTCGAGCACATGCTCTGAACCTGGCACGGCCTCCGCACTGCGACGACCTGCCGCATCGGGCTCACCCATTTGCGTTTTTATCAAGTGCACACCGGTTGCTTTACCATCATCGCCTACGGCAATGTCTGTAGGTTGCAAGTTGTAGCGGAAGTCTACACCTTCTTCTTTGGCATTAACCACTTCTCTTCTTGAACCCGGCATATTTTCGGCATCTCGACGATAAGCACAGATAACGCTCTGAGCGCCTTGACGTACAGCCGTTCTTACGCAATCCATTGCAGTGTCTCCACCACCAAGTACGACTACTTTTTTACCTTCCATACTAATGTAGTCTTCAGGTTTTTCTTCCAGACCCATTACTCTATTAGTGTTGGCTATTAGGTAGGGAAGAGCTTCGTAAACACCTTCTGCAGATTCGTTGTCGAATCCACCTTTCATGTACTTGTAAGTCCCCATACCAAGGAAAACGGAGTCGTACTCGTCCAACAGATCTTGAAAGGGTTTGTCTTTGCCGATCTCAGTATTGAGCACAAATTCGACACCCATTTCGGTGAATATTTCGCGGCGAAGTTTGACAACATCCTTTTCGAGTTTAAAAGATGGAATACCAAAGGTAAGCAGGCCACCAATTTCAGGATACTTGTCAAAAACCACCGGTTTAACACCGTTGCGCACCAGAATGTCTGCACAGGCAAGCCCTGCAGGGCCTGCACCAATAATCGCCACCTTTTTGTCGGTAGGTACGACGTCAGACATATCCGGACGCCAGCCCATTTTAAAGGCGGTATCGGTAATGTATTTTTCGATACTACCGATGGTCACAGCGCCAAAATCATCGTTGAGGGTACAAGCGCCCTCACACAGTCTGTCTTGTGGGCAAACGCGACCACAGACTTCTGGGAGACTGTTGGTTTTATGTGATAATTCCGCAGCTTCTAGAATCTTGCCTTCATTAGCAAGTTTCAGCCACTGAGGAATAAAGTTGTGTACTGGACACTTCCATTCACAATAGGGATTTCCACAGTCAAGACAGCGATCTGCTTGACCTTCAGTCTGTGATTGACTGAGCGGGTGATAAATTTCTGCAAATACCGATTTACGCACATCCACAGGCTTTTTCGGCGGATCAATGCGTTCAACATCAACAAATTGATAAACGTTCTTAGCCATAATATTCCTTACTGCGCCTGCACTCGTAATTCCGCACTTGAGCGACTGATGTGCCCAAGCAGATTCTTAACATCACTGGTTTTAGGTTTGATAAGTCTGAACTTATCCAAGTAACTCGCGAAATCAGTTAAGATCTTCAGTGCGTGTTCGCTTCCTGTTTCTTCGTAATGTTGGTCGATTAAGCCCCTTAAGTGCTCGGACAGAATAACTTTGTCAGTGATGTTCATGATCTCAACAAGTTCACTGTTAACACGGCTTTCGATGTCGCCATCTTCATCTAGCAAATAGGCGAAACCACCGGTCATACCTGCACCGAAGTTAACACCGATTTTGCCCAGGATAGCGACGATACCGCCAGTCATGTATTCACAAGCGTTGTCACCCGTGCCCTCAACAACAGCAATAGCACCTGAGTTACGAACACCAAAACGCTCACCAGCGCGCCCCGCGGCAAATAGCTTGCCTCCAGTTGCACCGTAAAGACAGGTGTTCCCCATAATCGCTGCAGTGTGCGTATCAAAGGTAGCGGTTCTGTGCGGATAAATTACTAGTTTACCGCCGGTCATACCTTTGCCAACGTAATCGTTAGCGTCGCCTTGCAAGTACATTTCAAGGCCGCCAGCATTCCACACACCAAAACTCTGACCTGCGGTGCCGTTGAAGCGGATTTTCACCGGGTTATCTGACATACCTTGGTTGCCGTAGGTTTTAGCAATAAAACCGGACAACAGCGCACCCACTGAACGGTCGGTATTGCGAATTGGCAAGGTAATGTCGGTACCTGATTTAGCAAGTATTGCAGACTCGGCGCTCGCCAGCAAAGTCAGATTCATATCACCCTGATCTAACGGCTTGTTAGTCGTTTCTGAACAGAAAAGCTCTGTGTGAGAACCAGCTTCTGTTTTAGCCAGAATTGGGGCAAAGTCCAACTTGTTTTGCTTGGCATTGATACCATCAATGACTTCTAAATACTCTGTACGGCCAATGATATCATCGAGCTTAGTAACACCAAGTTCGGCAAGTATTTCTCGCACTTCTTGGGCAACGAACTTAAAGTAGTTCATTACCATTTCAGGCAAGCTAATAAAGTAGTCGGAGCGTAATTTCTCGTCTTGAGTTGCTACACCTGTTGCACAGTTGTTAAGGTGACAGATACGTAAGTACTTACAACCCAAAGCTACCATTGGGCCTGTGCCGAAACCGAAACTTTCTGCACCTAGAATAGCTGCTTTTACTACATCGAGACCGGTTTTTAAGCCGCCATCGGTTTGTACGCGAACCTTATGTCTAAGGCCGTTTTCAACCAATGCTTGTTGCGTTTCCGCAAGCCCAAGTTCCCAAGGACAACCTGCGTACTTCACTGAAGTTAGTGGGCTAGCACCCGTACCACCGTCATAACCTGAAATGGTGATAAGATCTGCGTAGGCCTTAGCAACACCAGTAGCGATTGTGCCTACACCAGGCTCTGATACCAATTTCACTGAAATCAACGCAGTGGGGTTAACCTGTTTAAGATCAAAGATAAGCTGTGCTAAATCTTCGATTGAATAAATATCGTGATGTGGCGGAGGTGAAATAAGGGTAACGCCCGGTACCGAGAATCTCAGTTGAGCAATGTACTTATTCACTTTATCGCCCGGTAGCTGACCACCTTCACCCGGCTTAGCACCTTGTGCCACTTTTATCTGGATGACGTCAGCATTGACCAAATAGTGAGGAGTTACCCCAAAACGGCCGGAAGCCACCTGTTTAATCTTAGAGTTTCGAGCATTACCGAAACGTTTTGGATCCTCACCACCTTCACCAGAGTTTGATTGCCCACCTAGCGTATTCATCGCAATGGCCAGTGCTTCATGCGCTTCTGGGCTCAGGGCTCCAATCGACATGGCTGCGGTATCAAATCGAGGATACAGGCTTTCCGCTGGTTCTACGTCATCAATATTAATTGGCTCTGCTTTAGGATTTACCTTAAGTAGGTCACGAAAATGACATGGTTTGCGCTCGTTAACCAAATCTGCGAAGACTTGATAATCTGCGTAATTGCCTGATTTAACTGCTTTTTGCAAACTTGTCACAACGTCTGGGTTGTATGCGTGATACTCACCGCCATGCACGTATTTAAGCAGACCGCCGTGTTCTATGGATTTACGCTTTATCCATGCTATGCGGTTAAGATTAATTAAATCTTGTTCAAAGTCTTCAAAACTCGCACCTTGAATACGACTAGGCACACCTTTGAAGCAAAGTTCCATAACGTCGTCAGCGATACCCACCGCTTCGAATAGCTTCGAACTTCTGTAACTTGCTATGGTAGAAATACCCATTTTAGACATGATTTTGAAAAGACCTTTATTTATGCCTTTTCTAAAGTTCATCATGGCTTCCATATGAGTCATATCTAACTCATTATTTTCCACCATTTGCTCAATCGTTTCATAAGCTAAGAATGGGTAAACCGCTGTCGCCCCCAGACCAATAAGCACGGCAAAGTGATGAGGGTCACGCGCAGATGCCGTTTCGATCACGATATTCGCGTCGCAGCGAAGTGACTTATCAACCAAACGACGTTGCACGGCACCTACTGCCATTGCGGCCGGTATAGGTAATTTGTCTTTGCGAATGTTACGGTCAGATAGCACGATAAACACCGCTTTTTTCTGACGTACTACATATTCCGCTTCATCACAAACACGCTCAATCGCCCGTTTTAAACCTTCTTCCGGCTTGTAATTCAGGTCAATTATTTCTGAATAATAATGCTCAGGGTCGTACTCACGTAATTGTGCCAAGTCGGTATAGGTTAGTATAGGTGACTCAAACAATACCCTGTCAGCATAGCCTTGGGTTTCACTGAATACGTCTTTCTCTCGACCGATACAGGTTGCCAATGACATAACGTGATTTTCACGTAGTGGGTCAATTGGTGGGTTTGTGACCTGGGCAAACTGTTGTCTGAAATAGTCGTAGGCGATGCGGTGCTGGCTAGACATAACCGCCATTGGTGTGTCGTCGCCCATTGAACCTACCGCTTCTTGGCCGTCTTTTGCTAGCACTTTGACGACTTGCTGAAGCTCTTCATAACTGTAGTTGAATTGTTTGTGATAGGTGGAGAGTACCTCATCGGTGTAAGTGCGTTTACCGATTAGTGAAGCGTCACAATCTTCAATAGGTTTCAATCGACGAATGTTGCCTTTAATCCAATCTTTATAGGGGTGACGACCTTTCAAGTCTTCGTCAATTTCATTACTGCGCCAAATTTTACCTGTATGGGTATCTACCGCCAGCATTTCACCTGGGCCAACACGGCCTTTTTCAACAACGTCTTCTGGTTGGTAATCCCAGATACCAATTTCTGAGGCTAACGTGATAAAGTCGTCTTTGGTGATGACGTAACGCGCTGGGCGTAAACCATTCCTGTCTAAGTTGCACGCAACATGACGACCATTGGTTAATACGATCCCCGCCGGTCCATCCCAAGGCTCCATGTGCATGGAATTAAACTCGTAGAAGGCTTTGAGCTCCTCGTCCATCGTTTTATCGTTCTGATAAGCCGGTGGCACCAGCAATCGCATTGCTCGGAATAAATCCATACCGCCCGCTAAAAATAGCTCAAGCATGTTATCCAGTGAGGAGGAGTCTGAGCCTTCGTTGTTGACGAATGGAGCCGCCTCTTTTAAATCAGGAATAAGCGGTGTTCTAAACTTATAGGTTCGGGCTAATGCCCAATCTCGGTTACCGCGTATAGTATTGATTTCGCCGTTATGTGCTAGGAATCTGAAAGGCTGTGCTAAAGGCCATTTGGGTAACGTATTGGTGGAAAAACGTTGGTGAAATACACAAATAGCACTGGCCATTTTTTCGTGCGCCAGGTCTAAGTAGAACTTTGGTAAGTCCTTAGGCATAACCAGGCCTTTGTAGATAGACACTAACCCCGACATTGAGGCGATATAAAATTCTTCATCGCGGGCTAGTCGCTTCTCGATTCTGCGCCTTGCCACAAATAGGCGTCTTTCCAAGTCAACCGCGCGCCAACCTTGTGGGCCGTTGATAAAAACCTGCTCAATTTGCGGCAAACATGATTTTGCTAAGTCACCCAGCACAGATTCGTCAGTTGGCACTTCGCGCCAGCCAGCTACTGCTAGGGTCTCGTTTTCTAACTCTTCATTTACGATGGCGCGAGCAGCGGCCGCTTCTTCCTCATTATTACTGAGGAAAATCATGCCAACTGCGTAGTTTTTCGCTAAAAACCAGCCATTTTCTTGATCAACGTGTTGAAAAAAAGCATCTGGCTTTTGCAACAATAAACCGCAACCGTCTCCGGTTTTCCCATCTGCTGCAATACCGCCTCGGTGTTGCATTCTATCCAGTGCGCTAATGGCAGTACTAACCAATCTGTGGCTCGCTTCCCCTTGTACTTGCGCAATAAGTCCAAAGCCACAGTTATCCCGACTATCAGAAGGGTTATACAATTTCATTTACCAAATCTCCTCACACTGTTGACTGGGTAGGGTGGTGTCTTAGTCGCCGCGTGGCGAGACCTTTGCTTTTGGTTTCTCTTTGCATCGCTGATTATTTCTAAAATATCTGCGATTTATTTGGTTTTTGTTATATGGAGTAAACCAGTCAACTAGAACATTTACCCACGTCTAACAACCTTTGTTATTAAGCCCATTTATTGGTCGAAGTGGGTATCTATGCATTAATCCCTCGAAGGGTTTGTCAAAATACCTATAACTTTCTCAGAAATCAAATTTTGCGGAATAGTCTTTGTTAAAAAACAGGATAAATACCCTAAAACCAGGAAAAACAGTTACTTTTCATAGAGATATATAAGACATAACACCTAAGTAGTATGATAGTCATCCTAATAATTAGTTAAAAATTAATCAGCTTGTTTGGTTTCTATAAGTTCATTATTTAGAACAGTTTAGAATAAATATGTTTGTGATTTGCATACTTGACTAAGCGTTCAAGTATCTTGGTTGAAAAAGCATCATGTTTGGAATTTGTGTGATTCCTGTTAGGATGCCGAGAATTATCGAATTCAGGCTATTTAAATGACTCAAGAATCGGCGTCCAAGCAAGGTTGGGCTGAAAGAGCAGCATATTGTATTACCCGTTTTGGTGTATTTCGCAGCACCATTGTACTTCTATTACTGACAATGATTTTTACAATTGCAGGATCTTTAGCGATTCGATTAATCATGGACGTTACGGTCACGTTTGAAGATTACATCACTGCAATTGTGCTTACCCTGACGGTAGCTCCAATCGTGATAATTGTCTTTAGCTCGATGGTGAAGCAATTAGAAGCTTCGCGTCAGCAAATGCAAGATGCACTGGTTGAACTGGAGTCAATTCGTGAAAAAGATAGGCTGCGTACCGAACAGTTGCAATTGAGCGTACACAAACTCAATGCCGAAATTGAGAAGCGGCAGAAGTTGCAAGCTGATCGTGAAAAGGTGTTTGCAGAGCTCGAAAATCAAATTAATTATAAATCTGAGAAAGAAGAGCAGGCGCAACGTCTTTCTACATTGCTGCGCTCTATTATCGATGCATCTCCGGATCTCATTTATTATCGAAATGAAGAAGGGCAATTTGCTGGGTGTAACCGCATCGCCGAGCAGATGACTGGCTACACCGAAGAACAACTTATTGGCTTATCGCCGCATGAGGTTTATGACGAAGAGCTTGCCAGGCAAGTTGTGTTGAGTGACCACGAAGTACTTGAGAGTAATGCTAGCATTACCGAAGAACTGTGGTTGCGCTTTGCTGATGGCCGCCGTCGCTATTATGAAATGCGCAAAGTGCCCTTCTTTGACCCTAAAGGCAACCGACTTGGTCTTTTGGCATTTGGCCGGGATATCACAGAGAGGAAGCAAGCTGAAGATGCGGTAAGCAAAGCGTCTAAAGACAAAACTGCATTCGTGGCGACAATTAGCCATGAATTAAGGACGCCGTTGAATGGTATAGTCGGTCTTAGCCGAATGCTGCGAGACACCAGTCTCAACCAAGAGCAATTCAATTGGGTCAGCACCATTTACGCCAGTGCAATTACGCTTGGAAACATCTTCAATGACATCATTGATTTAGACAAGCTAGAACGTGACAGACTTGAACTGCAACTGAAAACTGTTTCACTAAAAGAGTTTTCTGTAGAGCTTGGTAGCATCATTGAATTGTTGGCAGCTGACAAAGGTCTTGTTTTTAAAACTAATATTGTCGATCCATTACCAGCATTTGTGGAAGTTGATGGTACTCGCTTGCGTCAAATTTTGTGGAACATGCTCTACAATGCGGTCAAATTTACCCAACAGGGGTATGTGAGCCTCTCCATTGAAGCGTCTGAACCAGAGAATGGGGTATCACTCGTCACCTTTGTAGTCACCGATACTGGCGTCGGTATACCTGAAGATGAACTAGAGAAAATCTTCGCGATGTATTATCAAGTTGACCATCCACACCATAAGACTGCTACTGGAACCGGAATCGGCTTGGCGATTTGCCAACAAATGGTCTCGTTAATGAAGGGACATATCTCCGTGAATAGCGTCATGGGCGAGGGAACCAGTTTTAAAGTGCAATTGCCCCTGGAAATCAGTACCTCAGGTATCAAAGTCGAAAAATTGGAAATCGAACCACTCAACATATTGCTGGTGGAGGATATTCAACTTAACGTAATGGTAGCCAAAGCATTGCTAGAAAAGCTAGGGCAAACGGTATCTGTCGCCATGACCGGTGAAGATGCGTTGGAGTTGGCAAGAAATAACCAGTACGACTTAATTTTGCTGGATATTCAATTACCAGGGATTAGCGGTTTCGAGGTGGCTGATATTCTACGAGAAGAAGGGCTAGTTAAAAATACCAAGTTGGTGGCGCTTACTGCAAACGTGATCAAAACACGTCAGGAGTACCTTGATAATGGTATGGATGATGTTATTGCTAAACCCATAAAGAAAAGCCGCGTAATCGAAGTATTCAATCAATTGTTTATTGAGCAAGAAGAGCTTCCAGTGGTGCAAGAGCATGTGCAGAAGCAAGGCAAACAATTGCATGCTGTGCTCGATATGGAATTGTTAGAGATGTTGATGGATACCATCGGCATTGAAATGATGTTCAATAGTTTATCTGTATTCGAAGAAATGATGCCCAACTACATGGAGCTATTAAAACTCAGCCTTAGCGCCAAAGAAAAAGACGAAGTTTGTGGCCATGCGCATAAAATTAAAGGGGCTGCTGGTTCAGTAGGTTTAGCCGGCGTTCAGAAGATTGCTAATCAAATACAGCAGGGCGATCACCCTGCATGGTGGCAGAATGTATATGATTGGGTCGAGGAACTACAACAAGCATATGAACATGACCTAACTCGCTTAAAAGAGTGGATGCAAGAGCAAGAGTCGGAATTTGATTGATTGCTGATTTAAATCGAGGCTGCGACCCTAGTGCTCGCCTCGATTGCGCCTTCCAAGTAGCCGGGCTCGGTTTTGGCAAACTCACTTCCGGCAAAATGAATAGTGTCGTAAAGTCTATTCGCATAAAGCGCTTCCGCTATATCCTCTGGGTGGCGAGGGGGTTCATTTCTGTCTAATTGGCTACTGATCCAGTGATTATTTTGCCAATCATTTAAGCAATAATTAACTGGGGCTAGTGCCTTTTCACCAAAGAACTGTGCAAATTGCTGTAGGCAAGCCTGGCTCAATTTCTTCGTGTCTAATTGTGCGCGTTGTGCTGCCGGGATACCAATAAAGCCAAACAAAGCAAATCCATCATTTTCTTCGACACTCGCGTCGTGAATTTCTACCATTGGACCGACGCGACTAAAGGCATCGCCTGATAATCCTTGCTCTCGCCAGAATGCGCTGCCATAGCTAGCAACAAATTTTGCTTGAGCGCCCATCCAAGTAGGTTGTTGTGACAATAAGCGATGGCCTTCTTCTGTTAAAAATGAGCCTATATTCAATTGCGAGACTATTTGTCGTGGCGGAATGGCAAAAGCGACAGATTTAGCCTCAATTCTTATACATTCTGGGTTATTGGTGTGTGCAATCCACATATCTCGTTCTTTAATTAGATCGATAATTGCTGTGTTCAATAACAGGTTCGATGCTGGTACATCCTTAAGCAATCGCTGCACAAATCTCGTGGTGCCTCCCTCGAACCGAAAACTTTGCATGCTCCCCGCGCCAACATGCCGCTGGAGTGGTTGATTCGGATGTAGTTGATATAACACATCTCCTGATTGATGCTGTTCAAATGTGTTGATATTAAGTTCGTTGACTAGCTGTCTAATGTGCTTTTGGTGTGGCCAGAACCAAGTTGCACCTAAATCAGCATACCAGTGGCTGCTACCATGAGATTTCCCTTCATGTTTGAGACCGCTTACACGGCCTCCAAAGTTCTCTCGTGCCTCGATGAGCATGAAGGATTTGTTGCGTTTATTGACGTTGCGAGCAAGGTTTAGCCCAGCGATTCCGCCTCCTACAATTAACACATCAAGCATTGTTTAAGTGCCCTGTTTTTAGCAAAAGTTTAGAATTTTGGTTGGCTATTAATGTGACTGAATGATTGGCGGGGAGACGCTGCCAGTCTCCAGTACTCAGAGTAGCTTGGTTGCTGTTTAAGTTTCCCTCAAGCAACAGTAACTCAACCCCATTGTGTTGCCAGAAAGACAGCTCTTGCTGTTGCGCTATCTCTATTAATTCCACTTTTTCATAATCATCAAAAAGTATTGCTTTTTGACTTGAATTATTAATTTCGGTTAGCGCGAGTTGAGTTGCATCGTTTTCGCGGAATTGTTGCAACTTCACGTAAATCAAACAGCCTTCACTGCTATGGGGTTTGTGAGAAGAACCCGGTGGGTTTCTAACGTAACTTCCCGCTGGATAATCGCCATGTTCGTCGGAAAAAGTACCGTGCAGAACAAAAAATTCTTCCCCTAAAGGATGAGTGTGTGCATTAAAATAGCTATTCGGGGCATAGGCTACAATACTAGTGGCTCGAAGTGTTTTTTCGCCACCATCACGCTCAAGTAATTGACGTTTAACACCCTTCGCAGGAGAGGGAAGCCAAATATTACTTTCGCCTGAGACGACTGCGGGTTGTGTAAGATCATGATGCAATCTAATTGTTTGGCTATCTGCAGTTTCTACTTCTGTGTTTTGTGATGCTTGCCATAAGTTCTCCCAGTATGAGTTTAATCTTTGCATCTTGTCCTCCTAAAAACTGTTGCATGAGAGCTGTGCCCCCACCATTGTTAATGTTGGGGGCATGCGTTATCGAGTGCTTAATTCCGTCCAGCCATGACTCCGCCATCCACATCTAGAATGGTACCTGTTATCCAACTTGCCTTATCTGACAAAAGAAAATCAATCGCGTCAGCAACATCATTTGCATTGCCTATGCGACCAAGAGGGTGAAAATCATTGAACCCTTGTAGCGATTTAGTAATCTGTTCCTCTTCAATAAATGACTTGTAAATTGTGGTTAAGACGACCGCAGGAGCCACTGCATTTACGCGAATACCATAATCCGCAAGTTCCATTGCTAAATGTTGTGTTAAAGAATGGAGACCCGCTTTTTGCATTGAGTACGCAGAAGACGGCGTTGCCTTAACTGCTTGATGAGCCCACATTGAACCAATGTTAACAATAGATCCACCATTGTGCGTTTGCATGTTTTTAGCGACTGCTTGGGTGATGAAGAAAAAGGCTTTATTCACGTCCATTTGCATTCTGTAATCTTCAGCAGAATGTTCTAAAAAGCTCACGGGTTTAAAGAACCCGGCAGCATTCACCAAGTATTTGATGTGACGCGTTTCTTGCTCCAATTTGTGTGCTAGGGTTTGTACTTGGTTAAAGTCATATAGATCAACTGACAGGGTTTCTACCTTACCATTTGTCTCCTTTTCTAATTCTTGTTTAGCGTTTGCTAAATTTTCTTCGTTTCTTGCGACCAGTATTACTGTGTTTCCTGCCTTTAGAAGACGTTTAGCAGTTGCTTTACCCATACCAGATGAGCCGCCAACAATTAATGCGATATGTGAGTTAGCCATAATTATTCTCCAGATTTTGAACGTTGATTCATGTAGCTATCTATCAGTAGGTAGGTAAATGGTAGTTGTGTAATATTTTCTTGTCAATGCCTATCTACTGATAGATAATTAAGTGGTTGAATTTTTGGAGTATTTAGCTGTGAGTAAACGCGATCAGATTATTAAAGCTGCTGAACAAAGAGCGAGAGAGGGAGGCTATAACAACTTCAGCTTTCGCGAGTTGGCGAAAGAAATCGGGATTAAGAGCGCTAGTGTCCATTATTATTTTCCTACGAAGGAGGACTTAGGTGTGGAGCTGGCTAGGCAATATACCGAAGCTTTTCTTGCCAAATTAGGGGAACCAGAAACTAAGGAAGACCCGATAGCCGTTTATATCAATGCTTTTCGCAGTGCCCTCGTGGTCGACAAAAAAATGTGTCTTTGCGGGTTGTTTGGCGCTGAATCAGAAATATTGCCCGAGTCAGTACAGCGACAAACGCGTCTCTTTTTTGAGGCAAATATCGCTTGGCTAATTAAGGCTTTCAAATACAAAGAAAATCTTGATGAGGCAATGGCAAAACGAAAAAGCATTCAGCTGCTTGCGCTGCTTGAAGGAGCCATGATATTGGGTAAGTCAATGAATAGCATAGATATTTTTGATTGTACACTGGAATAAAATTAAAAATAAATAAAAAATGACACAGTTCGTGGAATAACTCCTAAGCGTCACTCGTTAGTTAGGTGAAGTCACCTTTTGACGACCTAATAAATTGATAAATCGAGGACGTAAATATGAAAACCAATCAATTTAAAAAACTTACATTAGCTGGTGCAGTGTCTATCGCATTTAGCGCTCCACTTAGTGCAGACTCTGCTTCTATTCAAGCTATAAAACTGAGCAGCCTAGATAACGACCTTTTAGTAAATGCAGTTGTTAATGAAACCTCCACAGATGAATCTGGTAATGAAGTTTCACAAACTGTAGTCGAAGCGGCATTGCTATCTCGAACTGAGACATTACCGGCAGAGTGTGATGTGTTAAGTGTCATGCCAGTTGCGGAAGAATCTGTCGATAATCCAGAAGATGCATTGGTTGGCGATTGGTCGTCACCTTATCCTCTTTTTCTCATTGAAGACGAAGAAAACGAAGATGAGGAAAGTGAAGACGGCGACGAAGGTGAAGACGGCGACGAAGGGGAAGACGGCGACGAAGGGGAAGACGGCGACGAAGGAGAAGACGGCGACGAAGAAGAAGACGGCGAAGAAGATGAAGATGGCGACGAAGGAGAAGACGGCGACGAGGGTGAAGACGGCGACGAGGGTGAAGACGGCGACGAAGATGAAGACGGCGACGAAGGTGAAGACGGCGACGAAGATGAAGACGGCGACGACGAAGGTGAAGACGGCGACGACGAAGGTGAAGACGGCGACGAAGAAGACGGCGGTGACGACGAAGATGAAGACGGCGACGACGAAGATGAAGACGGCGACGACGAAGATGAAGACGGCGACGACGAAGATGAAGACGGCGACGACGAAGATGA
>WKFJ01000017.1 GCA_014872785.1 Alteromonadaceae bacterium
TATGTCTTTATTCGTTAACACCAACGTATCATCGTTAAATGCACAGCGTCAGTTGTTTGATTCTGGTAATGCGTTGAGCACGTCATTCGAGCGTTTGTCGTCAGGTTTCAGAATCAACCGCGCAGCTGATGATGCGGCCGGTCTTCAAATCACTGACCGTTTTACCTCACAAATCCAAGGTTTAAACCAATCAGTGAGAAACGCCAACGATGCGATTTCATTGGTACAAACGGCCGAAGGTGCGTTATCTGAAACCACCACGTCACTACAGCGTATTCGCCAATTAGCGATTCAATCACAAAACGGGATTAACTCATCTGCGGATAAAACCGCGCTGCAACAAGAAGTCACGGCGTTGATTGCAGAGTTATCACGTATCGGTACTGACACACAATTTGCGGGTAACGCTGTCCTAAGCGGTGGTTTTTCAGCGGCCTTCCAAGTGGGTGCTAACGCAGGCCAAACAATTTCGGTTAACTTGTCTTCATCAAATGGTGCAAGCTTTGGGGCTTCAGGTTTGGGTGTAGGTACGGTTGATATCACGACAACCAGTGGCGCATCATCAGCATTAACCGCCATCGATACGGCCATTTCCAGTATCGGTGCACAGCGCGCAGAATTGGGTGCCTTACAAAACCGTTTCCAATCCACCATTCGCAACTTGAGTAACGTGGTTGAAAACTTGTCAGGTGCTAAATCGCGTATCAAAGATACTGACTTTGCCACTGAAACGGCGAACTTAACCCGTAATCAGATTATTCAGCAGGCCAGTACCACAGTACTTGCTCAGGCTAATCAGAGACCACAGTCTGCATTGTCGCTATTGGGTTAAAATCTTAGATAGTGAGTAAGAGTTAGTTTTTATATCAATCAACGGGAGTGTGAGAGCGAACTTATTGGTATGAAATCTTAAATAGCCGGCTATGCCGGCTTTTTTCATTTTGATCCTCAGCTACAAACAGGGCAACTCGGATCCTTTTTCAGAGTAAGTTGTTGCCAGCAAGCATTCTTGGCTTGGTAGATCATCAGCTTACCAATTGCAGGCTCTCCATAATCGGTGAGCATCTTTATCGTTTCCATTGCTTGGATCGAGCCTATTACCCCTACAAGTGGAGACATTACACCAGATTCCACACAGCTAAGATTCTGTTCTTCAAATAGTCTGCTTAAGCAAACATAACAGGGGCTATCAGGTACTCTTGGATCAAAACAACTTATTTGCCCATCCATTCTAATCGCTGCTCCGGAAACCAATGGTGTACGAGTCTCAATTGAAGCTTGGTTTACCGAATTCCGTGTTGCTAGATTATCCGAGCAATCTACAATCAAGTCATGTGCAGCAGCAACTTCAGTTAACTCGGTTTGGCTGAGGCGTTTACTCATACTGTTGATTTTTACGTTAGCGTTCATGCTCAAAAGAGTTTCTTGAGCCGAGGTAACCTTATCTTTGCCTATATCAGACTCATGATGTAATACCTGTCGATGTAAGTTACTCTCTTCAACCTTATCGTCATCGGTGAGCGTCAAGGTTCCAATACCAGAACCGACGAGATATTGAGCACAAGCACACCCAAGTCCACCCATACCAACAATCAACACTTTACTTGCAAGGAGTACCTCCTGCCTTTCGATATCGAAATCGGGCATGAGAATTTGTCTATTGAAGCGAGCGGCTTCTTTAACGGTTATTTCACGAGACATAAAAGGTTTAGCCACAGTTAAAATGCAAAAAAAGAGTATAACTAATGCTTCACAAGAACGACATCTGGAGGTGATATGTTTAACAAATGTTCATATAAAGTCTTGTGGGGGAATTGAATAAGGATTTCTATTTGTACTATCACGACAATTTTTGTTAATTCAACGACAAACGTAGGTTTTTATACGTCCCATTTTGAATGTGTGAAGGATTCCATTTCACATTTAAACGTTGCAGTTAACCAAACGCCATTTTTTTAATTGCTTACCTGACAATATTCGAAATTATAAAATGGGAATGTCAAAAAAATGTAATAAATACAGTGGTATGCGAGAAAGTTGATCACGCTTTCAAGTGTTTAGTTGCTTCAACAGATATCCAAATAAAACCTTATTTCTCACCGTGATGTTGACCTATCGTCACTTGCGTATTTTCTCTTTGACTGTCGCTATCCTCTTAAAAGTTGTCGGTATCTTAATATTCTTTTTCTGAGATTTAGCAGAAGATGCTGAGCACAATATTTGAGCAGGAAAACAAAAATACATCCCTCTCAATATTAAGTGCGGCAATAACAACAACTAACAGCCACACGCATAACAACAATAAAACGTCATAACAACAAACGGGAAAGTGAAGAAGATGAAAGATAAATCAACATTGAAAAAAGGATTGCTACTTAGTGCAATCGCCACTTCATTTGTTACTGCTGGTGTCGCAAGTGCGGCAACCTTAAATCACGTAGCGACCGAACAGGTTCCGTTAAGTGCTGAATTACTGCAACTTAAAGGTGAAAAATCGATTCACGACTACACCGACCGCCTAATCGTTCAATTCAACGATGCACCAATGGCAGTCATGAACCAGCCGGGCATGATGAGTACTCGTGGTAATGGCAAAATGACCGCTAGTGCAATGGTGTCTACTTTGAGTAAAAGAGCTGGCGTGCCAATGCAACACATCCGCGCCTTGAAAAACGGTTCACAAGTTATTTCGCTTAATAATATGACGGATATGAAAGCCGTGAATAAACTTGTTGAGCGTTTACAAAATGACCCTATGGTGTCATTTGCTGAACCTGATTACCGCAGAAAATTCATGGCTCAAGAACAGCCGTACGGTATTGGCATGGTGCAAGCAGACCAAGTAGATGACTCAGTGGCGTCAGCAAATTCAGGCGGTAAAAAGATTTGTGTTATTGATTCAGGTTTAGATTTACCTCATGAAGATATGGGAACTCGCTTTGGTACCATTAATGGTACTAACGATAGCGGTACAGGTAACTGGTACGACAATGGTGGCCCTCACGGTACACACGTAGCAGGCACAATCGCAGCGCTTGATAACGGTATCGGTGTTGTGGGTGTAATCGGCAGCGATCCAAGCATGCATATCGTTAAAGTATTTAATGCTGAAGGCTGGGGTTACTCTTCAGATTTGATCGACGCAATTCAAATTTGTGCCAATAATGGTTCAGACGTCGTCAACATGAGTTTAGGTGGCTCTGGTTCATCAACATCTGAAAGCAACGCAATGCAATCAGTTAGCGATTCTGGTGTATTACTTATTGCAGCGGCAGGTAATGACGGGGTTGCTTCAAGCACGACTGATGCACTTAGCTATCCAGCATCTTACGACGCAGTAATGTCGGTAGCGGCAATTGACGACACTAAGACGCTCGCTGACTTTTCTCAGAAAAACAGCCAAGTAGAAATTGCCGGTCCAGGTGTTGATGTAAATTCAACTTATCCAGAGGGCACCGGCTCAGTAGTAGAGGTTAGTGTTGGTAGCAATGGCTATAGCGCCAATGCAATGGAAAACCAAGGTACTGCTTCAGGTTCGTTATATGATTTTGCATTGGGTGAATCTACGGATGCAGGCGCTTCTGGTAAAATTTGCCTTATCCAGCGTGGCAACATTTCTTTCTTTGATAAGGTGCAAGCATGTGAAAACAGCGGTGGTGTTGGTGCAATTATTTACAACAATGCAGCTGGCGCATTTGGTGGTACTTTAGGTACGTCTAACACTACAAGCATTCCAGCGGTGACAGTATCTGATACTGATGGCGCAGCAATGCTAATGCAAACAGGACAATCTGCGTCAATCAACATCGGCGCAGGTAACTACGCGAAAATCAGTGGTACTTCAATGGCATCTCCTCACGTTGCCGGTGTAGCAGCACTGGTTTGGAGTCACCACCCTTCATGTACCAATGACGAAATCCGTACTGTGCTAAACACTACTGCAGAAGACCTAGGTTCTGCGGGTCGTGACGTAGCCTATGGTTATGGTTTGGTGCAAGCAAAAGATGCTATTGATTACATCAGTGCAAATGGTTGTGGTGGTAGCGTAACCCCTCCACCTCCAACTGGCAGCGGCGAGCTGACTAACGGTGTTACCGAAACAGACTTAAGCGGCGCTCAAGGTGCAGAACTTAACTACACAATGGCGGTTCCTGCAGGCGCGACAGATTTGAACTTCGCTATGGCAGGTGGTTCAGGTGACGCCGACCTTTACGTTAAGTTTGGTAGTGAGCCTACCACGTCTTCTTACGATTGCCGTCCATATGCAACAGGTAACAACGAAAGCTGCCCAATTGACCCAGCTCAAGAAGGCACATACTACGTGAAGGTTATCGGTTATAGCGCGTTCTCTGGTGTTAGCTTGACTGGTTCTTTCACTGAAGGTTCTACTGGTGGCCCTGGTGCAGGTGAAGGTGGTTCAGCAACGGCTACTGATGTATCTGGTAGCCGCAGAAGTTGGAACCGCTACACTGTGGATGTACCTGCGGGTATGACGACACTTACAGTGACTACTGACGGCGGTTCTGGTGACGCAGACCTCTACGTTCGCTTTGGTCAACAGTCGACAACATCACGATATGACTGTCGTTCGTGGAACAGTGGTAACACTGAGTCTTGTACTTTCAATGCACCTGCAGAAGGTACATGGCATATCGACATCAGAGGTTACTCTGCATACTCAGGCTTGACGGTAACAGCTACCTGGGAATAAGCCCAACAATCCATGTGACGGATTAAGGAAATAGCAAAGCCCGCTGAGACAAGCGGGCTTTTTTTGTTTGGAAAATTGAGTAACTAATACCGCCATTTTTTGCGATATTGCAGGGGGGATTGCGTTATAGTTCAAACGCCTTTCCTAATGTTTATGCACCAGTGGTCATCCGTTTACGCGTTCGGTCTTTTTTCACAAAATGGTGGTAAAGCGCCGCTCCGGCGTGACCAAGAATCAGCATCCACACCAACCATGCGCCGAGCAAGTCTTTGTGAATAAAATCAATCGGCTTTTCAAATTCAGCGAAGGTCATCGAATGGCCGAACAGAGAAGCGAACAGCGCCGTGTCTTTGAAGCTTGGTATGTCGAACAAAAAGAAAAACTCAGTTGCCACGCCAGTACCTAAATAGCCCGTCAGTGGCATTGCGATCATTATGCCGTATAGCGCGTAGTGACCTAGTTTTGCGGCTAACTGCTCAACCCTTGTGCCAGGTTCAGGAACCGGAGTTGGGTTTGTGAATTTCCATACCACCCTCAACGCAACAATAACCGCAATAGACACACCAAAGGTCAAGTGCAACTGCAGTGCGGTCCAATTCGCGTCTGTTTTGGGATCAGTAAACCATTGCCGGTAATACACGGCGACATAAGCGGCCAGAAATAATAAAGCTGTAGACCAATGGATCCACTTGGCAATTGTCCCATAGTTTTGCGCAGTATTTTTTATACTCACAACGAGCCCTCGGCATTTTAATAGCTTCGATGCTCACAGTTTAATAAACCGAAAAATAGAAATAAATCAGAATAAATCGAGCTAAACTATCGATTTAAATGAACGGAATGGGAGCGAACGAGAAATTCTTTCAAGACGCATGATAGAAGAGACGTTAGACTAAGAAAAATTAAACAGCATGCCTGAGGCCATCAAGGGGTCTTTAGGTTCAACGGTTTCAAGGAAATCTAGAAAGTGCATGCCTAATTCGTGACCCACATCATCGGAAATTATTCCCCATTTCAAGAAGTTTTATACTTTTATTGAGAGAAGACTTTAAAAACGATGCCCTGGTTCGGCTTTTACAATGCTATCGCTCGTAATAGGCTTCCAAAGTAGCCGAAGCTATGGAATGCGCGTTGACCATATAACCGGTAAGTGCGGCCGAGGCGTCTTGTGGCAGTTGCAGCTTTTTTGATAATGCGTGAACAGTGAACTGATAGCGGTGTTTACCGTGTCCTACTGGCGGGCACGCGCCACCAAAACCATGCTTGCCATAGTCATTGCGCATGTGTTTGCTCCCTGCGGGTATACTGTTTTTTAAAGTTGAGCCAACGCCTGTGGGTAATGAATTGACGTTTGCTGGAATATTAATCACCTGCCAGTGCCACCAACCACTGCCTGTCGGTGCGTCAGGATCGTAAGCAAATATGGCAAATGCTTTGGTCTTATCAGGTGCGCCTGACCAGCTTAATTGCGGCGATTGATCATCACCTGTACAGCCAAAACCACTAAATTCGTGTGCTTTACTCATAAACTGGTCGTGCTTGATATCACTACTAATGAGTGACATGTTGTTGGCAAATGCTGACACCGATATTGTGCCTGTGAAAACTATGGCAGTTAATTTTTTAAGTAAGTAGTGCATATTTATCTCCGAGAACGATGGGTTACGGAGTAAAAGTTTAGTTGCAAAGATGTTGTCGAATTAGTACCAAAACGTGCGACTATTCGCCTTTTTCGTGCAGCTTGGTTTTTCTAAGCTCAGAAGGTGTTAAGCCAAATAGGGATTTGAATTTATCGGTAAAACGAGATTGTGACTGGTAGCCGCATTGCTCTGCTACCAAACCAATGGGAAGTCCACTAGTTTGCAAAAGATGCAGGCCATGACCGAGTTTCACTCTGTCTTTGAGCGTCTGAAAATGTGTATTTTCCAGAGCAAGTTTGCGTCTCAGAGTAGAATCACTCATCGCGAGCTGTTTGGCAATCGATTCTGAGCTCGAATCAAGCTCGATATTACTACCAATCAGTATTTCTACCTTGTGGCTTAAGCTTGGAGGCTCGGCAATGGCACTGACTTGTTTATGACCCATATGATAAAGCAGCAGTAATAACTCTTGTCTGCGTGTATGCCAAAGTGTTTCAGGCGCAGAGGGAGACCAGTCGACGAACTGATCCAATGTTTGCACTAATAGATTGTCCAGCTTACCAGTGAAAAAGGGCTTGGTTTGTGCGGGACGCTTGTTAAAAATGGCAAAATCCTCAAATTCAAACCCAATGAGCAGTGCAAAATACTCCGTCTTTTGAGATATGTTGCGCATATTGATGTTGGGCATATTGCTGAGAAAAATAAAATCACCCACTGCACACACAGTATCACTGCTATTTGGCTGGGCATGGTCACCCAACCTTTTTTCACCACCCAAAATACAAATGAGCAAGGGTTTGACTATGGGCACATTGAGTAGATGTTGATCTGTTACTGAAGAATAAACCGAAAAAGGCAGCCCTTGCTGGGATTGAGCGATACTTTCAAGCTTTTGTTTAAGGCTTTGCATATTTATCGGCTACTGCATTAAAAACACGTCAAAAACGATGCCCATAGCACCCATGTAGATTGTGAAAATGCCTAGGGCTTTGGCAGCTGACAGCCACCATGATTGGCGAAACATGGTTTTAAAGGTCACTGCAAAATACCATACAAAATAAAGGCTAGGCGGGAGCTGTAATAACGACAACACAAGATGATTCTGCTCAAATGCCTCAAGCGGCGCGATAACCATTAACACCAAATAAGCCATGCAGTGCAGGTGAATGGAAAACACCAGATTACTCAGATAATAGCTAGCGCGATAAAAAACCTTCACAAGTAGAGCAAAAAGTGGAAATAGCACAAACATGGCACGTGAATAATGGGTAGTGATCGACTCAGGCGAAGCATGTCCACTGTAGATATGTTGAAAGCTAGATAGCAGTAAGAAAAACACCAAGCTTATCACTAGGTATAGCCGAAGCGGGGGCGTGTATTTGTTGCGCTTGCCCAAATCATACTCATACGATGCCAAGCCCGGTTTTAGAAGAAGGGTTTTTATGGTGAGCGAAAGACGGCCATCGATGTCCAATAACTCGTGAAATGACTCTTTAACAAATGCGACAAACGGACGGCGAAAACTGCGTGTACTCTGACCGCATGCGCAACAAAATTTGGCATTGTGGGTCAGTTCTGTATGACAGTTTGCACATTTATTATTCATTGAGGGAAATCCATTTTGATGAGGCTCTAGTATAGTGTCGGGAATGTGAAATTAAATTCAAATCTACATTTATTCTGACGATATTCCCGCTGTCCCATAAATCAAAACTCATAATACCTACACAGTCTTAAACCGTTACATTTCAGTTTTAACTTTTTTCAAACCATCATCTACTATAAAGCGACTAAATGGATTTATAACCAGAGTTAACTTATTTATGACACGATTATTATTACTGGTAAGTGCGTTTGCAACATGCTTTAGCGTATGCGCCAAGGAACTTAAACCATTGCCTTCCGGTTCCTATTCAGTTGCATCGACGAATATGGAAATAGCTGATAAACACAAGGACATGACCGATGAAGATATGCAATTGCATCTTATCGGAGATGAGTCCTTTCTCGGCGGCACGAAGTATGTTTCTGATTTATTGAAGTATCCTGATAGTGCCTGGGTTGTCGATGTTAAAATCCCGGATGACGAACTCTATGGGCCTGTGAGTGATGAAACTCTCGATGTCGTATCTTATGTGACTTATCCAACGCAGCCAATTGCTAACCCTAGTCCCTATGACTTTCCGTTTCATAACTCTAACTACGGCTCATTTGTACATATGCTGTCACCAGGCGAAAAACCTCGCCTGGCTACGGCTCAGGAAAAATACCCATTAGTCATACTCTCGCATGGTTCAAATGCTCATGGTATTTATGATATTGAGCACGCTAATGGCATAGCGCGTCATGGTTATATTGTGGCTGTGATAACTTACGGAGAAAATCGTACTCATCGCATGATGCGAAGTCAGGCTCATACGCAATTTTTGCGGCCGTTAATAACCAAAGCTGTCATTGACTCATTATTAGACAGTAGCGAATTTGGTCCCTTTATTGATAGAGACAACATTGCAATCAGTGGGTTTAGTTTTGGTGGATTTACCGCACTCGCGACAGCTGGAGGAAAGGTAAGCGGTGAGGAAAAATCGGTACATCATTCATTGATTTCTGCTGCAGTTGCCACCGCACCTTGGACCGGAGGTAACTATTCTGGTCAAGATATCTATGCATTTGGTGAGCAGAATATCGGACTTGCGGATATAGATATTCCTATAATTACACTATTTGGCGGTAAAGATGACGTTACCCCTTCGGATTTTATATTGCCTGCCGTCAAACAACTCAAAGGGCCTACCTACGTCGTTGAGTTAGTCGATCAAACTCATGCATTTCAAGAAGGTAGTTGGGAAGACAGAAACAACTGGGAATTACTTTTTCTCAATGCCTATCTCAAAAATGATGAAGAGGCATTGGCACAGTTAAAAACGGGTATCTCCATGCGAGGTGGGAATGGTGACCGGCAGCTATTTGAATATCAAAACTTGCTCAATACTAAATAATTACTTGTAAAACTTGTAAGTAATTTTGAGTATCTAACTAGGTCGTTTCCCCGTTCAAACTTGCGACGAATATGCGTTACTGTGTTGGGCGAACTCGACCTAGGCTCATTCTATTTTTAACTAAGAGCTACACTTCTTGCCCTGCAACCCAGCCGGACGACCATGCCCATTGGAAGTTATAGCCACCCAGCCAGCCGGTTACATCAACAACTTCGCCGATAAAAAATAAACCTTCAACGTCTTTAGCCATCATGGTTTTGCTGGAGAGTAGGTCGGTATCCACGCCGCCTAATGTGACTTCGGCGGTGCGATAGCCTTCGGTACCATTGGGTTGTAATTGCCAGTGATGAAAGGTGTCTGCAACTTGTTGTAGTTGTTTGCCTTGGTACTGTTTTAACGGCTTATTTTTCAGTTGAAAGTAGTCAATTGCGGTTTGTACAAATCGCTTCGGGAAGAGGTGACTCAGCACGGTGCTGAGTTGCGCATCGGGTTGGCTTTGCTGCTTTTGCTTAAGCTCATTGAGTAATTCACCATTGGGGTATAAATCGAAATCGACTTTTTGCCCGGGTTCCCAAAAGCTGGATATCTGCAGTACGGCAGGACCACTTAATCCGCGGTGAGTAAATAAGATGTTTTCGTTAAATGTAGTGTGATTGCAGCTGGCGCTGGCGTTAACCGAAATACCCGAAAGGTCTGCCAATACATCTTTATCTTTATCGTGCAGGGTAAAGGGTACGAGTGCGGCTCTTGTCGGCTTAATGCTCAAGCCAAATTGCTCAGCGATTTGATAGCCAAATGGGCTAGCCCCAAGTTTGGGCATACTTAAGCCACCTGTGGCGACGACAAGTGATTCGCATTCATAGTCGCCCTGGGTAGTGGTGAGCTTAAAACCCACGCCTGTTTTCTCAATGCGCAAAATTTCAGTGCGGGTTTGTACTTTCACATTGGCTTTGTCGCATTCACCTAATAATAAATCCACTATTTGCTTGGCAGAGTCATCGCAAAACCACTGACCTAGGGTTTTTTCGTGATACTTAATGCCGTACTGCTCCACCAGTGCCACAAAGTCCCATTGGGTATAGCGGCTTAAGGCAGACTTACAGTAATGAGGATTGTCAGATAAAAAGTTTTCAGGGCTTGCGTACATGTTGGTAAAGTTACAACGACCACCACCTGACATCAGTATTTTGCGACCCACTTTTTTGGCGTGATCCAATACCAGTGCATTGCGGCCGCGTTTACCCGCCTCAGCGGCACAGAATAAGCCCGCGGCACCTGCACCTATAACGATAACATCTACTTGATTCAAACTAATTTCCCCTGAACTGACGCGGGGAATTATAGCGGTTTACAAAAAATATCAAAAATTTTGTCACACTTTCTGCATTCGCGGTGACCTTAGGGTAAAAGCAGGATAAATTGGAGATTAAACATGATTGTCTTAGCGGCATTTTTACCTCAAGTCTCGGTGATGATACCTACTGTTCTCGCCGTTATGGTGACCGGTATTGCCTTACTCGGGGGCGCAAATAAATGGGTGTTTGCAAACTATAAAGGAGTGTTCATGCTTAAGGAGCTTAATATCACAGCCAAGGAGAAGGGCAATGAGTAAGGTCTACAATCAAGCACTATTTGATACCGTGATCCGCGCACAACAAGGCGATCAGAATGCATTTGCGTTACTTGTGGAGCAAACCCAAAACCTCGTGACGAGCACTGCCTTGTCTATTGTCTATGACGTGCAGGCAAGTGAAGATGTGGCGCAAAATACCTTTGTTGCTGTGTGGCAGCAAATCAAAGAATTACAATCACCCGACAGCTTTTTACCTTGGTTAAGACAAATTACTCGCAACAAAGCGAAAAACTACTTACGCGATGCCAAGGTATCTCGACAAGATTCGGTCGACCCCAGCGGGGAGCAAATTGAATCCTTGGTAAATAACCTGTCGCCCGCGGATTCTCTTGAAAAAGCCCAGCTGAATCAGCGCGTAGCCGATATCGTCGCAGGTCTACCATCGGAAAATAGGGATATTCTGATTTTGTACTATCGCGAGCAGCAAAGTTCAGCACAGGTGGCCAACTTATTGGATTTATCTGAGGCCAACGTACGCCAAAAACTTAAGCGCATCCGAGGTGACGTGAAAAGTGAGTTGCTCAAGCAAGTTGGCGAATACTTACTGTCATCTGCTCCAACTGTGGCATTTACTACCTTAGTCACTTCTGCAATTTCAACCAGTGTGCCTGCTGCTGCCGCTAGTGTTGCAGCAGCAAATACTGCGCAATCAGGTTGGTTGATGAAAATACTCGCTTTGTTTGGAGGTGCATTGTTAGGAGGGCTGCTTGCGGTAGGCGCCATCTTTTGGGCATCGCATTTAACACAAAAACGGTTATCGGATGAGGCACAAAAAGCACTTCTTAGGAAGCGCACTCGAATTCAGGCCGCGTGGGTCGGTGTATGTACGGTATTTTTTGCATTGTCTTATCAGGTAGATGATGGCTGGGTAGCCCCTGTCGCGGTTTATTCGGTGTTATTGGTGGGGCTGTTAATACAGCACGCAGGCATGATGAAATTATTTAAAACGGGCGTATTACAGTGTCAAAGCCGCGGTTATATTACGGGGTGGCTGGGCATGTTTTTCGGTTCCAGCATTGGATTCGGTGCGTTAATAATTGGTTTGATTAACTCCGGAAGGCTAGTGTTTTAGCAAAAGCCAGCAAAGCTGGCTTTCACAGAGCAAATACTAAAGTGCCGCAAGTGCAGCTTCGGCGCTACTCACTTCAAACTTGCCGGCTTCTTCAACGGCAAGGTGAGTGACGGTTTTGTTGTCCACTACCATCAGGTAACGCAATGAGCGCAAGCCTCCAAAAGCCCCAGTTTCTGCAGACAAACCCGTACTTTTAGAAAATGCACCGTCGCCATCCGCTAACATTGTGATGTGCTCGGCATTTGAAGCTTGGCCCCAAGCGTCCATAACAAATGCATCGTTGACGCTGATACAAATGATATCGTCGATACCTTTGGCTTTGATCTCGTCTGCATTAACAACAAAACCCGGCAAATGAGCTTGCGAGCAAGTCGGTGTGAAAGCACCGGGCACTGCAAATAAAACGACCTTTTTATCGGCAAACAAATCGTCTGTGGTGGGTTGAGACATTTCACCTTGCTTACGCAACATGAAGGTATGATCTGGCAAAGTGTCGCCTACTTTAATCATGATAGTGCTCCTTGGTGGCGTTGATAATGGTCTTGGCTGTGTAACTAGCTTTACCAGAGGTGGTTCTGTTTGAACCGTGACTACGTGTCAGTTTGAAACTAACTGCGCAATTAATCAGAATAACTTTACGCTATTTTAATGAAAAAGGTTTGCTTCTGGCTGCTTATATTTGTCGATAATTTTTTGATAAGTCCCGTTTTTAATTAAGGTAGCTAAGTGTTGATTGAACCTATCGACAATTTTGTCGCTTGTTTGTGCGCTGAATGCATAACAAGTCTGGTATTGAGAAATGGTGAACACTTTTTCAAAGTCTTCAGGTACCCTTCCTGCTTTTTTTAGCATACTTGCAGCGCTCATGGCATCGTAGGCAATGAGCTGAAGTCGGCTCTTATCCATTAAATCCAAGTGCAGTTTCATGTCGGGTTTGCTGATTATTTTTTTATCGCTGGGCAATGTCGCCCTCAGCTGTAAGTCACTTATATCGTGTCTGACAGTCCCAATCGTGTAGTCCGTAAGCTCATTGATATTGTTTACTCGGATGTGACTGCGTTTTTGGGCAATTAAAATATATTCCGACTCATAAATAGGACATGCCCATTTAAAAAGTGCTTCCCGGCTTTTTGTTTTAGCCACAGAAAACAATAAAAAATTAGGTTGTTGCTGGAGCTCATAAAAAGCGCGAGCCCAAGGATATAGAATCACTTCAGGCTCATAGGCAATCCCTTCTAATTGCCAGATTGCCCGCAAAATCTCGATTGAAATACCTTTGAATTGGCCTTTTTCAAAGTAGTTCATTGGGGCGTAGTCTTCAGTGACTATATGCAGTTGGGTAAACGAACTCGCGTGTGTGTTCGCACCGGTAGCTACCAAAAGTAGCAAGGAAAAAGCGAGATAAATACGCAGCAGTAATAATTTACTTTTGCCTATAATTTGAGCTGCATCGGTGCAGATAGCGGTCATTCTTCATCGTTAGTGAGATCATCAGCGCATATAGTTAGCATAATCGCGATGTTAATTTCAGTAGAAATTTTGCTTTTGAGTCATTAAATGAAGAAAAATTAATCAGTTTTGAATGTCAGCATTCGAAGGTGCATAGTATCGATTCACAATCTCTTGGTATTTGCCATTTTTTTGCAAAGTTTTTAGATGTTCTTGAAAGCGTTTCACCGTCGAACCGTCTGTTGATTTATTGAAAGCAAAGCAGGTTTGGGACTGTGAAATGGTAAAAGCCTTTTTGAAGTCCTCAATGGATCTACCGGCGTTCGCCAGCATAGTCGCCGCGCCGAGCTCGTCATAGGCTATTAGCTGAATACGCCCTTTGTCCAGTAAGTCCAAGTTGGGCCGCATGCTGGTATTACTGACAATTATTCGCTGTGCTCCTGGTAGGTTCTCAATGAGCTCTTGTTCACTGACATCAGCTCTTATGGTGCCGACTCGATATCGCAAAATGTCGCTCGCTTGACCAATTTGGATATTGGCAGAATGTAGTCCTAACAAAATATAACGAGTTTTTATAATAGGGCATGCCCACTGGAAGAGGTTTTCTCTGTGCGGTGTACGAGCTACTGCAAACAGTAAAAAGTTGTCACGTTGTTGCAATTCCTTATAGGCTCTTGCCCAAGGGTACATCAAAATTTCCGGTGTATTCCCTATTCCCTCTAGTTTCCATATCTCGTGTAATAAATCGATGGAAATCCCTTTGAATTGCCCAGCCTCGAAGTAATTCATAGGAGCGTAGTCTTCCGTCGCTAGATGTAAAGACTCAAAAGAGGAATTGTTGGCCGTGCTAAAACCCGAAAACAGTACAGCGTAGAAAGTGATCAACCACGCAAGCACAACACTGGGGTAAGATTTACGTAAAATTATACTCATATTAAGAGCATAGCAGTTGTCAGCTAATCCGCATTCTTGGTATTTCGGGTTTTTATTTATTCGCTGTGTGGGGGCTAATTGTCCAATGGGTACAAAGTACCGTTGGCTTGTATCCTGTTTAACCACTGCTGCGACATTGTGTAAGCATAATCCAGCTCTTCGTCATTCAGTTGTGCTCGTAACCTCTCTTGAAAAAAGGTGTAACGGTTATAGATATCATTGTTGTCGGTTAGCTCAAGGATAATTTGGTTTAAGGCAAAGGCCTTTTCCTTGCCTTTTTCACCATAGTTTTGTGAGTTAAATAGATCCGACAGCCTTGTTAAGGCATGAACACTGCCTTGTTTCGCAGCCGCCTCTAGAAAAGCCAGTTTGTGCTGGTTGAATTCGTTACGCATCGCAACTAATTCATCTCGGCTGAGTTCATTTGTCGACTGAATTTTCATGTATTGTTCGGCGGTAATACCACCAATAAATTCTTGCGATTGCACGTAGCCAGCCAGTGCTGAATCAAAAAGGTAGGCAAAATATTGTGCACGCTCTGGTGTTTCAATGCCTTCGCAATAGTCATAGCGTTTGTTTTCGCGTTCGATACTCTCGTCGGCGTCGCTAAATTCACTCATTTCTTTGAGTTTAGCGTTCAAAGCATTGTCATCGACAGGAGCCCAAAGGCAATACCTGAGATTAGCACCCAACAAATAGCCAGCTTCTGCATTACCGCTTGCAAAGCGTTCTTTCAAAGCATCAATATGTTCAGATAATGGGGAGCCCAATCGCCAACCGCGGCGCTTAACAACTATCAACGCATTACCTCTGTCGATTGCGACGTTTTTCGCTAAAGAGGCATCAATGTCACTTTGATGAGCCGTTTGCGCATCAGAATTAGCAGTAACCTTAGCCTTTGGTATTGGAGACGTGTCAGTTTGGTCTTGAGTTACAGTATCGTATTGATTGATACTTGTGAGTAACCACGCTACAACTGCAATGATAAAAAAAGCGATAGAAACAAAAGTTAGCTTCACGGGTTAAAAGAACGCGGTAATAAAGTGCAATACGATATCTACTGTGAAGTGAGCCACCATTGCCGAGATCAATCCATAGCGCCAAAAACACCAGCCATAGAGGGCAGAGACGGCAAGGTTGCCGATAATGGTGCCCCACACTGAAAATGTCGTGTCGGCGTCAAACGAAGCCAGTTGCGGCAAATGTGCCAACCCAAATCCGATACCGACGAACAGGATAATAGCCATTGCGGTTCTGTTACTTGGTTTGGCAGGTGAGCTGAATTTGTAAACGCTGAATAATAAAAGTGTCGTTAACCCAAAGCGGAACCATACTTCCTCGCCAACACCTGCTCCTAAAGACACTAATAGTCCGCCTATTGGTCCGCGAAAACCATATTCGGGAGCATTCTCGGAAATAAAGGACTCTAGCCCCCAACGCACTGCGAGTAATGCTAAACCTAAAGGAATAGAGGCGAGAATCGCAAATTTAAGTCCATCTTTTAGCGTGTTGCTTTCGTTTTCTACTTGATTTACTAGTCCAAGACCTAAGGGTTTGCCAAGTTTTAAACCGATTAAAATGGAAGGGATTGTGAGTACTGACAAGAATATAAAACTGGGCAGAATCGTCGGCAGAAAAGGCTCACCAGCGCTGAATTTTTGATAGGCTACGTTCGCGATTTGTGTCAATAGTGTCAGCACAAAGATAAAAATGAACTGCTGCCAGAACTGTTTAGGAGTCGAGTAGATGTTAAACATGGTGAGCTCCGTCTCGTTATCTACTTTGAAAGCAGTGTCAGGCTACGAGAAAAACCTTAAAAAGACAATGTAGAAAGTGTTAGGAAAAGTGTTGCACTTAAAATAAAAAGGCCGCTTATCAGCGCAATGCTGATCAGTTAAGCAAAGTTTAGCTTGACGATTAGCAAAAAGAGATCAAAATCCGATGATCACTGGTCATCGGATTTTTTTATGTCCCTTCAAACCGCATTCGTTGATTTTCTGGAAGAGTCCAACGTCGATGTTGCTCGACTTGCCACCTTTTCTGAACATATCCCTGATGAA
>WKFJ01000027.1 GCA_014872785.1 Alteromonadaceae bacterium
AGCCTAGCGTGTAATCACGTTGCGTTCGTTTAGTCTTTGATTTGTATGGAGTAGTCATAATTCGTCCTAAATGTGTAAACACATTTCAGGACGGGACACACATCCAATAAAAAAGGCCAGACGCGTGCTGACCTTTTGGATAAATTTTAAATGCTCGGTTTAACTTAACTTACCACAGCACTGTTTATACTTTTTCCCAGAACCACAAGGGCAAGGCTCATTTCTACCAACCTTAGGTTGCGCGCGAGTGACTGTGCCCTGCTCTTCCGAAGATTCTGTTGCAGACTCGTGCTCGTATTTCTTAGGCGCGGTGTCAGCTTCACGGCGTTTTTGTTCAACCGCTTCCACGTCGCTTTCGGCACGTACTTGAACCTTACTCAAGATATTGATCACTTCAACTTTTAATGCTTCAAGCATATCACTGAACAATTCAAACGACTCGCGCTTGTATTCTTGCTTAGGATTCTTCTGCGCATAACCGCGTAGGTGAATACCCTGACGTAAGTGATCCATCGCCGCCAAGTGCTCTTTCCAATGAGTGTCGAGGTTTTGCAGCATAATGGCTTTTTCAAAGTGACGGAGTACTGGTGCACCTACCGCTTCTTCTTTCGCTGCATAAGCGGTTTCAATACCTTCGTGAATACGCTCACGAAGCTTCTCTTCATAAAGCTTGTCGTCTTCATCTAGCCATTGCTGTAGTGGCATATCCAGTAAGAAGTCACTCTTAAGGCGTTCCTCAAGACCCGCAACATCCCACATTTCTTCTAAACTCTGTGGCGGAATGTATTGGTCAATCATGCCTTCAACCACATCGTTGCGAATAACTTCGACGGTTTCTTTGATGTCGCCATCGTCAAGTAGCTCATTGCGCTGTTCGTAAATAACTTTACGTTGATCGTTGGCAACATCATCGTATTCAAGCAATTGCTTACGTATGTCGAAGTTACGACCTTCTACTTTACGCTGTGCATTTTCGATAGCTTTGGTTACCCAGCGGTGTTCAATCGCTTCACCACGTTCCATGCCAAGACGTTTCATCATAGATGCCATGCGATCGGATGCGAATATACGCATCAATGGATCTTCAAGAGACAAATAGAAACGCGATGAACCTGGATCACCCTGACGGCCAGAACGACCACGGAGCTGGTTATCGATACGACGTGACTCGTGACGCTCGGTACCTACAATGTGTAAACCACCTGCTTCTAGGACTTTGTCGTGCTGCTCGCGCCATTTTTCTTTAATTTTATCAATTTTGCTTTGGTCAGGGTTTTTAAGTGCATCGACTTCAGCCTGCCAATTACCACCTAGCACGATATCCGTACCACGGCCAGCCATGTTGGTTGCTATTGTAATAGCACCTGGTTTACCTGCCTGTGCCACGATTTCAGCTTCTTGCGCGTGAAATTTAGCGTTAAGTACTTTGTGCTGAATCTTTTCTTTTTTCAAAATACGATGTAACAACTCTGAGCTTTCGATAGATACCGTGCCCACCAACGCTGGTTGGCCGCGTTTAACGCAGTCTTTAATATCCTCAACGATGGCTTCGTATTTCTCTTCCGCCGTCATGTAGATAAGGTCAGCCATGTCGTTACGTAACATGGGTTTATTCGTTGGAATAACTACCGTCTCAAGACCATAAATTTGCTGGAATTCGAAGGCTTCGGTGTCAGCTGTACCTGTCATGCCCGCTAATTTGTCGTATATGCGGAAATAGTTCTGGAAGGTAATTGAAGCAAGCGTTTGGTTTTCATTTTGAATCTTAACGCCTTCTTTAGCCTCAACCGCTTGGTGTAAACCATCAGACCAGCGACGTCCTTCCATAGTACGACCAGTGTGTTCATCAACAATAATCACAGTGTCGTCTTTAACGATATAATCAACGTCTTTGTGGAATAATTTGTGTGCTCTTAGCGCCGAATTAACGTGGTGTAACAATGAAATGTTAGCCGCACCATACAATGACTCGTCTTCAGGCAACGTACCTATGCGGTGCAAAATCTCTTCAACGTGAATTTGACCTTGTTCAGTAAGGTGAACCTGCTTCGACTTTTCATCAATGGTGTAGTCACCTTTGGCAATAGCGTCGATTTCTTCTTGAGATACCAAGTCAGCGCGAGGGTCTTCTTTCTCTTGCTCGGTAAGCTCTGGAATAATAGTGTTAATTTGCTTGTAAAGTGCAGAGCTGTCTTCGGCAGGGCCTGAAATAATAAGCGGCGTTCTGGCTTCATCGATAAGGATGGAGTCAACTTCATCCACTACTGCGAAGTTAAGCGGACGCTGTACGCGTTCCTCAGGACTAAACGCCATGTTGTCACGCAGATAGTCAAAACCAAACTCGTTGTTAGTACCGTAGGTAATATCAGCTTCATAGGCGGCTTTTTTGTCTGGGTGACTCATACCTGGAATGTTGCAACCAACTGTCAGGCCAAGGAATTCAAATAAAGGTCTGCTCCAATCGGCGTCACGTTTTGCTAAGTAATCGTTCACCGTTACTACGTGTACACCTTTACCAGACAGCGCATTTAAGTAAGACGGCAAAGTTGCAGTTAAGGTTTTACCTTCACCTGTACGCATCTCAGCGATTTTGCCTTGGTTGAGCACCATGCCACCAATCATCTGTACATCAAAATGACGCATAGAGAAAACGCGCTTACTCGCCTCTCTCACCAATGCATAGGCTTCAGGCAATAGTGAATCAAGTGATTCTCCACCTTTAGCTCTTTCTTTGAAGCTCTCTGATTTCGCCTTGATCTCTTCATCCGACAAGGCTTCATATTCAAGTTCTAATGCATTAATACGAACAACATGCTTATTGAGTTGTTTTAGTGTTCTATCGTTTCGACTACCAAATACTTTGGTTAGGATATTTGCAAACATGGATTTCGAATTTCCCAATTACTTAATGCATTCCACTGCATTTTCCAACTTGTGTTCTTACATAAAAAGAATCGGCTCAATAAGAGCCGATTCTTGTTCAAATTCTTAGAGCGCGGGTATTGTAATCTAAAAACTAGTTAGCCGCCTCTCTATATACGTATTTAAGAGGATCAATTTGCTTACCGTTTCTCAATACTTCGTAGTGCACATGTGCACCTGTTGCTCTCCCGGTCATTCCCATTTTGGCGACTTCTTGGCCTTTGGTGACCACATCACCAACCTTGACCATAAGGGTCTTAGCGTGCCCATAACGGGTAACAACACCATTGCCATGGTCAATTTCTACTAGTTGCCCGTAGCCGTAGCGCTGTCCCGACCAGGTTACTATGCCTGCGCCAGTGGCCACTACCGGGTCTCCTTCTTTACCAGCGAAATCCACGCCCTTGTGCATTGCAGGTAAACCACTAAACGGGTCTTTACGCATGCCGTAATAAGAAGACAGCCAACCAGACGTTATCGGACGACCGGATAAATAACTCTCTGAGCTTATATGGTGACTTAACAAGATAGATTCAAGTACTTCTAGTTGTTCCGTTTTCTGCTCAAGCTCTTGCAACATGACATCAATCTTACTCAAGACCTCTTTGCTGGATTCAATTTGTGGAACCACATCGTCATTCATAGGCCCCCCAGCTGGAATTGCTTGGCCGAAACCAAATTCATCTACGCTGAGGTTAGATTGCACCGCAATTTTTTCACCCAGTGCATTTAAGCGCTGTAATTGGCTCTGCATTTCACCCAATTTCAACATCATACCAGTGAGCTTCTGCTGGGTTTCGTCCTTAAGTGCTTGAACTTGCTGTTTCTGCTGGGTCAACCCAGTGTTAGCGGTTGCCACCAACGATTGATGGTCGACTTGTATTGCTAAGTATTTGTAGGTCAAAAGTGCAGCGCTAGACAAAACGAAAGCGCACAAGGCCAACTGTCTCGTTGTGACATTGTGTACGAATCTAATTTTTTTGCTTCTATAAAGAATAGTGAGATTCATAAAATAAGCGCGCTGTCCTTGCCTAACGAATTAGAAAAGAAATACCTTGTTATACATATATATACATAATTTAAGCGCATTGTGGCACAAGCGCCAGAAACTATGCAATAGGATTCATCCTACCAGGTAATTTTATCACTCTCGCACTTGGCATTAGGTATAAAAAAAGCCGCTATGCGGCTCTTTTTTTATATCTTTAATTCGAAACTTAATAAGCCCAGCTTGGCATGGCAAAGCTTATAGGCGACTCTTGACTCTCGTCGAAAGGGGCGAATTCCCAAGCCGATGAATCTTCTAACATGGCATTTAACAGCTTGTTATTCAAACCATGCCCTGACTTATAGGCTTTTAACTCACCCACAATACTGTGGCCAGCTAAGTACAAATCACCTACTGCATCAAGGATCTTGTGCTTCACGAACTCGTCGCTGTAGCGCAGACCTTCTTGGTTTAGTACGCGATACTCATCAAGTGCAACTGCATTTTCCATGCTGCCACCCAAGGCTAAGTTATGCTCGTGCATAAACTCAAGTTCTTTCATAAAGCCAAAGGTGCGAGCCCGACTGACTTGGTCGATGTAGGACTCACTACTGAAGTCCATGACCATATGTTGGTTAGTTTGACGAATGACAGGATGATCGAAGTCGATTTTGAAATCCACGCGAAAGCCTTCGAAAGGAACAAACTCAGCCCACTTGTCGCCTTCTTCCACACGCACATGCTTTTTAATGCGGATGAACTTTTTGGCGGCATTCAATTCTTGGATACCTGCAGATTGCAACAAGAATATAAACGGACTTGCGCTTCCGTCCATAATAGGTAATTCGTTGCTATCTACTTCAACGATGAGGTTGTCGACACCCAAACCAGCCATGGCAGAGGAGAGATGCTCCACGGTTGAGATGGTATCGCCTTGCTCGTTACCTAGACACGTACACAGCATCGTGTCACCCACCGCATTTGCTTTTGCGGGGATATCAACAAACGGCTCTTTATCGATACGACGATAAACAACTCCAGTGTTAGCCGGAGCAGGCCGAAGGGTCATAGTTACTTTTTCGCCTTTGTGTAACCCAATCCCTGTCACAGACACTGCTTGTTTAATTGTACGTTGTTTAATCATTCTTGCTCATTGCTTGTTTTTTGACCAGCTCGCTAAAAAGCGGCGCGCAGTTTACAAAACAATTAACGCCTCTGTCAAATTTTTGTAATTTTATTACAACAACCTATTAGTCAGCTTGCTTACGCAAAAACGCTGGAATATCAAGGTATTCTAGATCTGCACCTGGCTCAGATTTCTCTTCTGTCGTTGCTGACCCACCAGATTTGATACTTTCTGGCTGAAAAGTTCCCTGATCACCACCGTTTGCCTGTAATTTAAATTCATTTGCTTCGTTGAAGCGGCTGTTTCTATTCGACACGATAGAAATCTCTGGTTTCTTCTCTGCACCAATACCCGTAGCTACCACGGTAACGCGCAATTCGTCGGCCATGTCCATGTCAATTACGGTACCAACAACAACTGTGGCATTTTCAGAAGCAAACGCTTTGACCGCATTACCCACAGTTTCAAATTCGTCGATCGCAAAATCGGGACCGGCAGTAATGTTAACCAAAATCCCGCGTGCACCGGATAAGTCGATATCTTCAAGAAGTGGACAGGCAATCGCCGCTTCTGCAGCTTCTTCAGCGCGGTCTTCACCTTTCGCTTCGCCGCTCCCCATCATGGCAGTGCCCATTTCAGACATCACTGTTTTTACGTCGGCAAAGTCAACATTGATCAAACCAGGGCGAGTAATTAGCTCCGCAATACCTTGTACCGCACCGCGCAACACGTCATTTGCCGCACTAAATGCCTGTAGTAGCGGCGTTCCACGCCCCATGACTTTGAGCAACTTCTCATTCGGGATGGTAATCAACGAATCAACGTACTTTTCCAGCTCCGCCATACCTTGGTCGGCAATGGTACTGCGTTTTTTACCCTCAAATGGGAAGGGCTTAGTAACAACCGCAACAGTGAGGATACCCAACTCTTTGGCCAATTTAGCCACCTCAGGCGCTGCACCGGTACCCGTACCGCCGCCCATACCTGCAGTGATAAACACCATATCAGCGCCTTCTAACGCCTGACGAATGGTTTCGCGGTCTTCCTCAGCAGCTTTGGCTCCCATTTCTGGGTTAGCACCTGCACCGAGGCCTTTTGTAACATTTGAGCCGATTTGTAAAGTCACATTGGCACTTGAACTTCTTAGTACCTGAGCATCGGTGTTAACTGCAATAAACTCTACACCCTCAATGCTCTGGGAGACCATGTGTTCAACAGCGTTTCCGCCGCCACCACCGACTCCAATTACTTTAATGACAGCCTCTTCGCTGTGACTATCCATTAATTCAAACATTTTTGAACTCTCCAAAATTTTTAGTCTGCACTCAACAAGCAACCTAGCGCATTATTTGGTTGCCGTTAAAATTCCCCTTTAAACCAGCTTTGAATGCGCTGAAACACGCTTTCGCTGGATTTATTTTTATTGGTATTCTTACTGCCTATCAGTTCACTGCCATAATGAAGCAAACCAACTGCAGTGGAGAAAGTTGAATCTTCAACATACTCCGATAATCCTTTTACGTTTAATGGGCTGCCAACCCGAACCGGCATTTGGAACAACTCTTCAGCAAATTCCACCGCTCCTTCCATTTTCGCAGTTCCGCCTGTTAGCACGATACCTGCTGCGATTTGGTCTTCCAGACCGCTGGCTCTGATCTCTTCGTGGATCAGTTCAAATAGCTCTTGATAGCGAGGTTCAATAACCTCGGCCAAGGTATGCCTTGACATAGTACGTGCGGCTCTGCCTCCCACACTCGGCACTTCTATCGTTTCCTCTAGACTTACCATTTCTTTCAGCGCACATGCATAATTTATTTTTATTTCTTCGGCATATGCAAGTGGCGTTCTGAAGATCTTAGCAATATCGCTGGTAATCTGGTTGCCCGCAACTGGTATCACACCAGTGTGACGAATTGCACCATCTGTGTAGATAACGATATCAATGGTGCCACCACCGATATCCACCACACAGACCCCTAATTCTTTCTCATCTTCAGTTAAAACGGCATAACTCGAGGCTAATGCAGAGAATATCATCTGATCAGTGTTAAGTTCACACCTTTCTATGCATTTTACAAGATTTTTTGCCATATCATCAGCACAAGTGACAATATGTACTTCAGCTTCCATCCGAACACCCGACATACCTACCGGATTTTTGATCCCTTCTTGTACATCAATGGTAAATTCTTGAGGCAAAACGTGCAGTAATTTACGCTCGGCCGCAATGGGAACTGAACGCGCAGCATGTATGACATTATCCACATCTTCTTGCGTCACTTCTTGATTGTTAATGGGTACCATGCCATTTTCGTTTTGACACTGTACATGACGACCTGAAATCGACATAAACACAGAAGAAACGCGACAATCTGCCATCAATTCTAATTCGTTAACGGCGCGTTTCACGGATTGTACGACAAGGTCTAAATCATTTACTCCGCCTTTGTCCATTCCTCTTGATGCATGACTCCCTACTCCAACCACACTTATTGTTTGATCTTCGAGTATTTCGCCGACCACCGCCTTTACATGGCTGGTACCTATATCTAATCCTACTACTAGATTACGGTCTGCTACTTTAGACACTATCGAAACTGCCTCTTACAACTAAATTATTGCTTTGACAACGCATCTTCGAGCCACCCCACCGCTAATCCGGTGTCGTAACGCAAATCTACATATGCCACTGTTTTTTCGTTTTTCTTCAACAAGGGATACACATCGATAAAACGTTGTAGCCTGTCGATAAATTCTGTTCTACCCAAACTCAAGCTAATGCCGTTGTCTAATTTAATATTCCACGCATAGCGCTCACTGAGAAATAACTCAGCGATTTCCAAATTAGAGTTTTGCAACAAGCCTTGCATAGCTTTAAAACCTTGCAGCGCAGCGAGTTCACCACCACCGGGGCCGAATAGCATGGGTAAACTACTATCAAACGGAGGCTCCGGCGCAAATGTTTCGCCAAATTGGTTGATCAACATGTCACCATTCCAACTCGCCTCCGCTTGCTGTTCAATTATGTAAACTTTCAGCGTATCGGGCCACTCTTTTCTTATTGATGCCTGATATACCCATGGCAATGACTCAACATCTTTGTGTGCTTTATCAACGTCTAAATAGAAAAAACTAAAAGGCTGACCCAGACGAATCACCTCTTCGACGTCCATTAAATCGACGTGTGTCAGCTGCCCGCTGACAATAACATTTTGCAGGGGCACTTTTTGCTTATCCTGCAACCACTGATTGACCAAACTTGCTGCATACCAAAGCGACAACAAAACAATTAAAAGAAACAACAGGCCTCCCCAAAACCTCGGGTTTGCCAGTTTTTCTTTCAATTCTGGTTCCACGCTATACTCTATCGCAATCACTGGTGTTAACAATCGCCATTACAAGTTCTGCAAAGCTCAGGCCACTAGCCTTTGCCGCCATCGGTACCAAGCTTTTTTTAGTCATGCCCGGTACGGTATTTACTTCTAAGATATAAAATTTGCCTTCGCTGTCTTGCATAAAGTCAACACGCCCCCAACCGGATGCGCCGACCGCATCAAAGGCTTGTTTGGCAAGTCCTGCAAGTTCAGCTTCTTTCTCAGTACTTAAGCCGCTTGGGCAAAAGTACTCGGTTGAATCTGCTTTGTACTTTGCGTTGTAGTCATAAAAGCTTCGCGGTGTCCTCATGCGTATGGAAGGTAAAACCTCGTCACCTAATATCGCTACCGTGTATTCATTGCCTTCGATGTATTGTTCAAGCAACACCTTCGAATCAAATTCAAACGCTTCTTTTAGTGCACTTAGGAGCTGTTCTGGTGCATCCACTTTAGTCATGCCGATGCTAGACCCTTCAAGGGATGGCTTGACCATGAGTCCGCCGTTGAACTTGGCAACAACCCAATCACTTTCCACTTCATTTAATTCGTCACGGGAGACACTGATAAATTTCGCAGTGGGCAAGCCCAGACTAGTAAATATCTGCTTGCTACGAATTTTATCCATCGCTAACGCCGAACCCAAAACACCACTACCGGTGTAGGGTATCCCCATAAATTCGAGTGCGCCTTGTAGTGAACCATCTTCACCACCTCGACCGTGTAACATAATAACTACAGCATCAACGTCGAGTTGCTCCAGCTCACTCAGTGCTCTTTGCTTCGTATCAAAGGCAATCACTTCGTTAACTTGCCCATCAAGTGCGGCGATTACCGCTTTACCAGAATTTAAGGAAACTTCTCTTTCAGCGGAATCCCCACCGTAAAGTACGGCAACTTTTGAAACATTCACTGCCACTACTGTGCTCCCTCATTCAACGCGTGTAACTCCTTGGGTATCAATTGAGTTCCTTGCAGAACCTTGGCTAGCTTACCTACGTTGCCCGCGCCTTGCGTCAGGACAACATCACCGTCTTTTAGAATGTTGGGTAACAGGGCAGGAACCTCTTCAATACTCTTAACGTAAATAGGGTCAATATTGCCTCGCTGGCGAATGGAGCGACAAAGCGATTTACTGTCGGCTCCATCAATGGCTTCTTCGCCAGCAGAATACACTTCAAGTAAAATAAGCACGTCTACTTTGGACAATACTTGTACAAATTCTTCATACAGGTCGCGAGTACGCGTAAAGCGGTGCGGTTGATACAGCATCACTAACCGTTTATCGGGCCAGTTATTGCGCACCACATCTACAGTCGCATCGACCTCTGTAGGGTGATGGCCATAGTCATCTACCAAAATCTGTTCGCCTAATTCTGAGGTGTATTGGCCTAAAATCTCGAAACGTCGCCCTATACCTGCAAACTTATTCAATGCATCAGCAATAGCTTCTGTAGGAATGCCCTCTTCGATACCGACGGATATGGCAGCTAATGCATTTTTGACATTGTGCAAACCAGGAATGTTTAACCGAATTTGAAATGGCGGTGCCGATTTGGTATGCACAGTGAAATGGCTTTGATTGAGCCCGAGCTGAATGTCAGTTGCCTGCACATCAGCACCATCATTCAAACCATAGGTTACATATTTACGGCCAATTCGAGGTAGCAAGCTTTTGATATTGTCATCATCAAGACACAGCACTGCGAGCCCGTAAAACGGTAGGTTGTGCAGAAACTCTACATAGGTGTCCAGCATTTTGGCAAAATCACCACCGTAGTTTTCCATGTGATCCGGTTCGATATTTGTTACTACCGATAACATAGGTTGCAGATGTAAAAATGACGCATCACTTTCATCTGCTTCTGCAATTAAATATCTACTGGAGCCCAACTTCGCGTTACTGTCGGCACTATTCAAGCGACCTCCGATAACGAACGTCGGATCCATCTTAGCTTCAGCAAATACAGACGCAATCAAACTCGTTGTGGTCGTTTTGCCATGTGTGCCTGAAATTGCGATGCCGTGACGAAAACGCATCAACTCCGCCAACATTTCTGCGCGACGAATGATAGGTATTCTAATTGCTTGTGCTTGTTGAATTTCTGGATTGCCGTAGTCAATGGCACTAGATACCACAACGACGTCGGCATCTTGCACATTTTCAGCAGCGTGTCCCAGATTGATAACCGCACCTAAATCAGTCAAGCGATTAGTCAATGTGTTTTGCTGCAAGTCTGACCCTGTTACCTGATAACCTTCAGTCAACAACACTTCAGCAATGCCAGCCATACCCACACCGCCTATTCCAATGAAATGAATACGTTTGATTCTGCGCATTTCGGGAATGGAAAACATATTAACGAGCGCCCTCACGAATTGGAGTTGCTTCGTTTAAACAGACATCTGCCACTAACTGCGTCGCTTTTTTATGCGCAAGTTTTCTTGCCGATTGAGCAATATTTAAAATCTTTTCAGGCTGTTCCATAAGTTCTTTAAGACGCGCAGTCATGGCACCTTCATCTAATTCACTCTGCTTAATACACAGCGCTGCCTCATGCTGTGCGAGGCTGTCTGCGTTTTTGGTTTGGTGGTCATCAATTGCATGAGGTAAAGGTACGAAGATGGCGCAACGTCCAGCCAATGCAACTTCAGCGACGGTAAGCGCGCCTGCACGACAAACAATAACGTCGGCCCAGGCATAGGCAGCTACCATATCATCGACAAACTCTTCAGCTTGCCAGGTAAAGCTATCTTCGCAATGAGATTGATAACCCGATTTAACTGCGTCGATTTTACCACGACCAGTTTGATGCCTCACCTCAAAATCAAAGTTTTTCAGTTGAGAAAATGTCTTTGGCATCTGTTGATTAAGTGCCTGTGCTCCAAGGCTCCCACCAGTCACTAAAATGCGGATTGGGCGATTCTCGATTGACAACGGCTCAATATTGGCAAAGTCAGTCCGTACTGGGTTGCCCACGTGAGTAATTTTACCTTTGGCTTTATGCCAATCATGTATGGCAAAGCCTGTTAATATTTTGCGTGCAAGTGGCGCGAGTAACCTGTTGGTGGTTCCCGCAACGGCATTTTGCTCGTGTAAAATCAACGGCTTGCCACAAAGCCATGCAGCTACTCCACCAGGGCCACTGGCATAACCGCCCATTCCTAACACCACATTAGGTTTAACATTCTTGATTATTTTAAGTGCTTGTACTATTGCTCTTATCACCATAAGAGGTGCAAATAATAAACGTTTCAAGCCATTGCCACGCACTCCGGAAACATCTACAAAATGTATGGGATAACCGTGCTTTGGCACAATATCAGCTTCCATACGCTGCGCTGTTCCCAACCAGTGAATTGTCCAACCTTGTTGCTCGAGCGTCTGCGCTACCGCTAAACCAGGAAAAACATGGCCTCCAGTGCCACCAGCCATAACAAGGAGAGTTTTACTGCTCATCAGCAACCACCTTTTTGACCTTAGCAGGTTTGCGTTTTTTGCGTTTTGACGCCAAAACTTGGGTATCGGCTAATCTCAGTTCAAAATCAATCCTCAGAAGAATGGCAATAGCGACACTCATGATGATCAGACTCGAACCACCGGCACTGACCAGAGGCAGTGTTAAACCTTTTGTTGGCAATACACCGGCACTTGCGCCCACGTTGACAGCAGTTTGAAAGCTTATCCAAATACCAATTGAATAGGCCATGAAGGCCTCATAGGGTTTGGTTTCTTGCAAGCATTTGTTACCCAGGCGAAGGGCTTTAACAACAATAATTAATAACAGAGCCAACACACAAGTGACGCCAAACAAACCTAATTCTTCGGCAATAATCGACATAATAAAGTCGGTGTGAGCTTCTGGCAGATACTCTAATTTTTGTAAGGAATTGCCCAGACCTTGTCCAAACCAGCCACCGCGTCCATAGGCCATTAGTGATTGAGTGAGCTGGTAACCTGTGCCAAATGGATCTGCCCATGGGTCTAAAAAGGCTGTAACACGTTTCATTCGGTATTCTTCGAATACGATTAATGCAACAACCGCGGCAATACCGGCAAATGCGAGCCCGAAGAATTGCCATAAACGCGCACCTGCGAGAAACAAAAGTCCAACCGTGGTGGCGAACATGACTATAACGGTTCCAAGATCGGGTTGTAACAACAGTAATATTGCTAAAACAAAGAACACTATCAGTGGTTTAATAAAGCCTTTTAAGCTTTCTGTGACTTGTTCGAAACGTCTCACCAAATAACCGGAGAGGTAACAAAAGAAAAACAGTTTCGCAGGCTCCGCTGCTTGCACCGTGATTGGCCCTATCGCAAGCCAGCGTGTGCTGCCGTTAACCGTGCGCCCAACTAGCAGCACCGCTACTAACAATCCGATAGCAATCAACAGTAAATAAGCATTAGTGCGCTGCCACCAAGACATAGGAATCATCAATGTAAACATTGCCGCCATGCCAGATAAGATAATGTAGATACAGTGGCGAATAGAGAAGTGAAACGGATTATCGAACAATCGGGCAGCCACAGGCATGGACGCCGACGTAACCATGACTAACCCCACCGTCATCAAAGCAAACACGGTTATCAACAAACCCAAATCATAAGGCCGCTGCGCGCTGCTTGCATCGTGTTTTAATGAAAATAATTCGGGTAGAAAACTAGAGCGAGCCATATTCATGATAATGCCCTCGCCGCTTGAGTAAATTGATCGCCTCTGTCTTCAAATGAGGAAAACATATCGAGACTGGCACATGCTGGCGATAACAAAACGGTATCCCCATTTTGTGTAAGTGAAGCGGCAAGTAGCACGGCTTCATTCATACTATCCACTATGTTTGCGTTGGGTTTCTGCTCAGCTAATTTCGCTGCATCTTTGCCCATTGCAATAAGATGGTCGACTGAGCTGTCAAACACATCCGCTAACTCATTTAAATCAGCGCCTTTACTATCACCACCAGCAACTAAAACCAACTTACCAACGGTTGAAGGTTTAATACCTTTAATTGCCGCAATAGTTGCCCCGATATTCGTAGCTTTAGAGTCGTTTATCCAACGTACGTTGTCTCTATTCAACACCGTTTGACAACGGTGCGGTAACCCATCGAAGCTCCTAATCGCCGCTCGGATAGCATCATCGTTGAGACCCAGCTCTCTTGCCAATAAGACAGCTGCTTGCACATTCGCTAAATTATGCGCACCCACGAGATTGATGTCAGAAGCTAACATATAGACTTCGCCATCTTCCGTTATGGCTAAAGGCTCTTGAGCAATGCCAAAACCTGACTGTGTTGCGTTTAATGAAATAAACGCATCCGCTGTTCCGACTTTTGGCCAAGTATCTTGTTGTTGCGCATTGGCGATACATTTTTGTGCGTTGTCATAGATACGCAGTTTCGCGTCGCGATAAGCTTCCAAGGTCAAATGTCTATCTAAGTGGTCTTGCGATAGGTTTAATACGCAAGCCGCCAAGGTATTTAAAGAGTATGTTGATTCCAATTGAAAACTGGAAAGTTCGAGTACTACGGCTTCACAATCAGCATCTAAAATTGACAAAATTGGCACGCCAATGTTGCCACCTAATACTGCATTTACACCATTGGTATTTAAGATATGCGCTAACAAGGTCACTACCGTAGACTTGCCGTTAGAGCCTGTTACCGCCAATACTGGTTTATTGTTAAAACGAGCAAATAATTCAACATCACCGATCACTTCAACTCCGGCCTCTTTGGCTGCAGTGATAGCATTGTGTAGTAGATTGAAGCCTGGACTAACAAGCACTAGGTCAAAATCTAAAAAGGCAGTCCGAGTAATATCACCAAGTTTAATGTCTACCGGTAATTCAAGTGCTAAGTGAGTTCGCGTATCAAACCCAGTTATCAAGGCCTCCTGTTTGTGCAAAAAAGCCACACAAGAGCGGCCGGTCATTCCCAGACCAACTACTGCAACTTTTTTTGCCTTCAAATCAGGAGTCTGCATTTTATCTCAACTTCAACGTGGCTAAGCCGACTAACACTAGAATCAACGAGATAATCCAAAAGCGCACAATAACGCGTGGCTCTGGCCAGCCCTTTAATTCATAGTGATGGTGAATGGGCGCCATGCGAAAAATACGCTGACCGCGCAATTTAAACGAGCCTACTTGCAAAATAACGGACAGTGTTTCCATGACGAAAACACCACCCATGATAATCAAAACAAGTTCTTGTCTTACCAATACCGCCAAAATGCCTAGGGCGCCACCCAAGGCCAATGATCCCACATCACCCATGAAGACTTGCGCTGGATAGGTGTTGAACCACAGGAATCCAAGACCTGCGCCGACAATCGCCGTACACACCACAACCAGTTCGCTGGTTAAGGGGATGTAAGGAATATTCAAATACTCTGAAAAATTAATATTGCCAGTAACGTAGGCGAAAATAGCGAACGCACCTGCGACTAAGATAGTAGGTACAATTGCCAACCCATCTAATCCATCAGTTAGATTCACGGCATTACTGGTGCCTACCAGTGCAAAATAAGCAACCACTAAATAAAACAAACCAAGTTGCGGCATGACTTCTTTGAAGAAGGGCACAATTAAAGCTGTTTCAGCGGGGCTTTGACTGGTCGCATAAAGATAAAATGCCACGACAATGGCAACTGCCGATAACCAAAAATATTTCCATTTCGCGATAAGACCTTTGGGATCTTTGCGAATAACTTTGCGGTAATCATCCACAAAGCCAATAAGGCCATAACTCAAAACGACTGCCAGCGTCACCCATACGTATTTATTGGTAAGGTCAGCCCACAGTAAAACACTCACTGTAATAGCCCCTATAATCAACAGCCCACCCATGGTTGGCGTGCCGGATTTACTCAAGTGAGATTGCGGCCCGTCGGTACGAACGGTTTGCCCTATTTGCATTCGCTGCAAGTAACGAATTAACTTAGGCCCCATGGTAATCGCAATGATAAGAGCCGTAAGCGTGCTTAGAATAGCGCGCATAGTCAGATATGAGAAAACGTTAAATCCCGTATCGAACTGCTGTAGCCATTCGGCTAGCCAAATTAACATGCGATGCGCTCCCGCATTCGTTCAAGCTTTCCCAAGGCTGATCCCTCCAACGCGGAGACCACGTTTTCCATGCGGGCGCCTCGGCTGCCTTTAACCAAGATACTGATGTCGCATTGCTCGTTGCCCAACAAAGATTCTGTGTAAGACACCAAACTCTCTATATCCGAAAAGTGTTTGCCTTTGGCTTCAAACACATCACTTGCATGTTGGCTAAGCACACCTAAAGAAATAAAATAATCAATACCAGATTTGCGTGCATACTCACCTACTTGCTCGTGGTAATAGCGCGCTTTCTCGCCAAGCTCTCCCATATCGCCAAGGATAACCACTCTGCGTCCAGGGAAGCTTTTAAGCACATCAATAGCAGCATTGACCGAAGCTATATTGGCGTTGTAGGTATCGTCTAAAAGACGCACCTGATTGGTGATGGATTTAATGTTTAAACGCCCTTTCACTTGGGGCATATTTTCTAATCCCATCTTGATTGACTGCAAGTCTGCGCCAACATTGATGGCAAGCCCAGCTGCCAATACGGCGTTAGTCACATTGTGAAATCCGGGAACAGGCAAACTGACAAACGTGCTACCAATGGGCGTATTAAGTGTAAACTCAGGACAGCCATCAAAGTTGAGGTTAACATCGCTTGGGTAGTAATTCGCTTGTGGGTCTTTAGAGAACGTTTCGCAGTTCAAATGACGAGTCTTACCCTGCCAATACTCATAGAATTGACTGTCTTGATTAAGTATTGCTGCACCAAACTCATGAACACCTGAGAAGATTTCACTCTTAGCACGAGCCACACCAAAAAGAGACCCAAACCCTTCTAGGTGTGCCGCGTCCGCATTCACAATGGTCGCCACATCTGGTTTTGCCAAAGAGCAAGTGTAAGCAATCTCGCCAAGGTGATTAGCCCCCATCTCGACAACCGCAAATTCGTGGTCCGGCTCAAGGTCGAGTAATGTCAGCGGCACGCCAATTTCATTATTGAAATTGCCTTTGGTTGCCAACACCTTACCGCGATTAGCCAAAATACTAGCAACCATTTCTTTTACGGTTGTTTTACCACAACTCCCTGTGATGCCCACCGTTTTAGGGGCAACACTGGCTTTTACAGCAGCGGCTAAATCACCTAAGGCCAACTTGGTATCAGCAACTTTGATCAACGGAATCGGTGCATCAATGTCTTCACTGACAATAGCCGCTACCGCCCCTTTTTCAGCCGCTTGGCCAATAAACTCATGCGCATTAAAATTAGCGCCTGACAATGCAACAAACAAACATCCTGGCTGAATGGTGCGGGTATCAGTCGATACCTGTTCTATTCCTAGTTTTTCCGCGGCAGAAACCGCGTCTTCAGCACACTTAAGCGTGCCTTTAACTTTCTCTGCTACCCAAGACAAATCTACTTTGATCATTGCAACACCTCAGAATACAGCTTGTTGATGAATTGACGTTCGTCATATTTTATTTTTGTTGTACCAATAATCTGGTAGTCCTCATGACCTTTACCGGCCACGAGAATTAAATCTTCTTTTGATGATTGAGACACGGCCATTTTGATAGCTTCTTGCCTATCCAGCTCGACATGAACCTTTGAAGTGTCATGGATCCCCGACAAGATATCATTGGCTATCGCTTGCGCGTCCTCGCTACGGACATTGTCATTGGTCACAATAATGGCATCGGCATATTGTTCGGCAATGCGCCCCATCATCGGACGTTTACCCTGGTCGCGTTCTCCGCCGCACCCAAACACGCATATAATACGGCCACTTACATGACCTCGTAATGAACAAAGGATGTTTTCTAATGCATCTGGTGTGTGGGCATAATCCACAATAGTGTCTGCATAGTCGTTGTGATGATATCGCTCTGCTCTGCCACATACAGGCTGTATCAAAGCCAGTGCATCAGTTACTGCCTCTATACCATGCCCCAAGGCCAACATTGCCGAAGCAGCTGAAATTAAGTTATATACATTGAACTTGCCAAAGAGCGGCACTTGAACCTGAGTATTTCCCCATGATGTATGTAACGCGAACCTCAGCCCTGAATTATTAAGTTCGACGTTACGAGCAATACAAAACTTTTCTGTGTCTGCTACATCTGTATCAATGCCAATTAATACAGCGACAACGGATTCTGGTTTATTAGCGAGCCAGTTAATACTCTCAGGATCGTCAGCATTCAATACCACGGTTTTTAATGCAGGCTGTTTTAGCAAGCGACGTTTTGCCGCAGCGTACGCCTCCATTGTCCCATGGTAGTCCAGATGGTCACGGGTTAAATTGGTGAAAATGGCAACATTGGTATTAATGTACGCCGTACGATCTTGAACAAGTGCATGAGAGGAAGCCTCAAACGCCATTATTTGTGCTTGTTCTTGCAGAGATTGATAAGCAATTCTTTGCATAGAAATCGCATCGGGTGTGGTATTAATGGTCTCGCGCAAATCGTTCAAGCTACCCTGGCCTAAAGTTCCCACAAACACTGACTTTTGCCCAAGTGACTGCGCCAACTGACAGCAAAAATGAGTAGTTGACGTTTTACCATTGGTACCTGTAACTGCAATGGTTGAAAGTTGCTCTGTGGGATCTGAAAAGAACTGTTGCGCCAACTCAGCGACGTTTCTAGCGAGTTGGAAAAACTCGACAATCAGCGAATGCTCACGCATAGACATCTGCCCATGAGCAGATTCATCATCCGTTTCGCTTAGAATCACCTTTGCACCAAGACTGACTGCTTGAGGGATAAACTCACGACCGTCCTGTTGATGTCCTTTTATGGCGAGGAAACCTTTGTGGATGGCAACTTCTCTACTGTCTAATACCAAATCAGTCAAACCAATCTCTGGCGCATCAATTGAAAATGGCGCCAAAAGCGTTTTGAGATCCATCACCATAGGCTCAACAGTCACTAATGTCCCTCCCTGTTCGCAACAAGAGAGGATACGTTTTTGTTGTCTGGTGGGATATTCAGCATCTGTAAAGTGCCCGCCATGACTTTTGAGAATACAGGAGCTGCTGTATCCCCAGCATAATATAAGTCACCACTTGGTTCGTTAATGAGTACCACAACCGCCAATTGCGGGTCAGAGACCGGGGCAAGTCCCGCGAAAATATTTACGTACTCTTCACCATAGCCACCCGCAACCGCTTTGCGGCTTGTGCCTGTTTTACCCGCCACACGATAACCAGGAACCTGAGCTTTGGTGCCGGTACCGCCATCCATTACTACGGTTTCCATCATTTCGACCACCGCATTTGCGGTACTTGCCGTCAATGCGCGTTCGCCCTCAACGATAGGGTTATCAGACTTAATGATGGTTAGCGGCTTTCTGATTCCGCCATTACCCAGTGTCGTATACATGCGCGCTAGCTGTAATGTCGTTACCGAGATCCCATACCCAAAAGACAAGGTTGCTAATTCAAAGTCGGACCAGCGATTACGCTCATGGAAAATTCCACCACTTTCACCGATTAGGTTACTGCCAGTGTCACCAATCAAACCCAGTTCATAGTACATATCTATGAACTGACGCTTGGGCACTGACAAAGCTAATTTAGAAGTTCCCATGTTACTGGATTTTTGAATAATGCCAGTTAAGTCTAAATCACCGTAATTCTTAGAGTCGCGTACATAACGACCACCGATGCGCATATATCCTGGAGCGGTTTTAATAACGGTTGAAGCTTCGGCCGAACCAAATTCCAAAGCACTTAATACGGCCAATGGTTTGACTGTAGATCCCGGTTCAAAAGTGTCGGTGACGGCTCGATTTCTAATTCGATGTGGTGCAACACCACGACGATTATTAGGGTTAAAAGAAGGACTATTGACCAGAGCTAACAATTCTCCAGTGTGAACGTTTGCAACAACGGCGGAACCAGAGGTTGCTTTCAACAAAGTCACTGCTTTTTTCAGCTCTTTGTAAGTCAGCGCTTGAATTCTCTGGTCAATAGTAAGATGGATGTCTTTTGGCTTCTTACCTTCGGAAGCCGACAATAATTCTACTGGTCGTCCTTTGATATCCTGTCTAACTTTGCGGCTATCGGGTGTTCCGCTTAGCCGTTTGTCATAAATACGCTCAATGCCTTCAAGACCTTTGTCATCTACGTCTGTAAAGCCAATTAAATGTGCTGAAACCTCGCCTGTTGGATAATAACGTCGCGACTCGTTACGCAAATAAACGCCTGGAATTTTCAATTGTGCGACGTAATCCGCCATCGCTTCGGATACCTGACGTTGCAGATAAACGAAACGTCGTTTGGGATTGTTGACCCGCTGTATTAAATCGTCGACATCACGACCCAGCACATCTGCCAATGCCTCCCAACGTTTTTTACTGGCAAGTCCATTGCGTTGATGAATAGTTTTGGGGTCTGCCCAAATAGCGCGAACCGGCACACTTACTGCCAGCTCTTCTCCATTTCGATCGTAAATGATGCCTCTGTGCACCTGACGTTTTTTGGTGCGAATAGTACGGTTATCGCCTTGCTCAATGAGCATGTCTGGGGAAACAACCTGTATATATGCAGCGCGCACTGCTAGTCCTGTGAAGACCAATGAGATCACCACAAGCACAGTAAGAAAGCGCCAATGTACGATGCTTGGTTTTACCTTGCCTTTGGCTTGTTTGCGGTTTGCCATTGTTATTTCACCCTCACTACAACTTCTTCTTCGGGTGATGGTCTATACATGCCCAATTGCTTCTTCACTATAGATTCAATGCGGTTGTGCTCAGATAACGCACCTTGTTCTAGAACCAAATTTCGCCATTCCACATCGAGGGCGTCACGCTCTTGCATCGTATTTTCCATTTCAATAATCATTTGACGATTGTGGTGCGTACTCAGGATTACCGCCACGGCACTACCCAGTACCGCTATAAACAACAAAACCCGGAACAAATGCCGAGTCAAATCAGTTAAAATAATGGTGACCAGTTCAAAGTTTTGTTTGAGCGATATCATAGGCGCTGTGCCACCCTGAGCACCGAACTTCGTGCCCTCGTATTTTGCTCGATCTCGCTCGCAGAAGGTTTAATCGCTTTGCCAATTAGTTTTAATACCTTAGTTGCGTTAATTTCTGCTTCTAATATGGGGAGTCCCGCGGGTACCTGTTTGCCTCGACTGAGTTCACGCATGAAGCGCTTAACGCAGCGATCTTCTAACGAGTGAAAACTGATAACCGCTAGCCGGCCTTCTTGTGCTAGTACGCTAACGGCCGCATCTAAACCAGTCGCAATTTCACCCAGTTCGTCGTTAATGTGAATACGAATCGCTTGAAAAGAACGCGTCGCTGGGTGCTTAAATTTATCTTTGACCGGAACGGCTTGGTCGATTAATTCTGCGAGTTGCAGTGTCGTTGTCAGCGGTTGGCTGTCTCGTGAATTGACGATGGCAGTAGCGATTCGCTTACCAAACTTCTCTTCGCCAAACTCCTTTATGACCTGCGTAATTTCCTCTAATTCCGCGGTCGCCAACCATTGCTCAGCAGTTATACCGCGGGTTTTGTCCATACGCATGTCCAGTGGACCATTGCGCATAAAACTAAAGCCACGTTCAGCATCGTCTAACTGAGGAGAAGAGACCCCTAAGTCCATTAACACCCCGTCGATTTTGCCGGTAAGACCAAGCTCTTCAATAGCGGGCGCCATTTCAGAAAAAGGTCGGTGAATAATGCTAAAGCGCGGGTCATTGGCAAATTTTTCAGCTTCAGTGATCGCCGCAGTGTCACGATCAAAAGCAATCAAGCGACCTTGATCACCTAGTTTTTCCAATATCTGTCCCGAATGCCCCCCTCTGCCAAAAGTTGCATCGATATAGATACCGTCTTCGCGAATAGCCAGTGCATCAATAGATTCATGCAGCAACACTGATGTGTGAGTAAAAGTGTTGGCCGTCACAAAGAAAAGTCCTGCAGTCGTTCGGTAAGTTCGAATTCCTTCGCTTGCTCGGTCGCAATATCAGTTTGTACCTGAGCTTGCCACGCCTCAGTGCTCCAGATTTCGAATTTATTGAATTGCCCAACAAGCATGATGTCCTTATTGAGCTGCGCATGAGTGCGCAAAGGTTGAGACAGAAGAAACCGACCACTTTTATCTATTTCACCTTCCATCGCATAACCCAAAAGAAGTCTTTGTAGACGTCTTTCATGAGGGTTCATGCTAGATAGTCGGCTTAATTTAAGTTCGATCTCTTCCCATTCGGAAAGTGGGTAAAGCAGCAAGCAAGGTTGTTGAGTATCTATTGTACAAACCAATTGTCCCTGACAATCATCCACAAGGGTCTGACGATACCTGGTAGGGATCGTAACTCGACCTTTTGTGTCAAGACTGATTGCGTTAGCGCCGCGGAACATTCCCCTAGCCCGTTGTTATTGTTTTTCTTCGACAAGGCGGATACTCAAAAATCCACTTTATGCCACTTTTACCCACAAAATACAGTTTAGAAACCACTCCATGCCCCTGTCAAGTCAAAAAACGTATAAAACTGGGATTGCAATGATGAAAATTCAGACGAATTCTCGAAGTGACTGAATTCATTAGATATTTATTTTTGGTTATTTTTTGCACTGATGGGGAGTTATTTTGGCAGGATGTGCTTCAATAGAATGAAAGCGATCACAGTCCCATCAAACGAGCATAATTCTCAATTGAGCGGGGTGTGAAAATAAAGTAACCTAAGTCTTCTATCAGACATAAGAGTGAAAAGGGTAAATTGATGATGTATGACAATTGTATACTGGCAATCGATCAGGGAACGACTTCCAGCCGTGCAATCATTTTTAGCGCCACGGGCGAAATCTTGTGTAGTGCACAAAAAGAATTTACTCAATATTATCCGAATGACGGCTGGGTAGAACACGACCCAGAGGAAATTTGGACATCTACATTAGATGTCTGCCAACAAGCTCTTGCCACCGCTAAAACGAAACAGGCACATGTCGTGACCATTGGTATTACCAACCAGCGTGAAACAACGATTGTTTGGGACAAACAAACCGGTAAAGCCATTTATAACGCTATTGTTTGGCAAGACAGGCGTACCGCCAGTCAGTGCGACGCCCTTCGCACCGATGCTAATGTGGAACTGGTTCGCAATAGTTCAGGCCTACTACTTGACCCCTATTTCTCCGCAACAAAAGTAAGTTGGATTTTAGATAACGTAGCAGGTGCTCGTGATAAAGCAGCTGCAGGTGAACTTGCTTTTGGCACTGTCGATAGTTTTCTAATCTCTAGACTAACTGGTGGGATGGTTCATGCAACAGATGTCACTAATGCCAGTCGTACTAACTTATACAACATACACACGCTTTGTTGGGACGATAAATTACTAGACCTGTTCAATGTACCTGCCGCTATCTTACCGGAGGTTAAAGAGTGTTCTGACGATTTCGGCTTAGCATCAGCTAGTGTGCTCGGACAAGAACTTCCTATTCAGGGTGTTGCAGGGGACCAACAAGCCGCAACCGTTGGTCAATGCTGTTTTTCAAAGGGGTCAATTAAAAGTACTTATGGCACCGGTTGTTTTGTACTGTTAAACACCGGCGAAGAGGTATTGACCTCACAAAACAATTTACTCTCCACAATCGCCTATCAAATTAATGGCAAAGTTAATTACGCTCTAGAGGGTTCAATATTCATCGCAGGTGCTGCCGTTCAGTGGCTAAGAGATGGGATTAACGTAATTGATTCTGCAAAAGAAACCGAAGCACTGGCGAAGAAGTTAGACTATGACCACGGCGTCTATTTGGTGCCAGCATTTGCAGGTTTAGGTGCCCCCCATTGGGATCCCAATGCACGTGCGGCAATTTACGGCATGACCCGCGGAACCGAAGTGGCACACTTTGCCAGAGCCGCTCTGGAATCGGTATGTTTTCAAACTCATGACCTGCTGCAAGCGATGGCGCAAGATGGTGTTAGTGCTAACAATATCAATGTAGATGGCGGTATGGTGGCCAACAATTGGGTGTGTCAGTTCTTAAGTGATGTTCTGGATGTGGAGGTCGCCCGCCCGGCAATAATGGAAACTACCGCATTAGGTGCTGCTTATCTTGCGGGTTTGAAGGCCGGTATTTATGACTCACTCGACGCATTAGAAGAGCAACGTACCATTGAAATTAAGTTCAACCCAAATATGCAAGAAACACTGCGCAATAAACTCCTCGGCGGTTGGTCGGCGGCAGTTAAGTCGACCTTAGCATTCAAACACTGATTTCACATTTCTCTAGGCGATGTCAGGCAGATGTCGCCTTTTTGCAGCTCATTCCTGCTAATTTTGTAACAAAACTGACGCTTTCTTTATTTTTTTGTATTGCTGGCGATATACTCAAAGTACAGTCATATCAGCGAGCAATAAGCGGTGCGTGTTTCTAGTATTTTACCAATACTTTTGGTTTTGCTTTCTGCCTCTGGGCAAACAAAACAGTCGTATTATCACAAAGAAGAAAACGATAAAAACATTACGCTTCAATATCAATGGCGCGACTCGTTCGGTACTCAACGGAACATCGAATTTGATTTAGAAAAAGACAAAATCGCTAAACAGTATCGACAAAATAAAATCTATCGCCCTGAAATTGCCTTTCGCTACGTTTACATCGAAATGCAAAAACACGCTAGAACCATTAATCCGCGTGACGCCAGGATAAAGTTTCGAAACTTTAAAAATGAGTTACAAATCGAGGTTAAAGCTGAAAATACGGAACTTCAGAATAAATACTTGAACGACTTGCTGGTTGCCCGCGAAAATGCGTTTGTAGATTACCTAAAACAGAATTATTACGACCGTTATCGCAGTCCCTACGGGCAATTAGGGGTTAAACCTGACCATACCCGTTTTGTCGCCGAAAGCGTAACTTCACTGCTACCCGCAGCCCAAGCCATATACGAGCAACTCGACGAAGAAAGCACCTCGCGAGCGTACGTAAATTTGTTGCTTAGCTGGGTACAAAGTATTCCGTACAATGCGCTACAAGACCGCATGACATCGAATGGCGCAGGTTATTTGGCACCGACCGACGTGCTCACCGCAAACATCGGAGACTGTGACAGCAAAACCGTACTTACCGCGGCACTATTGAGATCCTTATTACCCCAGCTACACATGGTGATGGTGTATTTGCCTAACCACGCCTTGCTCGGTGCCAACCTTCCACATTTTGAAGGAGAGGCCATGATATCCAGAGACGGGATTGATTCCCTGCTTCTCGAGCCTACGGGGCCTGCGATCATGAAAGTAGGTGTTTTAGGTGAGGAAACCGAGCGCTATATCGGCAATGGCATGTACGTATTAGAAAAAGTGCCGCAAAACTTAAATGAGGTAAATCAGGAGCTAGAGGCAGGCTTTTAACACTTTTGGCGCTAGTCTCGTTACTTATTTGCAGGAAACGGTATTTCGCCCTGACTGTTTGGCCAGATAAAGTTGCTCATCAGCGCTTTCCAACAAGTCCTTTCTGTCATCTTCACTCTCAGGAATTATCGACGCGACACCCAAGCTTATGGTGACAAAATCAGATACATCCGAGTGAACATGCGGAATACCCAAACGAGAAACCGCCACCCGCGCTTGTTCAGCTAATTTCTGTGCATGTTTTACATCGCAATTAGGCCACACAAATACAAACTCCTCGCCGCCGTAGCGCGCCAAGAAATCCCCGGCACGACGACTAATGTTTGCCAAGGTACGAGCCACTAAAGTAAGACAGTCATCGCCAGCCGTATGGCCGTAGTTGTCGTTGAACTGTTTGAAAAAATCGATATCCACCAAGCATAGCGATACCGGGTATTCATTGCGCACTGCGCGGCGCCATTCCTGCTCAAAGACCTCGTCGAAATAGCGCCGGTTGGGTACTTCGGTTAACCCGTCAATACTGGCAAGTTGCTCTAACAAATCAGTTTTTTGTTTTAACAATACCTGATTACGCACCCTCGCCTTGACCAAAGCCATATTGAAGGGCTTAGTTACATAATCAGACGCCCCCATAGTCAGCCCCAACACTTCATCTTCATCGGTGCATTTACTGGTGGAGAAAATAATCGGAATTTTTTGTGTGCGACGGCTGCTTTTGAGACGTCGGCACACCTCATAACCGTCCATATCAGGCATGACGATATCCAATAAAATGGTATCAGGGAGTTCACGCTCTGCAACAGCCAACGCCTCCTCGCCAGAGCTGGCAAGGAGAATATTGTAATCAGCCCTAAATCCATGAGCCAAAATCTCTTTGTTGATAAAGTCATCATCTACAATGAGTAAGGTGGATTTTTTGAACTCGTCGTGCGTTGGCAACGTCATGTACTACTTAGCCTTTAATTACAAATGTTCTTCGGCGAATTCCGCCAACCTACTTCGCACCACACCATCTAGGTTGATAGTGGCGCTGCCAGAGAAATATTTAAACTTCTCTACTAGATAGGTTAGTCCTGATGTCACAGGAGACAAGTAATTACTGTCAATCTGCGCCAAATTACCACCACAAATAAGTTTTGTACCTTCACCGCATCGTGTGATTATGGTTTTCAACTGTGATGCGGTGAGGTTTTGCGACTCATCCAGAATTACAATGGAATTTTGGATACTGCGTCCGCGCATAAAGTTTACAGATTTAAACTGAATATTTGCCTTTTCCATTATATAACTCATGGAGCCTTTGACGTTTTCATCATTTTTGTGCAGCACTTCTAAACTGTCTGTAATAGCCGCCAACCAAGGCGCCATCTTTTCTTCTTCAGTGCCAGGTAAGAAACCGATAGATTCTGCGATTTCTGGAGTGCTTCGAGTCACGATAATCTTATCGTACATATTTTTCTCGACCACCATTTCAAGCGCTGCCGCAAGGGCAAGTAAGGTTTTACCGCTCCCCGCAGGCCCGGTTAAAATAACCAAGTCGATATGTGGGTCAAGCAAGGTATGTAATGCCATCGCTTGCCCGATATTCTTAGGTGAAATCCCCCAAGCGTGCTTGCCCATCAAGCGTTCATAACCCATATCTAAAACATCGATGGAATCTTCGGTAATAGATTCTACGATACCCGCGAAATGGTTAGTTTCATCGAGCAAAAATTCGTTCACATAAGCCTCGGGCAACACGTCTCGAGCGATCGTGTGGATCGTATCCCGGCCTTCAGTGCGACTCTCTACAGACTTAACCTTTTCCCAAAAGTCTCCTTCAAACCGGTGAAAGCCTCGACTCAGATATTTAATATCACTGATTAACTGATCGGTGCGATAATCTTCAACTTGTGCAAGTCCAGCCCCTTTCGCTTTTAATCGCATATTGATGTCTTTCGTCACCAACACCACTGTGCGGTCTTTCTCGTGCTCTTTTTGCAAATGTAAGGCTGCGTTGATAATGCGATTATCGTTCTCTTTACCCGCTAAAACGTGCTCGTCTATCGGCAGGTTTTGGTCAGCAAAAATAGCCAAACATCCCGTTGGTGCGGCTTCACCAGAGGTGAGTCCTTCGAGTGATACACCTGCTGCCATTTGCTCGGGTGTGGCATCGCGTAACACGTCTTCCATGGAACGAATAGACACACGGGCGTCGCGTGCCACGTCTTTTTTACTGTCTTTAATGTAATCCAGTTCTTCTAATACTGTCATCGGGATGACGACGTCGTGTTCTTTAAAAGATAAAAAGGCGAGAGGTTCGTGAAGTAAGATGTTGGTATCTAGCACATAAAGTTTGGAATTAGAGGCTTTTTTTTCAGGCATCCGCCACTCCGCTTTCAGTTAACCTTGGGTTTTAACCACCTGGATTGTGTTTACTGAATAGCGCCAAAGCTCTGAATTACATTCTACTCTGGCTTACCGTCAGCAAAGATTATCGTAATCCGTAAGTGGTCTGGTTAATATTTCCTCAATCATCGGTTTTATACCGAGACGCGTTCAAAAAACTGCTTGAACACAACCACAATAAAACACTTTGCAACGACATTCACCTACTTTTGTAAAATAAAAATTTTCGAATTATTTCGTTTGTATTGAACCGCCATAGTGGGTTCACAAACCGAGTTTACAGGTGTCCAAATATTGCACTAACCTTAGTATTACTTATTAACGACCTCGGCGAATCGGACGCGATTTTTGTTTGCAATATTTGCACGTTTTTAGTTGTGCTAACAAAAATCCAGTCTCAGCTCTTTTATCTACTGGAGGGCTTGGGAATAGTCATGTAGAATCCGCGGCCTCGTCAAAAAAGGGTTAGAGAATGTCAGAAACGAATTTACCGCAATTGGGCCAGCGTTGGTTGAGTAACGCTGAAGTGGAGCTCGGTCTTGGAACCGTTGTCAGTGTTGATGCAAGAGTCATATCACTGCTTTTTCCCGCCACAGGTGAATCACGTAATTACGCTATTAAAAACGCACCTATCAGTCGTATTCAATTTGCTGAAGGAGATACTGCCAAGCACGCCGAAGGATGGCAATTTAAGGTACAAAGCAGCAGTGAGCAAAATGGCATTTTAAACTACGTTGGCATTCGCATTGATAATGCTGAAACCGTTCAAGTAAAAGAAACCTTTATTGCGGCAGATTTTGTGCTTACCGCGCCCCAAGAGCGCCTCTTCAACGGCCACTACGACAGTCCCAAGTGGTTTGATATTCGCAAGCAATCGATTGACTTGCAACAAAACCACTTCAGCTCTGAAGAACTGGGGTTTCTCGGCGCAAGAGTGCAGATTTTACCGCACCAAATTCACATTGCGAAAGAAGTTGGACAACGTATCGCGCCCCGCGTCTTACTCGCCGACGAGGTAGGCTTGGGCAAAACCATAGAAGCTGCCATGATCGTGCATCAACAATTACTGTCGGAAAGAGCACAGCGGATCCTCATCGTGGTTCCAGATTCGCTGGTGAATCAGTGGTTAGTTGAAATGCTACGCAAATTTAACCTGAGCTTTGCCATTTTCGACGAAGAGCGCTGCGAGTCGTTGTCAGAAGAAGAGGTGAACCCTTTTGAAACCGAGCAACTGGTTCTTTGCAGTTTAAATTTCCTTACCCACAACTCACGTTATTATCAGCAAGCACTCGCTTGTGAGTGGGATTTGATGGTTGTAGATGAAGCGCACCATTTGCATTGGTCTGAAGGTAACCCTTCACAAGAATACGAAGTGATAGAGGCGCTAGCTGAAATCACCAAAGGTATCTTGTTGCTAACCGCTACCCCAGATCAACTTGGCCACGAGAGTCATTTTGCCCGTTTAAAACTGTTAGATCCAAACCGCTTTCACGATTATCAGCGCTTCCTTGTTGAAGAACAAAATTACAGTGAAACCGCAGCGGCAATTGCTCCGCTGGTGAACAATGAAGAGCTCAAAGCCGCCGACCTAGATTTGATCTCGCTGCAAATACCAGACGTCAGAGAGCGTTTTCAAGATGTGGCAGAGAACACCGAACAGCGTCAAAGTTTAATCAGTGAAATGCTGGATCGCCATGGCACTGGCCGAGTCTTGTTCAGAAATTCACGCGCATCGATTAGCGGCTTTCCGAAACGTGAGCTGCACCCGGTATTGTTGCCTGAGCCAGAAGTTTACCAAGAGATTTATGACGATAGTCACTTAAAGATGCGAATGACACCTGAGCTGTTTTACGCTGGTACCGAATTCTGGACAGAACTCGACCCAAGAGTGACCTGGTTTATTAATAAACTACAGGAACTCAAAGGTGAAAAAGTCCTCACCATTTGTGCCAATGCCATCACTGCATTGGATTTGGCTGACAACCTACGGGTAAAATCGGGCGTCAGAGCTACTGTCTTTCACGAAGGTCTTTCAATCGTAGAACGCGATAAAGCCGCGAACTACTTTGCACAGTCAGAAGACGGAGCTCAAGTGCTCATTACCAGTGAAATAGGCAGTGAAGGACGTAACTTCCAGTTCGCACATCATTTGATATTGTTCGATTTGCCGTTAAACCCTGACCTACTTGAACAACGCATAGGTCGACTAGATCGCATAGGTCAGCGTCACGATATTCAAATCCACGTACCTGTTTTTGAAGACTCAGCTCAACAGGTACTTTTGGATTGGTATAACAAAGGACTTAACGCCTTTGAAAAAACCTGCCCAACCGGTTCCACCGTGTATGAAGAAGTTAAAGAGCTATTAGAAGAAGCGATATTCAATCCCTTAGATTCAGATGTTGTTAGCCAACTACTGAGTCAAACAAAAATTCTACATGAAGACCTGTCACAGAAACTCGAACAAGGTAGAGACCGATTATTAGAGATTAACTCTTCAGGACACGGCAGAGTCGAATCCTTTATCGAAAAACTTGAGGATGCAGACTGCTCACCGACGCTTGAGCGCTTTATGACGAAGTTATTCGACACCCTCGGTGTGATGCAACAGGAAAAGGACGACGACTGTTATCTTCTTACGCCAACCGAGTCAATGGTCAATCATATTCCGGGCTTGCAGGACGAAGGCATGACGATTACCTATGAAAGGGACGTAGCCACGACTTTGGAACATGTGCACTTCATCACGTGGGATCACCCACTGGTACACAATGCTATTGACATGCTCTTGTCTGATGTTCACGGCAAGTCGAGCTTAGGCTTCTATAATGACAAAGCCATCCCAGCCGGCTTTTTCTGGCTAGAATGTTTGTACGTAGTATCCGCCAAAGGATCTAGAGATTTACAATTAAATCGTTATTTCCCGAAAACACCGGTTCAATTTACCCTTGATGCCAAAGGCACTGTGGGCGATAAAATATTTCCTCTGTTGGACAAGGTACCCAAAAAGGTGGGTAAGCAGCTGCTCAAAGCGCTTGATAAAGGTATAAAAGCAGGACTGGCAAAAAGTGAAGTACTGGCTAAACAGGCGATGGAAAAAATCGTTGCCGATAAACGCGAGCAAATCACAAAATCACTTGGTAGCGAGATTGCGCGTTTACAAGAATTGCAATTGCTCAATCCGAGCGTTCGCAATGAGGAAATTGAAGATTTGCAAGGACAACTCAGTGAACTATTAATTGCCGCTGACAATGCCAGTATTCAACTAGAAGCAATACGCATGGTGGTAAACAACCCCTAATGGCAATTGTGAATTACCAACCGCCACTGTCTCCTTACATAACAATAATTTATCAGGATGATGATATTGTGGCGGTAGACAAACCCAGTGGACTTTTGTCCGTCCCAGGGAAAGACCCGAAGCATGCGGATAGCATGATCAACCGCATTAAGCGAGTATTCCCCACAGCAACTGTGGTGCACCGCTTAGATATGGCCACCTCAGGGTTGATGTTGTTTGCGCTCAACAAAGACGCCCATAAGCATATTTCTAAACAGTTTGAATTGCGCCAAACCAGCAAAATTTATCGAGCTAGAGTCTACGGCAAACCAGAAGTTGACGAGGGCAGTGTAGACTTACCGCTTATTTGCGACTGGCCAAATCGTCCAAAACAAAAAGGGGATCACGAAAATGGCAAGGCTGCACTTACCCATTGGAAAGTGTTAGCTTCAGGTGAGCACTCTAGTTTAGTTGAATTATATCCGCATACAGGACGCTCACATCAGCTAAGAGTGCATATGTTATCGCTTGGCCACCCTATCTTAGGTGACCGGCTTTACGCTCATGAAAAGGCTTTAGCCTTAGCAAACCGCTTGCAACTGCATGCCTGCCAGCTAACGTTTACTCATCCGACAACTGAAGACACTCATATCTTAGAAAGCATTTGTCCTTTTTTGGCACCATGAGCCACACCGCTCAATGGGAAAAGCTTGGAAACAATCGCAACATTGCTAAAGGAAAATGCAAATTATACGATAACCGCAATATATTCTTCGTAGATTTGTAATACCAAGAAACAATGTTCCGTTCGTTTGCTACCACAGTGTTGTTGTTTTGCTTTTCCGGTTTGGTGCAGGGTCAATCCTCAGCAATTTTAACTGATTGGGAAACACTTAAAATGGATGCCCAGCGCATGATGCAGCCTGACGCGTTTAGAACAATGCAGGTGGGTGAACAAGAAGTGATGATTGTTACCAATGAAACCAATTTGCCGCTCGGAAAAGGCGTAATTGTGTTAGTGAGTGAATCAGGTCGCAACGGTGCCAGTGCCATTTCACTTGCTCCGATGACGGAATACTTGAATGATTATGGCTGGGCGACCATTCTATTAACGGCTCCCACCTTAAATTGGCAAATTGATGAAAGCTCAATGTCTTCGACAGATGACCTAGCCCCAGCTCCTAGCGAAGAGACACAACAGTCGCAACCCGATAGTTCGAATATGGACGATGTGCCGTCTTATCTCTCAACACCGAGCATCAACAGAAAAATGTTTGAAGCCCAAGAACAACAATTTATGTTGCTGATGAACGCGGCAAATCAAGAAGCGCTAAATTATCCGGGTTTTATTGTTGTGGTAGCTCAGGGCACTTCGGCAGCGTTTCTTTCTAAACTCTATGCAGAAGGTACGTTACGAGCGCCTGATGCCATGGTTGCCATTAGTGCTAACTTCCCAGAAAAAGAGCTCAACGATGAAGTTGGTAATTTTCTGGCACGCACACCGATGCCGGTGATGGATATTTTTAATCAATGGGATAATAAATGGACAACGAGCAACGCTAAAACCCGCAAGATTGCTGCCGAGAAAGCCTTAAAATTACACTTCAGACAACGAGAAATTATCGGTACCGCGCTAAAAGGTCAGCAATTCCACTATATCGCTAAGGAAGTGCACGGCTGGCTAACATATATGGGCTGGTAGGGGATTTTTAGCACCCAAAATAAATAAAAATACAACGCTTTTTCAAAGGGTTGTTATCTTATTACATTTTCACAACAAAAAAATTATCAATAGCGACTATACTTACTATGAATTAAAGAGAGTAGTAAGCTTGGTTCTTGTGACAGTAGACCATTTTATAGAGAGTAAAGCACCACAACTTGCGTATTACGTTCGCGCCTTTTGGGAAGGCAGAATACCTTATGCGGAAGTTGATTTGTACTTTTGGGACGTAATGGAAGAGTGGGCGCAAATCCCCACATCAAGCCACGAGCCCGCGAGTCCAAAAGAGCGTGTATTCTGGCATCTCCTGCACCAATTACACTTTTGGGATGCCAAAAAACTACTTGATGACCCTTACCTCCACTCTGAACTACAAGTCTGTGTTGACTTTTTAGAGGGCGCCAAAGAATTCCCGCTTGATTGTGTAGGTGTTCGTCCTTAATTCCCTGCGCCACTGACGCTTACAAATTGCTGTTTGCTTTCTTGCCATACTCGTGATCCAATAGACAAAAAACAATAAAGCGCAGCGCTATTTTGTCAGACTTTTTCAGTAATCTTTCCGCCTACAAAGACAGGCGCATTCTCAACATATTTTTATTCGGTATTGCCAGTGGTTTTCCCTGGATCATGATCGGCTCTGCCATGTCAGCCTGGTTGAAGGACGAATCCTTATCTCGCTCGGCAATTGGGTTATTCGGTTTGATTTTTACCGCATACTCGATCACCTTTTTGTGGTCTCCCTTACTCGACCGCATTCGCCTTCCCTTTTTGGGACTGCGTCGAGGTTGGATTATTTGTATGCAGATTTGCATCGTCGTGGCTTGTTTGTTCATGGGGCAGCTTAATGTTCAAGAACAACTATATCTAATGGCTGCCACCGGTTTATTCATTGCACTGTGTTCAGCGACGCAAGACATCGCTATTGACGCCTTTCGAGTCGACAGTATTGCATCTGGCGAGAAAGACAAGATGTCGGCGGCATCGGCCATGGCGACCGCCGGATGGTGGACCGGTTACGGTGGCTTAGGCGCCATCCCGTTTTGGCTTGCAGACTCTCCTGCATGGAGTTGGGGAGAGGTGTACTGGGTTCTGGCAGGGATTATGTCGGTATTCATCGTTATTACACTGCTGGCTAAAGAACCCGATGTCGATAGAGACAGTGAAATTCAACTTTCCACTAATCTTTACCAAAATGCTCTGGGTAATGGCGCGGTAACCGCCTGGCAAAAGCTTTCGGTTTGGATATTGGTTTCCGTCGTCGAACCCTTCAGAGAGTTTTTCGTGCGCAATGGCGTGCGCTTCGCGCTTTCAGTGCTTATGTTCATCTTTATCTTCAAAATGGGTGAAGCTTTCCTTGGCAGAATGTCGATCGTTTTCTATAGAGAGATTGGCTTTAGCAACGCAGATATAGGTACTTACTCAAAATTGCTCAATTGGTGGGTGACTATTATCTTTTCGGTCATTGGCGGCTTGGTCAACATCAAGTACGGCGTATTTAAAGGTCTAATGATAAGTGGCGTAACAATGGCGTTGAGTAATCTCATGTTTGCGGTTATTGCTCAGGTAGGTCCCAGTAAAGAGCTACTGGTTGCTGCCGTATTTATCGATGGCTTTACCGCTGCTTGGTCTTCTGTGGCGCTGGTCGCCTTTATTTCGTTAATGTGTAATCGTGCATTTTCAGCTACTCAATACGCCTTGATGGCGTCTCTTGGCGTACTAGGAAGAACTTTTTTGGCTTCATCGAGCGGCGTGATTGTTGATGCGATGGATGGAAACTGGACAGCGTTTTTTATTCTTACCGCTCTAATGGTGATCCCAAGCTTATTATTCCTGTGGAGCATAAGACACGATATCGCCAGACTCGAAGCCAAACAGTAGGAAAAACCTGCGAAAAGAAGTGAATTTACATTAGAGAAAGCCCATAACGGGCTTTCTTTTTATTCAGAAATAATCGTGCGGTTTCGCCCAGACTCTTTCGCCTGATACAAGCCCCTGTCGGCCTTTTCAATCCAGGCCATATGGGTTCCAAAAGATCGGTGAAATTGCGCCAATCCTAAACTGACGGTAAACGAAAAAGTTTGGTCTTCGTATTCAATCGGAATATTTTCCGCTAAACGACGAATGCGCTCAGCCACAATACGAGCGCTGTTCACATCGGTATCAGGCAAGATAATGGTAAATTCCTCGCCCCCATAACGACCTGCAATATCTGTTTCGCGAATGGCTTTGGCAATGATCTTCGCCAGTGTTCTGATAGTTTGATCGCCCGCAGGGTGACCATAGTTATCGTTGATAAACTTAAACTTATCGATATCCAAAATAATCATCGTGGCGGGAGAATCGATACGTTTAGCGCGCTTAAATTCGATCTCGCACTGTTCTTCCCAATAGCGACGGTTGTATAAGCCAGTCAACCCGTCCACGCGGCTAATTTGCTGCAGTTGTTGATTGGCAGCTTCGAAGCGTTGTTTGCTGATAGCCTCATCTGTAACGTCATACACAACAATACAAATTTGCTCAACAGAACCTGTCAAGGATGTGAGTGGGAAAATAGTCACATTCTGGTACATCAACTCAGTCGATGACGTGATGGGTCTGTAGGCTTCAAAATTGAATAAGTGTGGACGCTGCTCCCAAATAATGAAAGCAGGGCTTTTCAAACTAAAAACGGGATACGTCTTTTGCTTGAACCAAGCTTCATCGATTTCAGGAAACATCGAAAACAGGCTTTGGCCGCGCACTTTACGTGGAGAGTGGCCACTGTGACTTTCCATAAACTGGTTCCACAACTGGATCTTATATTCTTTGTCCACCACTGCGATACCCACTTCTATGGAACCCAGTAAGTCGTGTTTTAAATGTAAATCTTCAAGTTCTGCAAGTTGATCTGACATAGTTATTCCACCAAATTAACCAGTTTTTTGAAGATAAGTTCCATCGCTTTATTTGGGAACAACAGCATAAGGTCGAAGTGAATATCCTGATTTTCGATTGAGTAAGCGATTTCAATAGCGACCACTTTATTCCAGCGACTAACACTCGATTCTAATAACGATTCAATGCCGCAATGACGCCCCAAAATCATAGGGTGGTTCTGGCTAAAGTTCACGTGTAATTGTTCTGACAAGGCATTTAAACAAGCCCCTACGAGGATATTGGAAATATCCATCAAGGCTTCCAGTTCAATTTGTTCGTTGCTGGCCTTAACACCGTATTTAAGCAGCTTCACCATGTTATCGAAGTTAGCATCGTTAAATAACAACAAGGCCTCGCCATTGATACCTGCACTGATAAAACCCTGTGAAACGGCTGAGATAGAATCATTCTTGTGGATCTCAGCAATGGCCATGTGTAATTCAGTGGATTCGATAATGTTGACGTTAGGTATGGGTAACTCGATGAATACATCGAGTAATTGCGCTAATTTCTCGCCCGCCTGCCCCATCGCAACGTTGGCCATTTCACGGTAAGCATCAAGCTTATCAATCGACTTTTCAGGTGTGGTAATGAGCGCGTTTTGACTAGCAGTAGCAGAGCCTGAATAGATCCCATACTGATTGAGTATTTCGCAAAGCTTTCCATTGTCGATAGGTTTGCGTATGAAGTCCAAGGCACCCATTGACATCATACGTTTACGGGCTTCTGGCTGTACGTCACCTGAAACGACGATAACCATGATTTGCAAACCTTCTTCTTGAATCCGCAACATGGTCTGGTACCCATCGAGCACCGGCATATTAAGGTCTAAAAACATAAGGTCTGCGGCACCGGCACGGATGACGTCAAGCGCCTCTTCACCGTTGGTGGCAAATTTTATGTCAACTTCCCAATCATCCGGAATGGAGCGAGCCATTTGTTTTCGTGCGAATCCGGAGTCATCGCAAATCAATATCGGGGTCGTCATGCGTGAACTGGTTACCTAAATACTCAAATCGTTATTATTCTTGTTAAATCGCGACTGGTGCCTTTATATGAGGATGGCACTGATAGTCCAATAACTCAAAGTCTTCATAGCGGAATTCAAAAATATCTTTCACTTCCGGATTAATTTGCATTGTTGGACGCTTATAAGGTGTTCTGCTTAACTGCAAATCTACCTGCTCCATGTGATTGCTATACAGGTGTGCGTCACCTAGTGTGTGTACAAAATCACCTGGCTGCAACTCGCCGACTTGCGCAATCATCATGGTAAGAAGCGCGTAACTGGCAATATTAAAAGGTACCCCCAAGAACACATCGCCGCTGCGCTGATAAAGCTGACAGGACAGTTTCCCCTCTGCTACGTAGAACTGAAACATTGTATGGCATGGCGGTAAAGCTTGCTTACCCGCTTCTGCGTTCTCTTTGGGCGACATCGAGGTATCGGGCAAGAACTCCGGATTCCAGGCATTGATGAGTAGCCTTCGTGAATCTGGATTAGTTTTTATTTGCTCTATTAATTCCGCGATTTGGTCAATGGTGCGTCCATCAGAACAGGTCCAACTGCGCCACTGCTTGCCATATACAGGCCCTAACTCGCCGGTCTCCGTTGCCCATTCATCCCAAATTGACACCCGGTTCTCGGTCAAATACCGGATGTTAGTTTCGCCTTTCAAGAACCATAGTAGCTCGTGGATAATAGAGCGAAGATGGCACTTTTTAGTGGTCACCAACGGGAAACCTTCTTGTAAGTTAAAACGCATTTGATAACCGAACACGCTTAAGGTGCCAGTGCCAGTGCGGTCTTCTTTTTTTACGCCATGTTCTTTTATGTGGCGCATCAAATCTAAGTATTGCTGCATAATTTCTAGCTTTTGTTATTTTTGTAAGCTCTGTACATCATGGCTACACCAATAAGGAACATTGGCGCTGATAGCATTTGACCTTGCGATAATAGTCCGCCATAAATACCATCCAAATGAGCATCTGGCTGACGGAAATATTCAACGATAAACCGGAACAATCCGTAACCCGCCAAAAACATCCCAGAGACAGCACCGACAGGTGGTCTCTTGCTAGAGAACCACCAGAGCATAACGAACAAGACTACCCCTTCAAGGAAGAATTCATAAAGTTGCGATGGGTGACGTGGTAATGGTCCAGCATTGGGAAACACGATCGCCCAAGGCACATCGGTTACTCGCCCCCAAAGCTCGGAGTTGATAAAGTTTCCGATACGTCCGGCACCTAAGCCAATTGGCACCAATGGCGCAACAAAATCACCAACCACTAACAAACTGGTTTGTTTGCTTCTTGCAAACCAATAAAGCGCCACAATCACGCCGAGTAAACCACCGTGAAATGACATACCACCGGTCCAAATCTTAAATAGATAAAGTGGATCGGCCAGGAAGATATCGAATTGATAGAACAACACATAACCAACACGACCGCCTAAAATCACTCCCAAAAAGCCATAAAATAATAAATCGCTAAGTTCGTCTTTATTCCATGGAGTATTTGCTAAGCGTTTGTTGGCCAGCCAAAAAGCCGCGGCAAAGCCAATTAAATACATCATGCCGTACCAACGCACATCAAGACCAAAAAGGGAGAATATAATGGGGTCGATTTCGGGAAAGGTAATATAGTTGTTTGACATGAAAATACTTCTGTTAATTTATAATTCTGTCGTTTTCAAGCGCGTGAGGATCTTAGCAAATGTGGGTGATTATGTAATCAAAATGAAGGAAATTCTTTCATTTTAATATCAATAACTTACAGCCCGGCTCTGACTAAGCCTCCCATACCCAGCATTTCTAGTTTTTCGCTGACTAAACTCTTGATTTCGGACGCTTCTGAGCACTCTAATGCAGATTGTAACAAATCGCTCAATTCGTTTCTGGCTGTTCGACGAATGATCCAACGTACCTTGCTTAAACCAGAACTGTTCAAACTGAGTTTGTCGTACCCCATGGCGATTAAAAGTAAAACACCACCAGGTTCACCCGCCATTTCACCGCACACTGTGACGGGTTTATTCAATTCTCTACAGCGCTGAGCAATGTCGTTTAGAGCATGTAATACCGCGGGATGATAGCTGTCGTACAAATCTGACACCCGTGCATTGTTTCTGTCAACGGCCAGCAAATATTGAGTCAGGTCATTGCTTCCAACTGAAAAGAAATCCACCAGCTCGGCAATTTTTGGCAACTGATACAAAATAGCGGGCACCTCTAACATCACTCCGATTTTGGGTTTAGTTAGCGACAGTTGCTCTCTTGCTGCTTCTTCGGATACCTCGTAAAAAGCTTGTCTTATCAAACGTTTCGATTCTCTCACCTCATCTACCGAGGTGACCATTGGCAACATGATACTCAGATTTCCCAAGTTCAAACTGGCTCTTAACATAGCGCGAACCTGAACCAGGAATATCTCTGGATGATCTAACGTTAAGCGAATACCACGCCAGCCGAGAAACGGATTCTCTTCTTGAAAAGGAAAGTACGGCAAAGGCTTATCGCCACCAACATCAAGAGTTCTCATGGTCACCGGCTTATTGCGAAACTGCACTAACAAATTACGGTAGAGCTGCATTTGTTGCTGTTCAGAAGGAAACCTATCGTGCTGCATAAACGGAATTTCGGTTCGGTACAAGCCAACACCATCAGCCGCACGGTCATCTGCTGTGTCTTGCAGGGTTTTCGATAATCCAATATTGCTGAACAATGCAATGTGCTTTTCATCGAGCGTCGTAGCCGGTAATTGCTCTTCTTTGCTGAGTAAATGCTGTAACTCAGACTCTTCTGTGATTAAAGTTTCAAATGCTTGTTTTTGTTGTCCATCCGGCGATACGGTGATTTCACCTGCATAACCATCTAACAGAATTTCCTTGTCTGCAAATAAGCTTGCAGGAACATCGTTAATCCCCATCACCGCCGGTACGCCAACTGCTCTGGCAAGAATCGCCGCGTGTGAATTATTGGCTCCCTTGACCGAGATTACCCCGACTAGTTTCTCTCTTGGAATGTCAGCAAGCATAGTAGCGGTCACTTCGTGAGCCACTAAAATGGCCTTGTCAGGCATAGGTGGTAGCGAGCTTTTTATGTTTATTAAGTGAGTAAAGACCCGATTACCCAAATCAACAACATCGACTGCGCGCTCACGCATGTAAGGGTCAGACATTTGTGAGAACTGGGCTTCATATGACTCCACTACTTGCTTTAACGCCGAAGCTGCAGACCACCCAGAATGAATTTTATCTTCTACCGCTTTCCCTAAACTCGCTGCATCTAAAAGGTGATCATAAAGATGAAAAATATTGGCAACATCTTGCGGGACTTCGTCTTCCACCCGCTTGGTTAACTGTTCAATATCCTTTTTGGTTTTAACTACCGCTTCACGATATTTTGAGACCTCTATGGCAGGCTTAGTGGTTCTGGTGGCAATGAAGTCCTTTAAGTTGGCCTTGTTAACCACTGGCGAGTAGCCAATGCCGATAGCGAGTCCAGGGGAGCCGGGGTTTCCTATAATTCCCTGACGCCTAAAGCCTTTTTTCTCTTCAGCAATATTTAACAGGCCTCTGGCTTCTGCATTCGCGACTTCTAACGCCATCTGTGCTGCCAACGTGATAAGAAGCGCTTCTTCTTCTTCAGCAAACCTTCGAGAAGTCTTTTGTTGGACTGAAATAACTCCTAGGACTTTGCGCTGATGAATAATCGGGGTTCCGAGGAAGGCGTGATAGGCATCTTCTTTAACGTCCGGGTAATGTTTGAACCGAGGATGCACTTGGGCATCGTCTATATTAATAGGTTCTTCACGTTGACCTATAAGACCAATTAGCCCCTCCGAAAACCCGACTCTGGTGACGCCGATGGCCTCGGGGGCTAAGCCCTCTGTCGCAACAAGAATGAAATTTTGCTCTTGGTAATCGGCAAGATAAATAGCGCAGCAATCGACAGCCATCGCTTGTTGCAAACGCTTAGCAACGCATTGAAGCGCCTCTTCGAGAACCGGGATACGGCTTATTTCCTCGACTATTTGTCTAAGCGTGCTTAACATCTGCTGGGTCTATCTTCGTCGTCGCTTTTTCTGCTTGCGGTCGTTGTGCTGCTTTTTGTTAAACGCCAGCGCCGTCGACACAAACTCCTTCATCACGCGTCGGTACACGTCGCGCTTAAAGGAAACCACGTTGCGAATGGGATACCAATAGCTCACCCAACGCCAATCATCAAACTCTGGATGTCCTGAGTGCAGCAAATTGACGTCTTCATCGGGACAGGTGAGCTGTAGCAAAAACCACTTTTGTTTCTGACCAATACACACAGGGTCAGAATCTTGTCGGATCAAACGTTTCGGCAATCGATATTTAACCCAATTTTTAGTGCTTTTTAGTATTTTTACCTGATCTGGATTTAGCCCTACCTCTTCGTTTAACTCTCGATACATCGCCTGTTCGGCTGACTCACCTTCGTCTATTCCGCCTTGTGGAAACTGCCAAGAATGTTGGCCAAATCGTCTCGCCCAAAATACTTGCCCATTGCGATTACAAATCACTATGCCCACGTTTGCGCGGAATCCTTCTGTGTCTATCACTTAGACTCCCGGGCACAAAACTGTTAATGTAATCATTCTTCCACAATATTTAATCTATGCCTAGAGCGTAAACATCTTTGTCGTAACAAAATTATCACATTTATGGAATCTGGTGACCTAACCGACGCTAGCGAACAGCTGCAACCTCCTCGCAATGAGCCACAGACAGAGACAGAACTGCTAGCGCGATGCTCAGTGATTGCTGGTATGACGCTAGGCGAATTGGCGAAATTGGCCAAAGTAAAGATTCCCAAAGACTTCAAAAGACACAAGGGATGGGCAGGTCAATTAATCGAATTATGGTTAGGCGCCGAAGCAGGTTCAAAACCCACCCAAGACTTCCAGCACCTTGGCATAGAATTGAAAACCATACCTGTCGATTACCAGGGGATGCCATTAGAAACCACTTATGTTTGCTACTGTCCACTTCAAGGGTTACAGGGGCTAAATTGGTTGAACTCCAATGTGTTTAACAAATTGCAAAGGGTGTTGTGGCTACCCGTGCAAGGAAACCGCGACATTGCACCAGCTGATCGCATTATCGGCAATGGCTTTTTGTGGTCGCCAAACGCAAATCAAATCAACGTCTTGAGGAATGATTGGGAAGAGTTAATGGAAGCCATTGTTTTAGGTAATGTGGCACAGATTACGGCGAGAATGGGAGACGCTCTGCACCTTCGACCAAAAGCGGCCAGCGGTCAAATCACAGCAGAGGCAACTGGAGATTCAGGTACCCTAATTCAGACACGGCCAAGAGGTTTTTATCTGAGAAAAAGCTTCACACAACAAATTCTGCAACAGCAGTTTGGCACATTCTAGGCTTGTGAAAATGGATTAGGTTCCGCTTCACCCATTTCTGGATCTCTTTCTGGTATCGCTTGGATATATTTAACAAACATATCGCTGAGTTCTTTTTCAGACTTAAAGCCTAATCTTTTGGCGATAGCGGATATTTTGATATCTGAACGCATGATTATTTTACGCGCGTACTGTAAGCGGTAGTGGTACATGTAGGCCTTGAAATCTCTGTTGAGCAATACTTTTGTTGCGACCACTAGCTCTTCTGGCGTGACATGGGCTACATCAGCCAGTTCACGAAGTCTTAAGCCCAAATGTTTATAAGCTTTGTGACGCAACACCGCCGCTTCGGCTTTAGCGATAATGATGCGCAGTTGTTCTTCTGAAAACTTGTTGTATTTCAAATTTTCATAGTCAATTGGATTGGGTGAATGGCGACGTTTGCGCAATAACACCATGACTAAAACATAGATTATGCAGGTTTGCATTAGCGAAATGATGCCCTGCCAAGACTCGATTTTAATCAGCCCAGGCGCTACCACTAGAACCAAAAGAATCGAACCAAATGCTACCGTAATTAAACCGCTAAACCATTTGGGTGCATAGGAGATGTCGTAATGCTGTAAATCTACCACCTGGTCTGGCAAAGTCTCTTGATAGTGCTTAAGCATCTCGTCCATCTTAATGGCATAGCCTAATATGACCAGATTGCTCAACAGGTAAAACAAGTAAAAAGGCCAGTAGTTAAACACATCTCCAATAAGTGGTTCGTTTAGCATGTCCAGCTTTTCTGTGGCGGTCAAAAACAAAAACGGCGCTTCGGCGGCGAGAAACAAAAATCCGAGTAAATAATGTGTAGCATGATTTTTGAGCGGGCTTTCTTTGACAATTTTGTGCACCGCTACAAACAGAAAGCCGACAATCAATACGGGCAGAAATTGGAAGACGCCAATCAAGAACGGTGCGGAAGTCTGCAGATCAAATGCTTTTAACACCTCATCTGCCATAATAAAAGGCATCAACAAGACGGACAACAGCACTTGTGTCGCGTGCGGCATGCTATCGTGACGAACCCATATCTGCATAAGGGGAACGAACCACACCAGCAAACCTAATATCATCGCTAATTGATAAGGTGAACTAAAATCCATCGGTGGAGGTTAAGCTTTTTCGCTTTTTATTAATCTGTGGCTAGTTTATCGGATAAAGAACAAGATTGCTTGAATAATAATACTAACTTTTTCAACATTTTAGCGAGCAATAGTCAATTATGCAGAGGTCTAACACACGATTGTTTTACACTTCCATCTTATTTGCTGAATTGACACTAAGATTGATCACTTTTAACAAGGCTCGTTGTTTCTCAACACTCCAAGAGAGCACTTCACGCACCGCCTCTTCGTCGCTGTCGATGAGTTTTTGCTCCAACATCCACAGAATATAGAGTTCCTCTATTCCATCCCATAGGTCTAACCAAATCTCCATATTGTCACGCCCTTTTTGACCGACAACATCGTCCAAAAAGTGGTGCACCTGCACACAAGTGAGTAACTTTTGCTTACGTTTTAAAAAGGCGTCTATCGACTCGATTGGCTCACTGAAAAACAAAGCCTGAACAGACGCTAGCTCTTTTTTGTATATTCGTTTAGCGAACTTGCCTATCGCATCCTCTTCCACATCAACCAGACTAAGGCGCTCTGTACAAACAAGAAACTCTAGTAACTCCAACTGCATCAGCACATAGCTTTTGTGTTTTAGCAGGTCTTGAGGTTTGTTTGCCACCAGAATGGCGTCTAATTTTGCTCTTAGCAAATCCACGACTTTGGTGTGTTTAGCGAGTTTTTTGCGATACAGACCTTTTTTAGAAAGCAACTCTTTAATAGCAGCGGCTTCTTCCACCCAAAGCCAGTCCTCTCGCACCTGCATGACTTTATTTAACAGTCCTGCCATTTGATTTTCTTCAAAACAAGTTGAAAAAAGCTGTAAGCATCGATGCAAGTCAGCAAGTGCACTGGAAAACTGCACGAGGTCTTTTACCCTGTGGTTCTCTGTGTAATTAAGCTCGTTAAACTGCATACGATGTAGGCAATCCGACAAAATTAATTTAAGCGCTTCCGCAACCGCCATGTTTTTATTTTCAAGTGCTAAACTCGCTTCGCTGTCGTGGTTCTGTGTCCCTAAAAACAGTTCATACCCACGCTGAGCCTTACTCTTGAAACCCAGTCGAAACGGTACGACTTCTCGTAAACTTCGCGCGAGTTCAAATAACTTGCGCGTAGAGCCGCTTTTGAGTTCAAGTTCGATTTCGCTGATATCACATTGGTATTTTTCGGTTTCGATTAGACCGTTGTCGTAAACTAACTCAACATCGGTTTTGTCAGACAGATGAAGCAGGTATTCATGACGCTGAAAATGGGTGCTAAACAGTTCGACTAAATTTCCATTGAGCGTGTCTGGAGACAAATCATCTCGCCACACCTCTTCTGGGAATAGTGACAGATCCACCTGGTTCTTGGGAATGTCAGCATTGTATTCAAGACGCTGATGCAACCCGCCCACGGACCCATTCTTGGTTTTTATCGTCTGTTCGTACTGCCCATTTCGTCCACGTACACGCAAGCCCATGCCGTGCTGGCGCAATAGCTGTTCTTGCGTATCAAAATAGGAATTAAATAAATGGTCTGATTTGTGTTGATAACGCACGTCCAGTTCAGGTACGAAACGATTTTCGAGGAGTTTATCGGCGTCCGAATCAACTAGCAGTTTTAGCTCTATTTCACTGTCCATAGAGGAGGAACATTTGCCCTATAGCATCATAAAAATCAGAAGATACCTGTTGCTCGCGAATTACGCAATCATAAGTGATTAGTTTTACACAGAGAGCCGCTTTTTAATTGCAACAAAATACATTGTTTGAATTATCATCGAACAAGCCCCTTTGCCCCTATTGAAAGCTCGCTTTAGGTTGCCTTCGGGACTGGAAGCCCCTAGTATTCCCTCAAAAGGTGAAAGGAATAGTTGTTGTATGAAAAAATATTTAGTTAGTGCGCTTTTCGTTGCAAACGGTCTGCTCGTGACAGCACATGCTCAAGAATCAACAGCTGCCAACTCAGCAGTAGACGCTACTAATGCCGATACCCGCTTTATCACTGACAACTTATTCATCTATCGTCATGCCGGACCTGGCACAAACTACAGAATCCTCGGTTCGTTCGCCGCTGGCACAAAAGTAGAGCTATTAAATACCAGTGACAATGGCAGCTATGTCGAACTCATTGATGATAATGGACGAACAGGTTGGGTCGAGACAAAACTCGTAACTGAGCAAGCTTCCGTCCGACTGCAAATCCCTCAATTACAAGAGCAAATTCTAGACGCTCGTGAGCAGGTTATTGTAAGAGAAAATGAAATTACTGAACTGCAACAAGAATTAGCGACCTTAAAACAACAAAACGCTACCCTCAATGAGACCATTGCTGACTTGCAACGCATTGAGACTTCTCTGCAGAGGCAAAACACTCAACTAAATGAAGACGACTCATTGAATTGGTATCTGAAAGGCGGTGGCATGACACTAGGCGCAATTATCCTAGGCATCCTATTGACCTACTTACCGAAAAAGCGCAAACGCAACGACCAGTGGATGTAGCCCTCTTGTCTCAACTCAAGGTTCGTTTTGGGATAGTTGCATTTGTACATCCTGAAATAAAGACTGATACATAGGCTGACGCCATTTACTCGCATGGCAAAGCAGATAAATCGATGATTCAATTTCCCAGTCTTGGATATTGAGTATTCCCACCTGCTTTTCCCTCTCATGTGCTCTGGCCACATGCATGGGCACTATGCCCAGACAGTTGGACAAGTGCACTAACCACAAAATTTCCTCAATATTTTCCACAACCCGCTCTCCCTCAAAATTGGTGATGAGACCGGGTTTAAATGCCGCCACTTCAAACCGAGCGATATCAGCGATAGTGACTTTTTTCCCTTTTGCTCTTTGCCAAATCGGATGATTGGTAGCAGCAATGGCGACAATGTGCTCGTTATGTAAAAACTGGGCGTGAATTTCTTTTACCTTACCCGTGTGAAAGCTCAGCGCTAAATCCAGTTTATTACTTAACAACTGGTCAATGATCTCATTTGAACCAATTATTTGCGGTACAACAGTCAAGTCAGGCCTGTTATCTAACAAACGGCGCATTGAGCTCAAGAACTTATTGCTATTATCAGACACCAGATGATCAACACACCCCAACCTGAGAATCTGCTTATCTGTTAGTCCCAAGGCTTTCTTGACCGTTTGTTGATGCTCTTGCAAAGTCAGCTGCAGATTTTTTGCAAGCGATAAGTATTCTTGTCCTGCTGCCGTCAAACGAAAGCCACTACGGCCTCTTTCACACAAGGTATGCCCAACTCGTACTTCGAGATCCGCTAGATACTTACTGATCGCAGGACAGGTTAACCCCAAGCGATTTTGTGCCGCAGAGAGCCCGCCCGCTTCCGCCACTGCAATAAAAACATGCATATGTTTAATATCAATATCTTGCATTGCAATTACTTAATTTTTTATTAAGTTAATTTAATTAAATTAATATTTATTTAACTAAATAACAACTTAGAATGCCAAAACATGACTATTTGAATTGGGTATTAACAGACAATGACCGGTATCACTGACCTTGCTATTTTGCTAGCAGAAATGACACCTAGCCTGGATGAGGAGCGGTATGTCTTTCTCAGCTTGGAGGAGCAATCACTGACGCTACCAACAATAAAAATGAGTTTTGCCACAATTAAAGAATCTGAAGGTTGGACGTTAATCGTACCTGTCGACTCGGCTACGCAATCAGATAGCGCTGAACCAGCTTTATTTCAACGCATTGAGCTAAAAGTCAATTCAAGTTTAGAGGCCGTTGGCCTCACGGCAGCAGTGGCGACAACATTAGCGAAAGAAAACATCAGCGCGAACGTCGTTGCAGCCTATTTTCACGACCATATTTTTGTACCCGAGCAAGATGCTTTAACGGCTCTCAAATGTCTGCAGAGACTCAGTGCACAAAGCCGTAATGGAGCCTTTGCTCTGTGACGCAAATAATTGGTTTTGTCGGTGTATTGTTGATTTTGGGCGCATTTTTTCTGGTGCAATTCGGTTTTATTTCCAGCCAGCAACGACGCTTCCCTAGTTTAAATTTATTAGGCTCACTAATGGTGCTTATCTCTCTTTTAGGATCACAGCAATACGCTGCGATGGTACTGGAGCTAGCTTGGGCTATTATTAGCGTAGCGGGTCTTATCACGACCACCCGCGCGCAAAAGAGACTGACACTGGGTTAGCCAGTTCGTTAACTCTCTTCATCGGCTCTAATTCGCAACAACGTCTAGTTGAAAAAACGCAACGAGCCGATACCAGTAATTTCAGTAAGTCGATCACGACGAAGCTACCACACTTTATTGTGCAGACGCGCTTAGAAAGCGCTCACTGAATGCCTTACGTTACTGCTATTGCTTAATAAACTTGTCAGGCTCTGAAAAGAAGCTCACCAGCACTTTAACATTGGCATTGAGTTGATCGGTGACCCTGTCACCAAACAATCCCATCAATAGTTCAAGTTGGTCACTGCCAGAGTGCCATATCATGCCCCATTTTTTCTCTTTCTCTCTATCGCAAGCCGTGACGTTTTCTTTGTCGAAGCAATCCCACAACCCGGGGTCGGTGGACTGTGAGTAACCGTCAAAACCGTGCTTGCCGTTAATCGCAAAATTAGTGGTCTCTATGTAGGCAATGGGGACACCGTAACAAGCAAAAGGTTCATGATCGGACCATTCTCCAGTAACACCTTCAGGATAGCCTGGGAACGGCGGATGAATTTGATGAGCTTGCTCCATACCCAGTGTTTTTTGAGAAGCACTGAGCACGGCTTGGCGCATCCATGTTTCTGAAGAGTAACGGCTATTGTCGCCACCACACTTATAAGGCGTCGTGTGCGCACTGTGAACGTATAACTTGTCACCACCTGCAACGGTATCGAGGTTAATCATTCCCTTCAATCGCTCTATTTCACCGGGCTTATCATTGAGCATGGTCAGGTATTGACGCGAACCGACCTTACCAATTTCTTCGGCACCGAATGCGACAAATCTCACTGTGTAGGGCAGCGAGTCTAACTTGCTGAGTTGCTCAGCAACCGCTAACAAAACAGAGAGGCCAGCGCCGTTGTCCATCGCGCCGTGAGAACCTCGTTTTGACCCCGTTGAATCAAAGTGCGCGCCTAATACTAAGACCTTTTCGCTCTTGCCTTTTTTCTCAGCAATGATGTTTCTCGAGAGTAAAAACTTGTCTTTCTCTTTCAGAATAGGATGCTTGAAATCGTGTACCTCAACATCTAGCCCCATACGCGTAAATTGCGCTTTAACATAGTCTGCTGTTTGTTGTTCCTGTTCAGTCCCCGCTTCACGCGCACCAATGCCAGTTTCTGGTGACACCACATCGCGTAAAAAAGTTAACACGTCTTTACTTTGTGCTGCTGTGCTAAACGAAGCCATTAATAATGTGGCACATATTGCGTTTGACAGTTTGTTTCTCACGATTTACCGCTCTTTTGATAATGTATTCTTGTGCAATTGAAGCACACACTTAAAAAGAACGAAAGATACAAGGCGATATCAGTCTCGACTGTGCTTACCAAAGCGACTGTCGTACAATGTTTAAACGCCATTTACACTGAGAGCAACATGCCAAGTATCGAAACTCTTATTACCTTTAGCCTTGCGGCCTTTTTACTGTGCGTTTCTCCTGGCCCGTCAAACTTGTACATCATGGCTCGTAGTTTACGCCAGGGCTTTAAAGCAGGTTTTGCGGCCGCCTCCGGAATGGCAATTGGTTCATTTATTTATGTGGTGCTGTCGGCGCTAGGGCTGGCTGCCGTCTTCAAATACTCACCCACAGCGTTTTTAGTACTCAAGGTGATGGGCGCCCTGTATCTGATTTATCTCGGGATAACTTATCTGCGTAGCAAAGAACAGTCACCTCAAAGCGGGACTGCCGTGAATGTTGAAATAGCCAACAGCAAAATCTTCTATCAAAGCATTGTGGTTGAATTAACCAACCCCAAAACGGCTCTATTTTTTATGGCTTTTTTGCCCCAGTTTGTAGATGTTTCAGCGGGTAGTGTCACCAGTCAATTTCTCATATTAGGTGCCATTTACATGCTCATGGGTTTTTTGTGTGATCTGTTTTTCGCCGCGTTGTCATCCAAAATGGGCAGTTGGTTGAGCAACAACACGGCGTTGCTGCACAAACAAGACAAAATCTCTGGTTGCATTATGCTTGGGCTAGGCGCGTACTTAGGAGCACAAGAGCTGGTCAAATAATTGTAAGAGGCGAACGGCAGAATATCATGGCTTGTCGTTTATTGAGCTTGCGCTTGTAGCCAATACTCAGATATTATTTGACAGTCGAACAATACTAATTACACCTCTTTAGATGAGCCGAATAACGACAATCATATTGCTGCTTCTTTTAGGAGCGCTCCAATACCGACTCTGGTTCGGCAAACACAGTATTCCCGATTATCTGGCGCTAGAGAAATCCGTCGCTGAGCACAAGCAACACAATCGCAATTTAAAGCAGCGAAATAGTTTGCTAATCGCTGACATTCAAGACTTGAAGATTGGTGTCGAATCTATTGAAGAAAGAGCCCGCAATGAATTGGGTCTCGTTAAGCCAGGCGAAACCTTCTACCGAATCCTCCCAACCCCTTAGATAAGGCCTCAATGGAAGAGTCAAAAACAAGCTCAAACGCCACCTCAAGTTTCACGGCGGTAATCCCAGCAGCCGGTATTGGCAGCAGGATGCAAAGTGATGTGCCTAAACAGTATTTGAAGATTTTAGACAGCACTATAATTGAACACACTATCGAACGCCTTATTCAGCACCCGCGAATTGATCAGATTGTCGTTGCCCTGCACCCAGATGACGCGGTATTTAACACCCTACCAATTGCAAAGAATGATTGGTTAACCTGCGTGGTCGGTGGTAACAACCGATGTGATTCGGTACTCAACGGATTACAAATATGCCAAAGTGAGTGGGTACTGGTGCATGATGCCGCACGCCCTTGCGTAAGATTAGCTGACATAGAAAAGCTGTTGGCACTCGCGAATACGGGCACCGGTGGCATTTTGGCTCGCAAAGCCACAGATACGATGAAACGTGCTTTACCACAACGCGAGACGGTTGATAAAACCGAAGATAGAAATTCGCTTTGGCACGCACTGACACCGCAGTTTTTTCCAACGGTTCAATTGCGTGATGCGCTTAACGCTTGCGCTCAGGGCGGACTGACCGTAACCGATGAAGCCTCCGCCATTGAACAAACCGGTGGTACAGTTACCTTAGTTGAAGGCGCGATTGATAACATTAAGGTGACTTTACCTTTAGATTTGGCATTAGCAGAATTTTATTTAACCCAGCAGAGTAAAGAGCAATGATAAGAATTGGTCACGGCTATGACGTGCATAAATTTGGCGGCGCAGGTCCTATCATCATCGGTGGTGTCGAGATTGAGTATGCACAAGGATTACTAGCACATTCAGATGGTGACGTATTATTACACGAGATATGCGACGCCATTTTAGGTGCCATGGCACTGGGTGATATTGGACATCACTTTCCAGACACAGATGCAAAATATGAAAATGCCGACAGTGTTGAGCTACTTAAAAATGTGTACGCGTTAGCAAAACAAAAGTCTTGGGTACTTGGCAACTTAGATAGCACCATCGTCGCTCAAGCTCCAAAAATGGCGCCTCATATCGCGCAAATGCGACAAAACATCGCTGAAGCTTTAGAGGTGAGCGTTGACCAAATCAACGTTAAAGCCACGACAACAGAAAAATTGGGATTCACCGGACGCAAAGAAGGCATTGGCTGTCATGCTGTCGTCTTGCTAACCAAAGCTTAGGATCGAATCAAGCCATTGGAAAACCTTCACACTCTTGATTGGGCATATCTGCATGGTGTGCCTAATTCCAGCGCTACATTAAAAGCACACACGGATAATTTTCAGGTTGCCGAAACACTGTCTTTTACCCCTACAGGAGAAGGCGAACATACCTATTTGTTTATCGAAAAAGTGGGATTAAACACCGGTTATGTCGCCCAATGTTTAGCTAAACACTTCGGTATCAGCGAGGTAAAAGTTGGCTTTGCTGGACGCAAAGACAAGCACGCACGAACACAGCAATGGTTTTCTGTGCAATCGAAAAACATCTCGCAAACGCAGATTGAGCAATTTCAACTGGAGGGAACGTCGGTACTCGATGTCACAAGACATGCTAAAAAGCTGCAAACTGGCGCTATTAAATCTAACCAGTTTGAAATATTACTCACGGATTTAAGTCCCGACTCAGAATTGGAGTCCAGGCTACAACAAGTAGCAACAAGTGGCGTCCCTAATTATTTTGGCCAGCAACGCTTTGGCATGATTTACGACGACAACACGTTCAGCAATCTAAAATTAGCAGAAAGGCTTATCGCTGGTGAAACTATCAAGAAACGAGAAAAACGCTCGCTCGCGATATCGGCATTGCGTTCTTGGTTGTTTAACCAGTTTGTATCAAAACGCATTTCCACACCTAACTTTCTCCATCCGCAACAGGGTGACGTGTTTAATCTTGCGGGAAGTAATAGCTTTTTTGTCGCCGACGATATTGATGCAAGCATTGTTGAAAGAGTGAAAAAAAGAGATATTACCCTAGCCGCACCACTGTGGGGCTTGGGAGATTTAAAAAGTAAGCACTTACCACTAGAATTTGAAAAAGAAGTCGTATCGAGATATCCAGAAATCGCAAAGACTCTGGAATCACTTGGACTAAAACAAGAACGCAGAGCACTATTTCTGTTTCCCCAAGACTTCGAATACGAGATAAACAATAATGCATTATTATTGCGATTTAGCCTGCCAAAAGGTTGTTTTGCAACGTCAGTCATAAGAGAATTAGTGGCATTGAATGCCCTGCCCCATTAGCGGCGAATTAACCGAGGAAAGTAGTTTGAAAATCCTGATCTCCAACGATGACAGTGTTTTCGCGAAAGGACTTAAAGTGCTGCATCAAACTGTGTCACAAGAGCACGATTGCATCGTAGTAGCACCAGATCGCAATTGCAGCGGCGCCAGTAATGCCTTGTCGCTTATGAACCCATTGCGAATAAGCAAAATGGACAACGGGTTCTATTCGGTCAATGGGACACCATCAGACTGTGTACATTTAGCACTAAACTGTTTTATGGAAGAAGAACCACAGTTGGTAATATCGGGGATCAATCACGGGCCTAACCTAGGTGACGACGTTATTTACTCAGGTACTGTTGCAGCGGCAACTGAAGGTCGTTACATGGGCTTTCCCGCGATTGCCGTGTCGCTTGCAAACAAACACGGCGAGCACTTCGACACCGCCGCCAAAGTGGTATTGGAAGTCGTAAATCACCTAATTGAACACCCTTTACCAGCCGATCAGATACTGAATATTAATGTGCCAGATATTCCGTATGAGCATCTCAGAGGCATTCAAGTTACCCGACAAGGGAGACGCCACAAATCAGAGTCAATGGTAAAATCGGAAGATGCCTTTGGTAGGGAAATCTATTGGTATGGCAAAGTAGGCACTGAGCAGGATGCCGGGGAAGGCACAGACTTTTATGCCGTTGCCAATAACTATTGCTCGGTTACGCCTTTGAGCGTTGATATGACGGCTTACCAAAGCCTAGACACAATGAAAAATTGGATAGAAAAACTATAAATATGTTATCAGTCTCACGACGAGGCGAGTCACTCGCTCAACAGCTACACAACGAAGGTATCAGCAATACAGATGTGCTCAAAGCAATTGCGAGCACGCCTAGAGAAATGTTTCTGCCTGAAGCACTCCAGCACAAAGCGTATCAGAATACCGCATTACCCATAGGCTTGGGGCAGACTATTTCGCAACCTTACATAGTTGCAAGAATGACGGAACTGCTTTTAGAAATTATCCCAAGCAATGCGAAAATTTTAGAGATCGGCACGGGCTCGGGTTACCAAACCGCTATTTTAGCGCAACTTTTTAGTGAAATATTTTCGGTTGAACGCATCAAGAGTCTACAGTTCCAAGCTAAAAGACGTTTACAGAAGTTAGATTTACACAACGTAAAAATGAAGCACGGAGATGGTTGGGAAGGCTGGACCAGTAAAGGCCCGTATGACGCTATTATTGTTACTGCAGCGGCGAAGCACTTACCAAAAATGTTACTTACTCAACTCAGCGAGCAAGGTACACTAGTTATTCCGATTGGCACCGAAGCGCAAAAATTACAGATGTTTACTCGTTCAGAGGAAGGATTTAACGAGAAAACCATCGAACAAGTAAGATTCGTTCCATTGGTCCCCGGAGATTTACAGTGAAGCTATTTCAATATTGCTATGACCTTGGCATGAAGTGGGCTAAACACGATAAGGCTCCTTGGTACTTATCGACTATGAGCTTTGCAGAATCGGTGTTTTTCCCGGTTCCACCAGACGTGATGCTAGCGCCTATGGCTTTGGCAAAACCAGAAAGAGCCTGGTTCTACGCCGCGATAACGACACTGGGTTCAGTCCTTGGCGGTATGTTAGGGTTTCTACTAGGCTGGTTTGCTTTCGACGGTTATATACAACCGCTTATTATCGAGTTGGGTTATGAAAGTAAGTTGGATATGGCAATCCAATGGTTTCAGGACTACGGCATCTGGGTCATCTTCTTAGCGGGTTTTACTCCGATACCCTACAAGATATTCACTATCACCGCAGGTATGCTGCACATGGCGTTTATCCCCTTTGTCATTACCTCTTTGGTTGGTCGCTCTGCGAGGTTCTTTTTAGTGGCCGGATTGATGAAATGGGGAGGCGCACCATTTGAAGAAAAGCTGCGGAAACATATTGATACCGTTGGATGGATTGTCATCGCCCTCGCGACCACCCTATATTTTACCCTAAAACACTAATTCGGGATTAATAATGACACGAACTTACACCACCATTATTTTGTGTCTTTTATTTACCGTTGGATGTTCCTCAAACACAGGCCCCGCGCCGGTCACAAAACTAAATACACACAAAGATTATTCGGAGATAAAAAGAGGCTCGCTTAAAGCAAAAAAATATATCGTCAAAAAAGGTGACACTTTGTACTCAATTTCTTGGGAATCAGGTTTAGATTTTCGAGAATTAGCAACCATAAATAATATCGCAGAGCCTTATCAAATCTACCCTGGACAGGAGTTGGCTTTACAAGCGTCAAAAACTCGGCGCGACAAAAAGTTAAGCACTTCTTCAACAACACGGACAAAAAAGCAGGCAAATCAAACAGTTGACCCTCCAAAAAAGCAGGCGTATGGTGGTCTTAACACGACGCAGAAAGCAGCTTCCACGGGCTTTCCCAAGGCGGTGAGAAAATGGCAGTGGCCAACAACAGGCAAAGTCGCTTCTCCGTTCTCTGCTAGTGAAGTAAGGAATAAAGGAATTACCATCAGCAATAAACGTGGCAGTGCAGTAGTCGCCGCAGCAGATGGCAAAGTTGTGTATATGGGAAGAGCTTTACGCGGTTACGGAAACTTGATAATTGTCAAACACACCGAAACCTACCTAAGCGCATACGCTCATACACAGAATATTAAAGTTAAGGAACAACAATGGGTTAAGGCGGGACAGCAAATAGCCCAAATGGGGAGCAACGACTCCGGAGATGTCTTACTGCACTTCGAGATAAGGTACAGAGGAAAATCCGTAGACCCACTGCGTTACTTACCCAAAAGATAATAATAACAATAAATAATAACAATAATGAATGGCGTGGGATAGGTATAACAAGTAATCCATGTAGGAGATTCACTCATGGCAAAAAACGATACCTCAGTCATTGAATTTGTTGCCTCGGAAACCCTTGACGATGCTGCAGTCGAGGATATGGAAGCCGAGGAAATAGATCAAAGTGATGCGTTGGAAGAAATTCTGGCAAGTCAGGAGGAAGTACACAAAAACCTTGATGCAACGCAATTGTACCTAGGTGAAATCGGGTATTCCCCGTTACTATCAGCAGAAGAAGAAGTTTACTTTGCAAGATGTGCACTTAAAGGCTGTGAAGCCTCAAGGAAACGTATGATAGTAAGCAACTTACGCTTGGTAGTAAAAATTGCACGACGATACAACAACCGAGGCCTTGCCCTTTTAGATCTTATCGAAGAAGGTAATCTAGGTCTTATCAGAGCGGTAGAGAAGTTTGACCCTGAACGCGGTTTTCGTTTTTCCACTTACGCTACGTGGTGGATTCGACAAACTATCGAACGGGCGATAATGAACCAAACCCGCACCATCCGTTTGCCAATCCATGTAGTTAAAGAGTTAAACGTATATCTACGCGCTGCTCGCGAATTGGCACAAAAGCTTGATCACGAACCTACTGCTGAAGAGATAGCAGAAGCGCTCGACAAGCCAGTTAAAGACGTTGCTAAAATGCTGCGTTTAAACGAAAGAATCACTTCGGTGGACACCCCTATAGGTAGCGAGAACGATAAAGCCCTGCTTGACGTCATCGCAGATGAAAAGGGACACGGTCCGGAAGATGAGTTACAGGATAATGATATCAAGTGCAATATTGTAGAATGGCTCGGAGAGCTTAATCCCAAGCAACGCGAGGTTCTCGCTCGCCGCTTTGGACTGCTAGGCTACGAACCCTCTACACTAGAAGATGTAGGTGCTGAGATTGGTTTAACGCGTGAACGCGTAAGACAAATCCAAGTTGAAGCCTTGAGAAGACTTAGAGAAATCTTGTCGCAACAGGGTTTGAATTTAGAAGCACTGTTCAATAAATTGCAATAATCATCAATTGTTTTTGATATCGAAAAAAGCCTCTTTAAGAGGCTTTTTTATTTTCTATTCGCTACCTACTTATTTGTTGCCAAATCGCTCCCTATTTTCTGAGCCTTTGTAAGATAAGCTGTCTAATCTGACATGTGAACCGAATGGTTCAACGAATGTAAAGTCATGTAAAGAAAGTAAAAACTCAATAAAGCTGTCAACCAAAGTGCTACTCAACCATTTTAATAGGCAAGACTATTTTATGGAGAGACTTATGCGTCTATTACCCCCCGCACTAATTTTTACATTACTAGCCTTATCCTTCTCAGTATTTGCCGGCAGGCATACCACGACGGTTGTCATTCAAACACTCCCCAAAAACCACCAAGTGGTCAAAGTGGCAAATAAAACCTATTTGCTACACAAAGGGGTCTATTACACAAAAACCAAACGTGGATACAAGGTAGTCAAGGCACCTGTTCACGCAACCATCGCGCAACTTCCTTATGGCTATACAACTAAACTGATAAGAGGCCAGTTATATTACGTACACAATGGAACCTATTATCGATATAAACCAAAAACTAAGCGCTACCAAATAGTCGTTTTAGCCGGCTAGGAAGTTCTCGACGACAAGTTAAAGTTTGATCTGCGCAAGGTATCAAGCAACTAAGGAGCTGCATAAACCTTGCGCATACTAAATGCATGCTCAGTGTCACCGTGTTCTCGCAAATGTGCTAATTTTTGTTTCGCTTCATCCAGAGTTGGCGTGTGTGACTTAGGCACCCACCAGAGTACGTAGGTAGGCTGTGTTGGCTTTTCAAACCACTGTTCACGACGCATCAAAAAAGAGGCATGATCGGTTTTAAACATGAATTGCTTTAAGCTCTGAATGTCTTGCCAAACAGACATATTCACAATTATATTGGGGTCGTCAAAGGCGCTAATCTCTGTGGCATTGCCAGTATCGTCTTTGAGTCTCCAAACAAATCCCGGCGATGATTCTGCAATTCCATTAATACGATCTAAGTTATCAACAAATTCTTTGAGCTTTGGGGATTCCAGTGGAGCGAGCGTTTTGGCTATGTTTAATTGCGCCAAATAATAATCCTGAGACATCGTTTTAACTCCTTGATAATTGAAAAGCTGAGGGAGGCTGTTATCTCAATAGTGACTTGTTTATCCAACATCAATACAAAGGTATCTGCTGTTAGGTAACAATATGTGACATCAAAGGCAGTAAGCGTCCAGGAATGCTTTCTGAGGGATGCATAGAAAGAACATCCGCCCCCATTTTTTCATAAAACGGCTGAGCATAGGGGTCACTTTGAATAAGTAGCGTTGAGTAATGTTCCGCTTTAACCTGCTTTAAAACGTGTTCATACAAATTTTTACCGATCGACTGCCCCATACTCTCGGGCAATACAAACAATGCCTCTAACTCACAGGTGGTAGGGTCGCTACTAAGTTCTGATTGCCAGCAAATGCAGGCAAAGCCAACGATGGTGTTGGCAAGTTTTGCAGTCCAGTAGTTAAAGTGCTCATTTTTTATCTTATCCGTCGATACTTCAAGCTCTTGAGCACAAGCTTGCATAAAACTATCTGAATAACCCCAGTGCTGTTTTGCAGTCATGGCAATATAAGTCAGCCTATCGGCATCATCGGGATGAGCAGCAAAGATACAGGTCATTCAGTTAGCTTCCAGTGCAAAATCAACTGCCGCCCGCGCATGCAATTCTACCGTGTCATACACCGGAACCGAAACATCCTTAGGCTCTATCAACAGACCAATTTCCGTACAGCCGAGTATTACCGCCTCAGCCCCTTTCGCTACCAGTTCTTCTATTATGTCTATGTAAGCACTTTTAGAGCTTGCGTTGATGTTGCCCAAACACAGCTCTTCGTAGATGACCCTATGTACGACGTCTTGCTTTGCCTTATTAGGCACTAAGACGTCCAAGTGGAACCGGGTTTTGAGTCTGTCTTTGTAAAACGCCTTTTGCATGGTAAATGCCGTGCCCAACAAAGCGACTTTTCGAACACCATCTTTTTGTAACTGTGCACCAGTTGCATCTGCTATATGTATCAGGGGTATATCTACTGCTGCCGCAACGTCATCTGCGACAGCATGCATGGTATTGGTACAAATCAATAGGCACTCTGCTCCCGCGCAGGCTATTTGTTGAGCGGATTGGCTTAACATAGCTGCCATTGCTGGCCAATCTTCCGCCGCTTGCAACTGAGCAATTGGTGCGAAATCCACTGATACCATGGCGACTTTAGCTGAACTCAAGCCGCCCAATTGATCGGCGACGAGTTGATTAATTTGTGCGTAATAGTATTGACTGCTTTGCCAACTCATACCACCTAACAGGCCAATAGTTTTCATCCTGCTGTCACTATTCTTCATCTGGAAAGCCCGGGCATTTCTTTTGGGTTAACCCATCGTCATACCAGTTGGCTCTGTCGTCCCAGAAGATATTCATTGAGATAAGATCATCTGGCGCATTATCCAACGAGCCAATAGGTACAAACATCCATTGTCGAGACTTGCTCAGAAAAGGTAAACCAGAGCCACACTTGCTGCAAAATGCATTGCTGAAATAGCGCTCTGAAGGACAATCGAATGTGCTCACACTATTTTCACCACATAACCATTGAACATCACTTGGCTTCACTTGCATGTTACTGGCATGAGCCGTTCCGGTGATTTTGCGACACTGCTCACAGTGACAGAAGTAAGCGGCTTGAGATTTTCCATGAAAGCGATAACGCACTGCCCCACAATAACAACCCCCTTCAAGTTCCAAGCTATCATTTGACATCTTCCGACTCCTGCTGTTTTACCGACTGCCACAACGCCTCCATTTGCACCAACGACATCGACTTCAGCCCACTAGTATGGTTTGCTTGTTCCTCCACCTGTCGAAACCGACGTTCAAATTTGTTGTTTGCTTTGATAAGTGCAACATCCGGGTCGACTTTGCTGTGTCTCGCGAGATTTAATACGGCAAACAACAAATCACCAACTTCTTCTTCTACATCACTATGGGTTTTGCTCGGATTATTGTGCGCTTCTAATACTTCATTGATTTCCTCATGAATTTTATCTGCGACTTGCTGTTTGTCGTTCCAATCAAACCCCACTTTTGCACAGCGCTTTTGTAATTTTACCGCGCGTTTCATCGGCGCCATGCCCGCGGGAATATTGGCCAAGATGCTAGTGTCGTTGTCCAAACCTTTGGCTAGGCGTTCCTGTTTCTTTACCGCTTCCCAATTGTCATTTAACTGCTCTTCAGTATTTATCTGGGCGTCAGCAAACACGTGCGGATGTCGACGAATTAATTTGTCCGCAACATTTTTAGCGATGGCTTCAAAATCAAACTCAGCGCGCTCCTGCCCTAACTTGGCATAGAAGACGACTTGAAATAATAAATCACCCAACTCATCTTTGATTTCCGCCATATCATTTTTCATAATCGCATCGGCAACCTCATAGGCCTCTTCGATTGTATATGGCACGATGGTTTCAAAATCCTGTTCTCTATCCCAAGGACAGCCCGTTTCGGGATCCCTTAATCTCTCCATTACCCACAGTAATTTTGCCGTTTCGGGGAAATGACTATCTAGTTCTGCATTTGCCATTAATGAGTTTTCTATTTTTTATTGAATAGGCCAACTCTATATCGAAAAACCCTGACTATCTAGCGCGTTTTACCAATTCAAACGGCCAGTGATAAAAGCTTATCGCAACAGGATATTGGAGGCTTAGAGTTAAATAGGGGTGGCTACGAAAAATACGACTAAAATATAAGTTTCATGTATTCAAAGTCTCGATATCTTTAAACACGTAATTAAGATGCATGCTCGACAAAAGTATTGCCAATGACCTACAAAAGAAGCGTAGTTTGGCTGTTTGGTCTTTTGACAATTTACCAAACAGTAGCCGCTGAAGAAATCATGCTACTTACTGAACAGCTGCCTCCGCTGCAATATGAAGACAGCGATGGCCAGTTGCAGGGGCTAATGGTCGATAGAGTAAAGCTTTTATTAAAAGAAGCGGACATCGACACCGAAATCTTGGTAATGCCGTGGGCGCGCGCCTACGAAATGACGTTATCGCGCCCTAATACCTTATTATTTTCCATGTTGAGGAATGAACCTCGCGAGGAGCAATTCATTTGGGTAGCGAAGCTCGGCATATCGCCAACCTACCTATATAGAAATAGTGCTAATACGTCTCTATCATTGACTACTCTGGCGGACATAGAAAAAGAAATAATCGGCGTTAAGCGTAATGATATTTCCGCCAATTTTCTGCAACGACAATTGCCTAACGGTCAGTTTATCACCCAAACAAACACTATCGACAATATTCGAATGCTGGCGGCGAAGCGCATCGATTTAGTACCCACTAACCGTCATCAACTTACCTTTTTCTGTCAAGAATTAGGGTGTGATACCAATGATTTCGAGCCAACCATCAAACTAGTTGAAATAGAGCAGATGATGTACCTCGCTGCGAACACCCAAACCGATAAGGCAATCATCGATAAGTTGGTCAACGCGGCTAAAAAATTACGAGTTCATGAGGTGGGATCTGACTTTGGCTATTAGCCCACTTTATAAATATGCCTTTTAGATTGCACTGGTCGCAGTTTTTCGTCATTTCATCGCACAGTAGAATTTCTCGCACATATGTCTAAGATATAGTCCGTGGGTTAAACTGAAAGTTAGCGATCTAATCGCCACTTAGAAACGCCCAAAAAACGACAAGCAACTAACAACCGTTAGGAGAACTAATCTAGCTTGGCGTTATAAGCGTATAACGTGCTTCTTGAGCCTGAGCACAATTACCGATTAACAATGGTTAAAACCCCCATGCTCAGAAAGGTATGCAAATAAGACAAATGACACGCATGCCGCAACTAACGAGGAAAATATGAACAAGATCAAAACAATCAGCGCGACGGTTTCGCTCGCACTTCTTATTGGCGGCTGTAGCCAAGCTCAGAAAGACACTGCTGCAGAGGCAGAGCAAAGCGCTGCGCAGGCGGTTGAAGCTACTGCAACAGAGTCCGTAGCAGCCCAAAGTGAATCAGAAATCGCCAACCAGATGTTTGAAGATATGTTCATGGAAAACGTTATGCGTTCTCCCATGTACCAATCTTATCTTGGCATCAAGCAAGACCAAGACAAGTGGGATGACATCTCACAAGCACGTGCTGACGAAGACCTCGAGTTACAAAAACAACACCTAGAGCAATTAAAAGCACTAGATGTCGACAAATTAGACGTACAAACCAAGCTAAGTTGGGAGCTAGCCACTCAGTCTCTTGAGCAAAGCATTGCCAATGACAAGTGGAGACTATACAACTACCCGGTTAACCAAATGTTCGGAATGCACTCAAGCGTTGCTTCCTTACTTATCAACCAGCACCGTATTGGTGATGTGGCCGATGCTGAAGCATACATCTCGCGTCTAAATGGCTTACCAAGATTATTCGAACAGCTTGTTGATGGCCTTAATTTACGTGCAGAAAAAGGCATTATTGCGCCTAAATTTGTTTATCCGTATGTTATCAATGACAGCAGAAACATCATTACCGGTGCACCATTCGACGATGGCGAAGACAGCACATTATGGGCCGATTTCAGTAAAAAAATAGACGCATTAGAAATCGAAGATGCGCAGAAACAAACGCTTAAAGACAACGCTAAAAAAGCGCTTGTGGAATCTGTGAAGCCTGCTTACGAGTCGTTAATTGCTGGTATCGAGAAAATAGAAGCACAAGCTGATACCCAAGACGGTGTCTGGAAATTCCCAGAAGGTGAGGCCTTCTTCAACATGGCGCTTGAGCGTACGACAACCACTACGTTGACGGCAAAAGAAATTCATCAAATTGGCTTGGATGAAGTTGACCGCATTCACAATGAAATGCGCGAAATCATGAAACAAGTTGGCTATGAAGGCACCTTACAGGAATTTTTCGTACACATGCGCGAAAGCGACGAATTCGTGTACCCGTCAACAGACGAAGGTCGTCAACGCTACTTAGATGAAGCAACAGCGCTTATCGACAACATGAAAACAAGGCTTGATGAGTTATTTATCACTAAACCGAAAGCGGAATTGATTGTAAAAGCGGTTGAACCTTTCCGTGAAAAATCTGCAGGTAAAGCCTTCTATCAACAGCCGTCAATGGACGGTAGTCGCCCTGGTACTTATTACGCAAACCTGTACGACATGGCCTCTATGCCTACATACCAAATGGAAGCATTGGCTTATCACGAAGGCGCTCCAGGACATCACATGCAAATAGCGATTGCGCAAGAACTAGAGGGTATTCCAAAGTTCCGTAAATTTGGTCGTTACACTGCATACACTGAAGGCTGGGGCTTATACAGCGAACTTGTGCCAAAAGAAATTGGCCTATACGAAGACCCCTACTCCGATTTCGGGCGCTTGGCGATGGAGTTATGGCGAGCCTGCCGATTAGTGGTAGACACCGGTATTCACGCCATGAAGTGGACTCGTGAAGAAGGTATCGATTATTACGTTAGCAACACGCCAAACGCGAAAGCAGATGCCGTTAAAATGGTGGAGCGTCACATCGTTATGCCAAGTCAGGCAACCGCTTACAAAATTGGCATGATCAAAATTCTTGAGTTACGTGAAAAAGCTAAAGCTGAATTAGGTGACAAGTTCGATATTCGCGAGTTCCACGACGTGGTTCTAGCAAACGGACCTGTTCCTTTGAACGTCTTAGAACAATTCATTGATAAGTACATCAGTGACAACAAATAAACAATTGATTCATTGATTGAACATTTGAAGCCGGCGTTTCCCACGTCGGCTTTTTTGCTTATAGCGATGAACTTCTAGCTCATGTGCAATATTGCCTGATCTAAAGCAGGACAAATAAGCTACAAAGAATCACAAAATTCATGGAAACCAGACAATGACAAAACCAAGCAAGTTAGCAACAAGTTCACGGTTGCTAGGCGCCATATTGTTCACCACAAGTCTCTGTTCGCCAGCCATTGCCGAACCAGATGCGAATACGCTTCAGTATCAAGACTTATTCAACATAGAATATGCAGCAAATCCGGTCGTATTACCTAATAACAAAGGTGTTATATATGAACGTCGCAGCATGGACATCATGTCCGACAGTCTGAGAAGAAACCTCTGGACAGTGGATTTGAAAGGCAATCGCCATATGCCACTGCTTTCAGATGCCAATAATCACTACTCACCCGTGTTTTCTCACGACGGTAGCAAAATGGCGTATCTGTCGAGTAAAGAAGGTAAAGTACAAATCTACCTTCGCGATATGGAAACGGGCAATACTGCAAGAGTCACCGATGTACAGATGAGCCCTAGCGGCATGAGTTTTTCTCCTGATGGCAAATACTTAGCCTTTAGTATGTTCACGGCAACTAAGTCCAAGCCTCCGTTTAGCCTGTCATTTAAGCCAAAAGGTGCCAAATGGGCTGACGATGCACACTATATTGACCAAACTCTTTTCCAAAGAGACGGCTCGGGCATGAAAAAGCCCGGAAACATGCAAGTTTACATAGTGCCGACAATAGGTGGCACACCTAGGCAACTCACGCATACAGCACACGACCACTCAGGCAGAATCGCTTGGAGCAAAGACAGCAGTCAGCTGATAATCTCGGCCAACACACGTGAAGATTTTGATTTCGATATTTTTAACAGTGACTTAATGGCGATTGATATTAAATCTGGTGCCATCAGCAAACTCACCGATATGACAGGGCCTGAGAGCAGCCCAGCTATTAGCCCCGATGGAAAGCTCATTGCGTTTACAGGTTTTGAGGACAATGGGAAGTCCAGTCAGAACAATCAACTTTATATAATGAAAGCCAATGGCGATGACATTCGCAGCCTAACGCCCGACTTAGACCGCTCTGTTGGCGATATCACTTGGGCTAAAAACGGCAAAGGCATCTATTTTAGCTATGACAACGAAGGCAAAAAACACGTTGCTCATGTATCGCTAAAAGGGAAACTTACGCAAAAAACCGATGATTTAGGCGGGCTTAGTATTGGTCGTCCCTATACTTCCGGCCACTACGACGTTACAGATGACGGACGCATTATCTATACCCACTCTTCGGGAGTAAGACCAGCGGAGCTTGCCATCGTAGGAAAAAATGGTGAGATGACCCAACTCACCGATTTAAACGGCGATGTCTTTGACCACAAAACCATCAATAAACCTGAGCAGTTGACCGTTCAAAGCCGCGTTGACGAGCGAGAGTTACATGCATGGATAGTCACTCCGCCTGATTTTGACGCCTCCAAGAAATATCCTCTTATCCTTGAAATCCACGGAGGGCCACATACCTCATACGGACCGGAGTTCTCTACAGAAGTACAGCTTTTCGCAGCGGCAGGCTATGTTGTCGTGTATGGCAATCCGCGAGGCTCCACATCGCAGGGCAGCGAATTTGCCAATTTGATTGACAAAAACTATCCATCGCAAGACTACGATGACTTGATGGATATGGTAAACGGCGTCATTGATAAAGGCTATATCGATGAAGACAACCTATTTGTCACAGGTGGTTCTGGTGGCGGCGTTCTGACAGCATGGATAATTGGCAATACCGATAGATTTAAAGCAGCCGTTGTAGCAAAGCCCGTTATCAATTGGATCAGCATGATTGGGACGTCAGACATTTACACCTTTATGACTCGCTACTGGTTTACAGACTTGCCCTGGAATGACGTCGACCAATACTGGAAGCGTTCGCCGCTATCGTTAGTTGGTAACGTAAAAACCCCGACTATGGTGCTAACAGGTGAACTAGACGTACGAACCCCCATGGCTGAAAGCGAGCAATATTATGGTGCCTTGCGTCTTGAAGGCGTGGAAAGCTCTTTGGTTCGTATCCAAGGTGCCTATCACGGCATCGCCGCCAAGCCTTCTAATCTAGCGCGTAAGGTTGGCTATATTCTGCATTGGTTTGATACCTACAAGCAGAATAGCGAGCCTGAAACCAAACAATAATTGCACTAGAAATTGTGTTTAATAGTAAATCCCCGCACCGTTGCTGTGTGGGGATTTTTTGATCTAGATCAATAAAACAAAATTTTTGAGAGATTTAATAGAAAATTGACTACCTACCCGGTAGTTTCGCGATAACATACGCCGATGCGAAATTTATTACATTCCTTGACCCTCTTTTGTTTGCTAGTCAGCAGTGCTTTGGTAAATGCATCTGATTTCAAAGTCCTGTTTATTAACCCCGGTCATCCTGACGGGGATAACACGGGTTCATTTTGGTCGCGAGTGTCTTTATTCATGCAAGCTGCGAGTAAAGATTTAGACGTAGAGTTAGTTCAACTTTATGCGATGCGTGACCATCTTTTAATGAAAAAGCTGGCGCAATCAGCTCCTGATCACAAACCTGACTATGTTATTGTGGTCAACGAAAAAGGCGTTGGCCTTGAATTACTTGAAACGCTAACAGCGTTCAATATTCCAACATTTGCCCTGTTGAACAGTTTCCCGTTAGATGATCTCAATCAGTTATCTTCAGCGCAAAAAGCTAAATTCATCGGTAGTGTGGTACCTGACAACTATGCAGCGGGTAAAAGCCAACTGAAAACACTGCTGTCACTGCACAGTGACCAATACAATCGCAACGACAATTACACGCTATTGGCATTGCGAGGCGACCATTCGTCCCCAGCAGCACTTGAGCGTGAACAAGGTATGTTGGCGCAACTGAGCGAATCGCAAAACATAACCCTAGCCTACAGTCCTGTTGCCAACTGGTCACGTCAAGAGGCCTACAACATAGTGAGAGGTTTGCTGAACAGACAACGAATAGACCTTATCTGGAGCGCCAATGATGCAATGGCATTCGGCGCGTCCAAAGCAATTGCAGAGGCTGATTTAGATTATCAAGTCACCATTGGTGGTGTGAACTGGGATCTCGCGCAAGAAAATCCAACTATCGATGTATCTTTTGGTGGGCATGTTACCTTGGGAGCAAAAGCATTGGTCATGCTTAGTGATTATCATCATCGCATTGCGGCACCTTGTGAAATGCACCAACTTTTAGACATATTTAAGGCAAGCCAGGCTGACAATATTGAGCGTTTTAACATTAACACTAGCGCTGAAAATGTAGACAAATTCGACTTCACTAGATTTAGTAAACGTCACGGCAGCGTTGCAAAGTTCACCATGGATACCTTTGTAACTGAGGAATATCAAGCGCTGACACAGAGTGAACTGAGCAATCGGTGTCAACTGAATACAGTCAAAAAAGTACAGTAAACTAGGGCAAAAAAGCCCTAATTTATTGTTCTAGGCGATTCACCTCAAACACACTTTTAAGACGTTCAAGTTTGGTAATGAGTCTTGCCAAGCTGTTGAGGTCTCTTATTTCCAGATTGAGTTTGATATTCGCCGTCTGTTGTTCGACATTACTTTCACTGTGTACCCCCAACAACCCCACTTTCTCGTTACCCAGCACGGTGGTGATGTCTCTAAGGATCCCATCGCGGTCGAAACATATAACCTCTACCTTGGTTTGGAAGGCTCCCTTCACTTCGCCTGACCAATTAACTTCGATGCCGCGTTCAGGGTTTTGATTGAGCAGATTAATCAGTTGCTCACATCCCTGCTTGTGCACACTTACTCCTCGACCGAGGGTGATATAGCCCATGATGTTATCGCCTGGCAGAGGCTGACAACAACCTGCAAGCGTGCTCATTAGGTTACCAACACCTTCAATTTCAATCTGGCCACCTTTACCCGTATTTTTGCTAGGCGCTTTAGTTTTAACTCTTGGATCAATGTCAGGTTTTGGCGTAATCTTTTGCTGCAGATAATTGACGACCTGCATAATGCGCACATCACCGCCGCCAATGGCCACATATAAGTCATCTGTGCTATGGACGTTAAATCGAGCCATGACGTCATCAGGGATTTTAGTGGAAAGCTGTGCTCTAACTAATTCAGCTTCCAGCAGCTCCTTACCGGCGGCGAGGTTCTTATCCCTATCCAGTTTTTTAAACCAGGTGTGGATTTTGGCTCGTGCTCTTGAAGAGTGCACGTAACCGGACTGTGGGTTCATCCAGTCACGTTTGGGGTTCATTTCTTTAGAGGTTAATATCTCAACCTGATCGCCCGTTCTCAACTGATAGGTCAGCGGAACGATTCGACCGGAAATTTTGGCGCCGTTGCAGCGATGCCCTACATTACTGTGTATGTAGTACGCAAAATCCAATGGTGTGCTTCCCTTAGGTAAATCAAGCACATCGCCTTTGGGTGTAAAAATATAAACGCGGTCTTCGAATACTTGGCTGCGCAGTTCTTCCACCAGCTCGCCCGATTCCGCCGCATCCTCTTGCCAGGCCAGTATGCGACGCAACCAATTAATTTTCTCTTCGAAGCTGTCAGTACCGGTTTTGCCTTCTTTGTATTTCCAGTGCGCTGCGATCCCAAGCTCAGCATCTTGATGCATTTGCTCGGTGCGTATCTGTACTTCAATCGTTTTGTCTTCAGGACCAAGAATAACGGTATGAATCGACTGATAACCATTGGGTTTCGGCGTTGCTATGTAGTCGTCGAATTCGCGTGGCAAATGTTTCCAGTGGGCATGTACGGCTCCCAACGCGCCATAACAATCTTGAATGCGGTCTGCAACTATCCGTACTGCTCGAACGTCAAAAAGCTGGTCAAAGCCCAAACCCTTTTTCTGCATTTTTTTCCAGATGCTATAGATGTGTTTCGGCCTTCCCAACACTTGCGCTTTGATGCCTTCCTTATCCATATAATCCTGCAGAAAGCTGACAAAGTCGTGTATATAGCGCTGCCGAGCTTTGCGTTTTTCATCCAAGAGTTTTGCTATTTGTTTGTAGCTGTCAGGTCTTAGGTAGCGGAATGATAAGTCTTCAAGTTCCCACTTTAACTGTCCTATTCCCAGCCTGTTCGCAAGCGGCGCGTATATCTCTGCACACTCTCGCGCAATAAGAACACGGGTTTCCTCATCGGCATTTTTGACTTGCTGCAAACGACAAATGCGTTCAGCGAGTTTGATAACCACGGCACGTACATCTTCCACCATCGACAGTAACATACGTCGAATATTGTCGATTTGGGTTTCATCAGTTTTGACGTGCTGACTAGAATACAAGGTGCGAATGGCATTCATTCTGCGCACACCCAACACCAATTGTTGAATGGGCTTACCAAATTCTTCGAGAATTTGCTCCTCGTTTAACTTGTGGATTTCACAGTAGGGAAATACCAGCGCAGCGAGTAAGGTTTCGTCATCCATCTGCAGTTCATGCAGAATTTCCACCATCTCCTGCCCTACTAATAGGATATCGGGCTGATCTGAGATGCTGGCGAGTTTAGCTTTGGTGGTATCGCTCAGGTTTAACTCCGCTAGCCAATTCTCAAAACCTGGTCTTTCGGGGTTATGCACTGTGCGAACTGATACCATTATTTACTCCTACTGTTTGCGCCTGTTGTTAGCGTGAACAACGCCATAATTTCCGTATGCGTTGTATAGGGGAACATATCCAATAGTCCGATTTTCTCTAACGCATAATTGGATTGCAACAATTGTGCTATGTCGCGGACAAAAGTATTGGGGTTGCAAGACACATATAAAATTGCCTCAGGCCTCAGTGAATTCAGTACATCCATCACTTCCAATGCACCGTCTCTCGCGGGGTCGAGCAATACCTTGTTGCAATTCTCTCGACTGAGCAACGCGAGACAATCCTCGGCGCTTAGATCTCCGTGCATGAATTCAATATTCTCAATGCCATTTATCTGTGCATTGGACTGTGCCTTTTGCACCATTTCGACCACGCCTTCGATAGCCAAAACAGAGCCGCACTTAAGTGCCAAAGGCAAACTAAAATTACCTACACCACAAAACAAATCAAGCACACGGTCATTCTCAGACATCGTCAACCAATCAACAGCTTGACTGACCATTGCTTGATTCAATTCAGTGTTAACTTGAACAAAGTCATCTTGGCTCAAATAAATATTGAGATTCACTGCCTCATTGTCGTTATTGCATGCGCTAAGCGCATAGTGATTATCAGATTCACTAGTGCCTTCGGCATCTTGCAACAAGCACTTTACATTGAACTTCTTGGCAAATTCTTCAACTAGTGCCACATCACTTTTAGCAAGCGTCTTAATGACTCTAAACCCCAAAGACAGCTCACTTTCACCATTGAGCAGACTGATGTGACCTATGGCACCAGGATTGCGCATTGACTGTAACAGCAATTGCAATGGTGACAACAGGGCTTCCATGTTGGCATTTAATATCTGGCATTCAGAGATATTGAGTATTTGCTTACTGGACTGGGCACGAAAACCCAATCGAATGTCATCTCGGTTACGCGCATCGATTGCTAGGCGCGCTTTGCGCCGATAGTGCTTCGTCGCTGCCGTTAAGGGAGCTTGCCAGGGAATGTCGGCGGCACTTAATCCCGCACTGCGTTCAAGTAATGCTGAAACCGCATCCTGTTTAAAAGGCAACAAGTTTTCAGGCGCAATGTGCTGATTTTGGCAACCGCCACATTGCTCAAAATGCTTACAGAAAGGCGTGATACGCAAGTCACTCGAGGTCACCACAGATGTCACCGAACCCTGCTGAAAACGTTTCGATTGTTTGCTTATTTGTACCTTGCAGGTTTCGCCGGGTAAGCCACCTTTGACAAAGGTTATTGGAGAACCTTTAGCAACCCCTTGCCCTTCCAGATCCAAACTATCGATATGCAGCTCTTGAACGGGTAATTTTTGCTTTTTATTCGCTTTTTTATTTGCTTTGAATACCTGAACCATAGGATCACCGCATTATAAAGATTCTAGAATGACGGTTGCAGTGGCATAGTTTTGTTCATCGGAAATAGACACGAAACTCTTCGTAACGCCTTGCTGTTCACACAATGTCTGCATGGCACCGCTAAATACTAGTTCAGGCTTACCCATTTCATTGTTTACAACTTCAACGTGATGAAAACTCACGCCATTACCAATGCCATTACCAATGGCTTTGACTGCTGCTTCTTTGGCGGCGAATCGTTTGGCCAGGAATCGATAAGGAAAATTGTGCTTCTGATAGGTCGCATACTCGTTGTCGGTTAGCACCCTACGCGCCAACCGCTCAAGCTTCTCAGGTTCCTTATCAAAGCGATTTATTTCAACAATGTCTGTACCTAAGCCAACAATCGCCATTAGCGAACTCTTGCTTCAAGCATCAGTTTACGCATATCAGACACGGCGGTGGCTAGGCCATCAAAAGCCGCTCTGGCGATAATCGCATGACCAATGTTAAGTTCAATCAATTGCTCAATTGCCGCTATAGGTTTTACATTGTGATAGTGTAATCCGTGCCCCGCATTTACCTTCAAACCAATGCTATCGGCATACTCAATGCCTTTTACTAATTTCGCCAATTCGTGGGCTTGCGTCTTTTCATTTTTAGCTTCGGCATATTGTCCTGTGTGGATCTCGATATATTCCGCGCCCGACTGTTTTGCTGCGTCTATTTGCGCGTTATCGGCATCAATAAACAGTGAAACAATAATGCCGTTATCCATCAATTTTTTATTGGCTTCCGTGATACGAGTAAGACCTGAAACTACATCAAGACCACCTTCCGTTGTTAATTCTTCGCGCTTCTCTGGTACCAAGCAGCAAAACGTGGGCAGCACTTTACAGGCAATGTCCACCATTTCATCGGTCACTGCCATTTCTAAGTTCAAGCGTGTATTAATGGTTTCTTTTAATAAATACACGTCTCTATCTTTTATGTGACGGCGATCTTCTCTCAAGTGCACTGTAATGCCATCGGCACCTGCTCTTTCCGCAATATCAGCGGCATGCACTGGATCGGGGTAATGGGTGCCACGAGCGTTGCGAAGGGTAGCAATATGATCGATGTTGACGCCTAAAAAAATTTCACTACTCAATGTAATTTACCTTTGTCATTTCATGCCTAACACGTTGGTTAGCAATATCAAATTTCGTTACTGGTGGGGAGCCGCTTGGAACAGCTCTCTGCTCTTTAAAGGTTTAGCCCCTAACAAGGGCGCAAACGCGAGTCTGCTTATTTGTTTGGCCGCAAGTAAAGAGGCTACATGCCAGTTCTGGTGACTAATATCGCGCAAATCCGCACCCGCGAACGAGTGCTTTGGATCCATCTGTTTAGTTTTAATTAAACCCGTCTCAGCGACATAACGATAACGTTGAAACTCTTCAATATCTTCACCCGACTCTGCGTCTACGTTGAACTCAACGGCATAGCCCATTTGCTGCAGCAAAAAAAACTCAAACTCCCGCAAAATTGGCTCTGGAGATTCTTGTTTGGCGAGCCTAGTAATCGTTTGCTGGTATGCAGAGTAAAGTGCTTGATCCGGCTCTTCTGAAGGCAATACCCGAGTTAATAGCTCGTTTATGTAAATACCACAGTAAAGGTGGATCCCCGATAACACCATGCCCATACCGTCGCTATCCATACTGTAACTATTCTTTAGTTCAGAATTACCGGACAACTCCACCGTCATAGGAATAAAGGGTTCTGTTAATACACGCAACTTGTTACGCGTCGATTTCACCCCTTTTGCTACAAAGCTTATTTTACCAGACTCCAGGGAAAACGCGGTAATAATTGCACTTGTTTCGCGATAAGCGCGACTGTGTAAAATGAAAAAGCGGTGCAGACTCTTGTGCATAACTTATCTACGCAACGCGAATGCGAACAACCTTCATATATTCGAATTCCATACCTGCAACAGTTTCAGATTCAGGATAATAAGTGAGGTTCACCCTTGCACCTTTAAGACTGCGATACTGCTTTTTTCGTTTATATTTAAAAGGCACGTCAATACCTTCCAACATCAGCGTATGCAGTATCCAGTCGTCATCTTCGCGCTGAACATGCGACACGACTTTGACGCCCTCTGAATGCACCAGCTGCTGATGAGTTTCTACTAATTTTTTAACCTGCTTTTCCATTGCTGATTACAACCCGTTACTGGCTGGCCACTTTGGCAAAATTAGCCAGTGCTTGGCTCACCTTGTTCAAAATAGGAAAACACGGATCGTCATTAGCAATCCCGTGCCTTGTAGCAAGATACAAAGGGTCATTGTAGGCTAATTTTACACCGTCTTCGGCCTGCCATATCAGCATTTTTTGTGGCAAATCAATGGCAATGGAAGGCGCACACATCATAAGCGGTGAACCAATTTTGGGATTACCAAAAATGAGTACTTTGGTTGCAGGTAATGCTACGCCAACTTTTTGCGCACCAGCACTGTGGTCGACAGTCGCGAAAATAGTCATGCCTTTGGCGTTCAATGCGTCTGTTAGTCTCGCTAACGTCTGATCGACCGAGTGTTGACTATTTACCTGCAACATCCCCTCGCCTACAGCAGTTTCGGCTTGCGCGCTGCAAAGCCAGGTAAACAAGATTGAAGTTGCCAAGAAACGGGTTACTAAAGTCTTCATTGAATCACCTCTATTGTGCTGCCAACGCATCGACAATTAATTGCAGGGAACGTCGCCCTCTAAATTCGTTGATATCCAGTTTATACACTAATTGTACTTGTCGAGCTTTGCTATTTGGCCATTGCTCCAAATCAACGTTAAAGGCAATCGCATCCAGCAACATACCTTGTTCATGGCGCACCTGCATCTTTAAGTGTTTAGCCCCAACAATTCGCTGATCTTCCAATGTAAACACACCGTCAAAACTGGGCTCTGGGAACGCCTGTCCAAATGGACCGGCTTGTTGTAAGGTCTGAACAAATTGCATATCCAGTTCGCTTTGAGTCAAAGCACCATCTGTATGCCACACTTGTTGCAGTGCATTCTCATCTAACGATTCTGCACACAATTGTTCAAATACATCACTGAATTGTTGGAAGTCTGCTTTGGCTATCGTCAAACCAGCCGCCGCCGCATGTCCACCGAACTTTTTTAATAATCCAGGATAACGCTGGCTCATCTCTTCCAGTAAATCTTTCAAATGCAACCCAGTAATGGAGCGACCCGAACCTTTCAGTAATCCGTCGTCTTGTGAGGCAAACGCAAACACAGGGCGGAAGTACTTTTCTTTTACTCTTCCTGCGACAATACCCACAATCCCCTGATGCCAATCGGGTTGATAAAGGGCAATACCGCTTGGCAAACGCTGCTGGTCGCTGAATTGCATTTGCTCCATCACAATCGTGGCATCTTGCTGCATATCTTGCTCAATTTGACGCCGCTCTTGGTTTAGGGCTTCTAATTCAGCCGCAATCGCATATGCCTTGTGTGAGTCTTCTTCCAACAAACAACGGATCCCAACACTCATATCATCCAAACGACCCGCCGCATTTAAACGCGGCCCAATAACAAAGCCCAGATCCGATGCCTGCAATTCATGTGCGGATTTTTTGGCAATTTGTAAAATGGCTGAAATTCCAGGACGACACCTACCACTTCGAATCCGCTGAATACCTTGATGAACCAAAATTCGGTTGTTTCTGTCCATCGGCACGACATCCGCCACTGTGCCTAAGGCAACTAGATCCAATAGACTGGCAATATTGGGTTTTGTTATGGTTTGGTCTGCATATACGCCGCGTTTTTCCTGTTCAGCTCTTAACGCAAGTAACAAGTAAAAGGCAACACCTACACCCGCTAAATTCTTGGACGGAAATTGGCAATCGGACAGGTTGGGGTTCACAATCGCATCTGCGTTGGGCAAAGACTCTGGCGGTAAATGATGGTCAGTCACAATGACCCTGAGGCCATGTTGTTTCGCCAGAGCAACTCCTTCAATACTACTGATACCATTATCTACAGTAATGATGCATTGTGCGCCTTGCGCTAATGCGAGCTCGACTATCTCTGGGCTTAAACCATAACCATACTCAAACCGATTGGGTACCAGAAAATTGACGTTAGAAAAACCTAACATCGCCAAGCCTAACGTCAACACTGCGGTGCTTGTTGCACCGTCTGCATCAAAGTCCCCCACAATCAACAGGCTTTGCTCTGTTGCTTTTACATCCAAAAGAATTTCGACGGCACGTTCAATGCCATTTAGCTGATTAAAGTGCAGTAGGTTTCCGGCACCGTATTGCATTTCTTGCTCGTCAGAAACACCTCTGCTTGCGAGAATTTCACAGAGCTTGTCAGAAAAATGTTGGCTTGAGAAAGGGGGGGCAGTTCGACGTCGAATATTTAGTGTCATGAATAGAAAGTAATACTAGGTAAAAAAATGGCGGCTAATGCCGCCACTTGGAAATATGAAATTAGCTGGCAGTATCAAGCGTTGCTTTTAATGTTGCCGCTGGCTGATAACCCGGGATCATCGTACCGTCTTCCAGTACTATTGCAGGGGTACCTGAAACACCGATTTGCTGGCCAAACAAATATTGCTTGTCGACTTGAGTCTCGCACGTGCGTTTTTCAACAGCGCCACCAGCTTTTGCGTTGGTCATGGCTTCTTGCTTATTCTCCGCACACCAAATAGACACCAGGTCATCGTGCGAAGAGCTACCTAAACCGCCACGAGGAAACGCCAAGTAACGAACGGTAATGCCCAACTCGTTATAGTCAGCGATTTCATTGTGTAATTTACGGCAGTAACCACAAGTAATGTCAGTAAAAATAGACACAACGTGTTGCTCGTTTTTGGCTTTGAATTCAATCATGTCATTTGAAAAGCCCGCGATGCCGTCTTTACGCACGCCGGTAAGCGCATTTTCAGTTTCGTTGCGCATGCCTTCGTCCATATTATAAATGCGACCATGGACGAGGTATTTACCGTCTTCACTTGCGTAAAATAAACCGCGATCTGTCATTACTTCTAGCAAACCAGGCACAGGGGCATTAGCAATAGAAGAAACCTGCATGCCCAATAAGCCAACGAATTTAGTTTCTAGCGCTTGATTATCAGGTGCCAATTGAGCGGAGCTAACCGCACTTACTAATAGAGACAATGCCGCAACACAGCGGAGATACATCTTCATAAAGGATCCTATTTATACTTCATTACAGGTATAGACCCGTAATCGCCAAAATAATTGCGTTAAACAATCGCATTAAGTAACTGAACTACCCCGATTGTATTTTATTTCGGAATGAGTTTCAGCCCCTTGGGTGATGTTGAGCAACTAATTTTTGTAAGCGTTCGGTGGCAACGTGGGTATATATTTGAGTTGTAGATAAATCACTGTGCCCTAGGAGCATTTGTACCACTCTTAAATCAGCGCCGTGATTAAGCAAATGTGTGGCAAATGCATGTCGCAATGTATGCGGTGACAACTCAGCACTTATCTGCGCTTTTTTCGCATAAAACTTAATGCGATGCCAAAACGTCTGACGCGTCATTTGTACGCCACGACTACTGGGAAAAAGTATATCCGACTCTTTGCGCAACAAGTGAATACGCCCTTCTTTTAAATACTTAGCTATCCAATAGTTTGCTTCTTCACCTATGGGCACTAGTCTTTCTTTATTGCCCTTTCCGGTCACCCGAATTACGCCCTGCTGCAGGCTGATTTGATTTAATTGCATGGAAATAAGTTCGGTTACTCGCAACCCCGTGGCATAAAGCAGTTCCAGCATCGCTTTGTCACGCATTTGCACTGGGTCTTCATCGGTTTCTGGGGCATTGAGCAAACTTTCCACCTCACCCTCGGTAAGGGTTTTGGGCAACGCCTTAGGCAGTTTTGGGTTTTGAATCAAAGAAATAGGGTCATCTTCACGTACCCCTTGCTCTTGCAAATGATATAAATAAGCACGCAGGCTACTCAAAAAACGCGCGGTACTGCGCTCAGCAAGACCGGTGTCGTAACGATGGCTAAGATAATCGTGAATTTGGAATTGATTAACCTCTTGCAAATTAAAGGCATCATCGGAGTTTTGCTCGTGAAACGCAGTTAACTTAGTGAGGTCCGTACGATAAGCCGCAAGTGTATTGTTACTTAGGCCTTTTTCTACCAACAGAGAATCGAGAAACGATTCCAAATTATCAGAATTTTTCGGTGATATCTTTTGTGCTCGCTTTACAGCTTCCACTTTAGCCATGTTGATCTCCATTTCCTTATTTGGCCTGTGCACAACAAAGATGCACACAGCAGTTTTGCACGTTGGAATTGCCTCCAATGTGTTGCTGCATTCCATGCAGTTAAAGTCACTTTTTGCGTCACGAAACTGATTATGGCAGAAAATCTAGAAAGAAATTAGGACAAATATTTCTAAGTCGTAAATATTTTTGTCAAAACACAAAAATTGCTTGCAAAATAACCAGTTTGATTAAAATAGAGTTGTACTTTAATTCATCAATTTTCTGGAACATTAACATGGAACTTGGGAAGTTTTGTTTAAGCCTGACCGTCAGTGATATTCAAGAATCTAAAACCTTTTACGAAAACTTGGGATTTGCACCAGTTAAAGGGTGTGGTTCAGTAGAAGATAAATGGTTAATCATGCAAAACAACAGCAATATGATTGGGCTGTTTCAGGGTATGTTTGAAGAAAACATCCTCACCTTTAATCCAGATGACGTACGCACCATTCAAGACGATTTAAAATCCAAAGGCGTCGCAATCGACAAAGAAGCCCATGGTGAAAGCGGGCCTGCGCACATAATGCTGCGCGACCCAGATGGCAACGTCATCATGCTGGATCAATACTAAGCGTCGTAGACTTTTCATTACAAAACACGACTCAAGACAGGGATGAGTTTACAAATGCGCTTTTTTAATTAGAATCGCGTCCCCATATTGGGTTTCTGATTCCGTTGAAAAGAGTGTTTATGTCTAACCTGTCCTCTAAAAATGTTGCTATTTTTTACGGTTCCACCACCTGTTACACAGAAATGGCAGCGGAAAAAATTGCTGCAGTGCTAGAGATGGGGAGTGAGTCTCTTTTTAATATCAAAGACGTCAATCTCAAAAAAGCCGAATCGTTTGATATCCTATTGCTGGGAATATCTACGTGGGACTTCGGTGAGATCCAAGAAGACTGGGAATCTCAGTGGCAAGATATAGCTGATACCGACCTCACAGGTAAGACTATTGCGCTATTTGGCCTGGGTGACCAGGTAGGATACCCCGATTGGTTCCAAGACGCGCTTGGCATGTTGCACGATGAAATCATCAAACAAGACTGCGACATCATTGGCTACTGGCCTAACACTGGATACGAGTTCAATGCCTCAAAAGCACTGGTCGCTGAAGACGAGTTTTTCGTTGGCTTGAGTTTGGACGACGAAAACCAATACGAGCAAACCGACGATCGCATCGCCCTATGGATTGAGCAACTAAGGCAAGAATTAACTGCCCTCTAAGCGCGAGCTTAAGGTAAGTTAATCTACCCATTATTCATAATCTGATCTTTACCACTTATCACTCACTTTTACCGCTCATCACTTTTTTCCCCCTAAAAAAAGCCGTTTCCGGATAATGAGCCACAACACAACATTGGTTCGGAAACGGTTATGCGAAATTCACTACTAGAAATTGCTGGCGTGGCAACGCGCTTCTTAATGCTGTTTGGGGCATTTAACTGCTTTGCCATGTATTGGATGCAACAAACGTGGGCAATTCCTTCTGCATTACCTGATATGACCCAAATGTTGTCTTGGCTTAGCGTACTGGCCATGGTCGCTCTATTGGTCATCGCTCGCCATCAAAAAACAGCTACACACAAGTTACAAGAGGAATTTTAACCATGAGTACCACTTCATTACACAATGCGATGCTCGATGTTTATGTGGCTCCAGGCAGTCTATTTGAAAGCCTGAAGCAGTCGAAAGGACCGACACTTGTCCCACTATTAATCATTATGGCCGTGAGTTTTGGCGCCATCATGTATTTCTACTCTGGCATGAGTACCGAGTGGATTGTTGAACAGCAAATGCTTCAGGTACCTGATGCAAGTCCTGCCGAAGAAGAACAAATGCGCGCGTATCTTACCCAAAGCGCTGGCGGAGTTGCTTGGATTGGCGGCATCTTCAACACAATAGCCACTTTGCTTATCGTTGCGTTGCTGGCAGGTTATTTCCGTCTCGTCGGCGGCTCAAATGAAGAGCTTACATACAGCGACTGGTTCAAATTCAGTGTTTGGACTCAAATGCCTAGCATCGTCTACATGATAGGTTTTATGGCTTTAGTGTTATCAGCCAGTACCGCAGACCTACCGCTAATGCTTATCAACTATGCGTCGGTTAACCAGCTGTTCTTAGATTTACCCGTGGGACATCAATTTTATACCTTTGCGGAAAGCCTTAACCTGTTTTTCATTTGGAACGTGGTCTTATCCACCATTGGCCTAAAACACTGGGCAAACATGTCCACTGTTAAAGCCGTTATTTTCTCATCACTTCCTTACGTGGTTATCTTTTCAATCTGGGCGGCGCTTGCATAAGCAAGCCCCTGCTTCTTCACTGGGAACACACTCATGAAAAAAGGCCTTACTCTACTCGTTATCGTTGCCGCTATGGTAGCGCTTGTCAGCTGGAAGAAGTTCGATGCTGGTCACAATGCGATTCCAGTCAAAGTTGAATTGGTATCGCAAGGCGTTCTGTCCGATACAGTGCTCGCATCCGGAAACTTCGTCTTCAACGAGCAAATCAAAATTCGCCCTGAGGTATCCGGTAGAGTACAGAGTATTCTCATTGACGAAGGTGACTATGTGCGCCAAGGCCAATTGTTACTGCAACTTGATCCGGTGGCCTTTGAAGCAGAAGTGGAACGTGTCTCAGCACAAGTGGCTAATCGAACCATAGAAATTGCGCGCCAAAAAGAGCGCTTGTCGAATCTTCAACGTCAGTTAAAGCGCAATCAACAGTTGTTAAAAGACGGATTGGTGCAGCAAGAAACCGTGGACGATTTACAAAGCACAGTTGATATTGCACACATCGATGTAGAAGCTGCACAAACTGGTCTAAAACAGGCGCAGGCATCACTCAGTTTTGCTCAAGACCAACTGGCCAAAACTGCGTTTATTGCGCCAATGGATGGGCTTATTGCCTCACTTGATATCAAAGAAGGCGAAACCGTTATTGCCGGTACTACCAATATTATTGGTTCGGATTTAATGACGGTTGCAGACCCCAGCGCCATTCTTGCTGAACTTCGCGTTGATGAGGCAGACATTGCCAACATTCAGCTACAACAAAGCGTTGAAATTTATGCCGCGGCCTACCCTAAAACGGCTTTTAACGGACGTGTTGTTAAAATTGGCACCTCTGCTAAACAGCTAGGCAATACTCCAGGGCTAGCGTTTAAGGTAGAAGTGTTAATGGATCCGTCAGAAACTGCCCTGTTTCCTGGCATGAGCTGTCGCGCAGAAATCATTACTGCATCTGGTGACACCACCAACAATGTTCCGATTGCGGCTATTCAGTACGAAGACGAAGACAGCTATGTATGGGTAGTTAAAAATGGTCGTTCAATGAAAATGCCTGTGACATTAGGCATGGCGACAGACACCCAGCAGGCCATTATCAGTGGCCTGGAAAATGGTGACGAGGTCATCATCGGTCCTGCGCGCACCGTCAGTAAGTTAAAGGAAAACGATCAAGTGGAAGCGGGAGAAAATAGCTAATGATGCCCACTGAAGCCCAAGATACTGCCATCATTTCGATGAACAATATCGTCAAGTCATATCAAATGGCTGACGAAACCTTCTACGCCTTAAAAGACGTGAGTTTGTCGATTGAAGAGAATGATTACGTTGCCATTATTGGGCCGTCCGGTTCAGGCAAATCGACACTGATGAATATCTTAGGGTGTCTGGATGCTCCCTGTTCAGGTACCTACTTTTTAGGCGAGCAAGCGGTTGCGAGTTTGTCAGAAGTAGAGTTAGCAAATCTGCGCAATCAATCTGTGGGTTTCATCTTCCAAAGCTTTAATTTGTTGCCACGTGCCAGCGCACTGGAAAATGTCATGCAGCCTCTGGTGTATCGTTTTATCGCGGTAAAAGAACGCAAACGGCTCGCCATGGAAGCGCTGGAACGCGTGGGGTTGGGCAACAAGATACATCATTTACCCAACCAATTATCGGGTGGTCAAAGACAACGTGTCGCGATTGCCAGAGCCTTGGTGACTAAACCAAAAATTCTATTAGGCGACGAACCTACAGGTAACTTAGACAGCCAAACAACATTGGAAATTATGGCGCTTTTCGACGAGTTACATGCAGAAGGCCACACGGTGGTACTTATTACGCACGAGCCGGAAATTGCTGACCACTGCCACCGCGTCATTCGTTTAAAAGACGGCTGCATTGAGTCAGATGTCAGGAGACAAGCCCATGCTTAATTCACCTTCAGGTTTCGCCATGCCGAAAAGTTTGCACGCGGTTTGGGAAGGCACGCGCGCAGCATTGCACTCGATAAGAGCACACGCTATGCGCAGTATGTTGACGACCTTGGGCATTATTATTGGTGTTGCGGCGGTTATTGCCGTAGTTGCAATCATGCAAGGGTTAAGTAGCTCTATAACCCAGCAACTGGACGACCTTGGTAGCGATATGGTGACAATTCGCGCCTACACCACACAAGAAGACCAACTACTTGGCTTTAACAAAACCTTGAGTTACGACGACTTTTTAGTATTAAAAAGCAAAGTCGAAGGCGTTGAAGACATGACCGCCACCATGCAGCCGTTTAGCTTTGGTAGTACCGTAAGCTATGGCCGAAACAGTGTGCAAACCCAAATAATTGGCACCGACAGCAGTTACCAAAACGTCGTGCGCATTTACCCAGAATACGGTCGTTTCTTATCAGAAAGTGACGATTTACGTCGCCGCCGGGTGGCCTTCGTTGGCACCAGCGTGCTGAAAAAACTCAACATGTCGGAAAATTCTGTGGGCGAATTTATCAGCTTAAACGGTGAATGGTTCCGCGTTATCGGTATTGCAGAAACCCAAGGCAGCATTTTTGGTTTTGACCAAGACAATTACATCATCACGCCTTTTAGCACCATGCGCTCATTAAGCGGTGATCAGGTCACGCGCAACATCGATATTATGTTCCGCCCGTCAGATCCTGCGAAATTGCCAGAAGTGCAGGAGCAAATCAGTCAAATATTGCGCAAACGCCACAACTTAGAAAAAGACGATGCTGACGATTTTGAGTTCCACAGTGCCGAAAAAACCAAAAAGCAATTCGACTCAGTTACACAATCGGTCACGCTAGTCGCAGGCGGTGTCGTAGGAATCAGCCTGCTAGTTGGCGGTATTGGTGTAATGAACATTATGCTAGTGTCAGTTACCGAACGCACTCGGGAAATTGGTACCGTAAAGGCGCTGGGCGCGACACCCCAATTTATCATGATCCAGTTTTTGATAGAGGCATTAGTGTTGTCACTGTTTGGCGGCATCATTGGCTTAATACTGGGCTACGGCGTTGCCTCCATGCTCACTATGGTCATGCCTAATATGCCCTCGGCACTGGTGCCATTATGGGCAATAACCTTGGCACTTGGCTTTACCACGGCGATTGGAGTGATATTCGGTTTAGCCCCCGCGATGAAAGCGGCGCGCTTAAATCCAATAGATGCGTTAAGATACGAGTAAAAGAACAACAATATGCGGTTTATGACACGTTTCTTCTCTGAACATTGGAACATCGCCAAATCCAGTAGTCAGCACTACAAAATTGCTCAGGTGGCAGCATTACTGATTCTATTTGCTGCCAGCAGCGCCAACTTTTTGGTATTGGAACTCGACGATTTACCCGGTGAATTTAGCGAGTATCTCGCGCGTAGCCTGATTGAAGGCATGCTATTTGTGTTAGTCACCCACTTTTGTATTCGCGGTTACCTTAAGCTCAATTTTATTAATCAAGGCATGAGCTTTATCGGCAGCTTTAAACTGCTATTTATCATATTGGTTGCCTGCACTATTAGCGTTTTTCTGTCGGTTCAAATAGGCGAATTACCGATATTTGAAGACTCGCAGCCCAAAAGCGTGAAGTTTGAAATGGATGGTAAAACCATCGACCTGAGCATGAGTGACCCAACCATGTGGTTCCTCATGATATCGAACGTGTTCATCTTCTATTTGGGATGGACGTTGATTTATATCTTCTGGCATGCGGCCAAGTCTAAGCGGGAGCTACAGAAACAAATGCAAGAAGCACGTATCCAACAGTTAACCAATCAGCTTAGTCCACACTTTTTGTTCAACACGCTAAACAGCATTCGCGCGCTCATTTTTGAAGACAAAGAAAAAGCGGCAGACTTGGTGACTAACTTGTCAGAAATTTTCCGCACCCATTTGCACGCGCACTTGCAATCAAAAGCGACATTGGAACAAGAGTGGCAGGTGGCCAATCGCTACCTCACCATTGAAAAAGCGCGATTAGAAGAACGCCTGAAAATTACCTGCAATATCGACGAAGAATTATGGCAACAGGCACTGCCGACACTATGTTTATTAACGCTAATTGAGAACGCCATTAAACACGGCATTGCTCCAAATCCTGAACACGGCTTTTTGGATATTCACGCACACGTTGAGAACGACGAGCAGTGGCGCTTAATAATTCGCAATAGCGTCTCTGATAACAAATCAGAAGAAGGCACTAAAACCGGTTTGAAGAATACGCGAACTCGATTGGAGCTGATGTTTGGCAACAAGGTGCAGTTCCGCGCCGCGCGCAAAGACGATACCTTCGTGGTTAGCATAGAGATGCCGTATGTTTGATACCTTAATTGTTGATGACGAACGACTCGCCAGAGCCGAATTAAAACGCCTGCTGAGCAAACACGAACAAATCAATATCGTTGCCGAAGCGGCCAACGCGGAAGCGGCGATTGAACATCTGCGCGAAAAAGACATTCAGCTAGTATTTTTGGATATTCAAATGCCGGGCATGACAGGCATGGAATTAGCCGAACATATCAATGTTGATATTCAATTTGTGTTTTGTACTGCGTTTGACCAATACGCCGCAGACGCCTTCACCCTAAACGCGACTGACTATTTAGTGAAGCCAATCGCCCCTGAACGTCTGGCCACCGCCATTAAAAAAATTGAAGAAAACGCCAAGCAGGCTGTGCCAGATGCGGCTAATGCCAATGAGGACTACCTCCCTGACAGCCATGGTGTACTGCTTAAGTTTGGTGAAGTAAACAAGGTGGTGCGACTACACGACATTGAAAGGCTAGAAAGCATTGGCAATCACACTGCCGTGTATACCACTCACGGCAAAGCCTATGTGCATAGTTCCCTATCAAAAATTGAATCTAAACTCGACCCGCAGTTCTTCTTCAAGGCCAATCGCGGTGAGGTACTGCGCATAGACTGTATTGACCGCATCGAACCTGGCATGAAAACCGGTAGTTCGCTGGCCGTTTTACGTTCGGGTCAAGAGATCGAAATCAGCCGCAGACAAGTACAACTCCTGAAACAAATCTTTGGTGGCTTCTAGCATCTTGCTATCATAGCCACCAGCTACTAACCGATTCGTGTATAAGGAGTGCCATGAGCGCCCCCATTATTATCACAGGTGCTGGACAGCGCCTAGGCAAACACGCCGCTCTAACCCTAAACGAAAAGGGCTATAAGGTCGCCATAACCTATCGCAAATACCGCGACGAATTTGCCCAGTGGCAACAAAACGGCATCGACTGCTTTGCAGCCGACTTCAGCGACGATGCCGGTGTGAATGCCTTTATCGACACAGTGAAAAGCAAATATGCCAGCATCCGCGCCTTGGTACACAATGCCTCTAGTTGGTGGCCGGACAATGGCGAAAATGACGCTCAGCTGTTTCACGACATGATGCAAGTGCACGCCAAAGCGCCTTATGTCATCAACAAAGCCTTACAGCACCTTTTTACCGAAGATAAGGCGGATATTGTTCACCTTACCGACCTTGTGGCACAAACCGGCAGCCCAAAACACCTGGCCTACGCGGCCTCAAAAGCGGCGCTGGAAAACCTAACCTATTCCTTCGCCAGAAAGCTTGCGCCCAAAGTGAAAGTAAATGCGATATCGCCGGCGCTACTTAAGTTTAATGACCATGACGATGAGGCCTATCGGGAAGTGGCGTTAACCAAGTCTTTACTTGGCAATGAACCGGGCTGGCAAGAATCAACCAATACGCTGATTTACTTACTTGAAAGTGACTTTGTCACGGGACGGGTACTTCACTTAGACGGCGGCAGACACCTTAAGTTGCCTTAAACACCGGACATGTCGCGCTTAAAACAACCCTATTATCGCAACGGTCCGGATCACCGCGATGGCAACGATGTCAGCTTTGGAGACATCTTGCGCACCTTTGGTTTTCGCACGGCGACCGTAGGCAAATGGGTAACCAAAGAAGAGCAGCAAATCGCTGCTAATTTGTTTTTCGATGCCTTTTGCGACCTGATGACCATTTTGCAAGTGCCTGAGCAGGTGTTGTCGTTAAATGGTGAACTCTCCATTGCCTTTGGCAAAGGCGGCCAAAAGCATAGCTCCGCTCACTACAATGTAGGTACTCGCACCTTGGCACTGGCCAAGAATGCCGGTGGCGGCGCACTGGCGCACGAATGGTTTCACGCGTTTGACCATTACATCTGTCAAAAGCTGTTTTCCGGTCAGCATCACATGCAATTTGCCTCCGCGGCCTGGCTCGACAAAGAAGTTCCGGTAAGTCACCCGCTAAATGCCATGTTAGAGGATTGCTTTCAGCATATCTTTTTAGAGCCCAACAGCGACAAACTCAGCCGTTTGTTTTTAAACAGCGTAGCGATGGATAAGTCGCTCAAAAGCTTTTATTACGCACAGCCGCAAGAGGTCTGTGCCCGAGCTTTCGAGGCCTTTATTCAAGACAACCCAATTAAGAATGCGTTTTTAGTGCAAGGCACTAAATTAAGCGACGAAGCCAAGCTGGGCGTTTATCCTAAAACGCCGCAGAGGCCGCTAATTAACCAGCTTTTTAGTCGTTATTACGCGACACTTGGCTTTGCCTTAGACAAGCAATCGCAAGGCAAAGACGACTAACTTGATGTGCGCAGCCTTCTAAAGGCCAACGCAGCGAATAGCGCTAATAACGAAAAGTGCAGTGAGCCACCGCTATACCCCTCACGATGTTGAATTTCGGCTACCTTTTCTTCTTTTACGCGGGTTTTAAAGCGGTCTAGTTCTGCATCCAGATTCTTAGCCATATCTGATACGGCCAGCTCAAAACCTTGCATTGACTGCTCAGCCAATGACTTGTCTACGCTAATCGCGCTGGTTCTATCTGAAGATTTGCTAATACCAGGCGCTCTAAATAACATCTTGCGACTTTTCACATCGAATACAGCGGTATCAACAAAGGTTTGTACTGAGTTGTCATTGCCTGGAATAACGTACATACCGACGATGGTCCAATACAACACGGCCGCATTGGTTTCCATCGATTGTGTGACTTGGTCATAAGACACCAACGCCATTAAATCGACATCGTAAAGTCTGGACACCTGTTCCAACGAATCGAAGCCGCCTTGAGACTGCAAATAGTTGCTAGGAATAACCTCGATATGTTCAATGTAGTCGTAACCAATAAAGGCTTCTTTTACTTTCTCAAGCAGAGCCAATTGGGTCTGACTATTGATATTATCGCGGCGATCGTATTTGGGAGGTACAAAGGCAATACCTACCCTAGCCGGCAGGGTTAACACAGGTATTTCTGGCTGGTGCTTTGTTTTATCTTCTTGTTTTGGATACAGAAAATCTACCAAAGAACTTGAACGCGTGGCTTTGTCACCTGACTGCCTTACCATGGCACTGCATGAAGTAACCAAAAGCATTACCAGTAAAATGAATGATATTTTTGTTTTCATCGTCTGTCCTTTTCAAACCTAGCGAGGCATTATATTGCCAATAGCTAAATACCGAAATGCATTACTCAAAATACGTTTGAATGCATGAATAACGGCTTAACCAATAAGAGAGACCCCGATTGAAAATAGTTCAGGCAGATGAGACCTATTTAGAACAAACCGCCAGTTTGTTTGACCAATACCGTGTTTTTTACCAGCAGCAGTCTGACATTAATGCGGCCAGAGCCTTCATCAATGCGCGTTTTACCGCCAAAGACACCGTCATCTATCTCGCTATAAACGAACAGCACCAAGGCATGGGCTTTACTCATTTGTTTCCAAGCTTTTCCTCTGTAGCCATGCAGCGCACCTACGTATTAAACGATTTGTTTGTAAGCGCTGATTTTCGCAAACAAGGGGTCGCACGAGCACTTATGAACACAGCAAAGGCCTTTGCTGAAAAAAATGGAGCCTTTGCCCTTAAGCTTGCCACTGCAAAAGACAATCATGCGGCTAAAGCCCTTTACGACCAACTTGGTTACAAGCAAATCAAGTTGTTTGACTACTACACACTTAGCACCAAAAAATAAGGGAGCGACATTCGCTCCCTTTTTACTTATTCACTTTTAAACTAATTAGGCATTTCCACCCCGGCGTATCTCACCCCGGAAAGCAGCGCCATCTCTCGGTGCCAAGTAGCCAAATCGTGCTTACTAAATTCGTTAAAATGGGCGTGCCCACAGGCTCTTGCCATTACCTGCATCAATTCAGTCGACGCATTGAAAAAATTCGCCAACTGAGTGGATGACTTTTCCACATTAAGGCACTGACGCAAGTCTGCTTTTTGCGTTGCAATGCCGGCAGGACAGTTGTTGGTATTACACATACGCGCCGCCACACAGCCTATCGCCTGCATCGCGCTATTGGATACCGCCACACCATCAGCACCTAAAGCCAGTGCTTTCACAAAGTCCATCGGCACCCGTAAACCACCAGTGATAATGAGGGTAACCTCACCTGATGCGCCGACTTTGTCCAAATAACGGCGTGCGCGTGCCAGTGCCGGAATGGTCGGTACACTGATGTGATCTCGGAACATCTCCGGCGCAGCGCCTGTGCCGCCGCCGCGCCCATCTAAAATGATGTAGTCAGCCGTCGCATCTAAGGCAAACTGAATATCTTCTTCAATGTGATTCGCGCTTAATTTAAAACCAATAGGAATGCCGCCGGTGACTTCACGAACGCGATTGGCAAAGGCTTTGAAATCCTCTGCCGTGTGCAAGTCTTTAAAAGTAGGCGGTGAAATAGCAGATGTACCTGCTTCGATGCCTCTGACCTCGGCAATTTTACCAATATTCTTATTGCCAGGCAGGTGACCACCGGTACCGGTTTTGGCACCCTGCCCGCCTTTAAAATGAAACGCCTGCACTTGTTTTAACTTAGACTCGTCATAACCAAAACCGGCGCTTGCCAGTTCGTAAAAATACTTGGTATTCGCTTGCTGCTCTTCTGGCAGCATACCGCCTTCGCCAGAACAAATGCCGGTACCCGCTAGCTCAGCGCCTTTTGCTAAAGACAACTTGGCTTCTTCTGAAAGCGCACCAAAGCTCATGTCAGAGACAAACAAAGGAATGTCTAACTTCAACGGCTTTTTCGCCTTCGGCCCAATAACCAACTCGGTGCCCACAACCGCATCTTCCATCAATGGCTTTTTCGCCATTTGCGCCACCATCACCTGCAAGTCATCCCAATGCGGCAGTAAATGACGCGGCACGCCCATAGAGGTCATTGGACCGTGGTGGCCAACTTTAGACAAACCTTCACGCGCCAACTGATGAATAAACTCGACGGTGGGTTCTTCAGTTGTCGCCTGTGCCGCAGGAATATTGGTTACCTGAATTTGTACACCAGGCCCTTCACTGCCAATTTGTGCTTCGTTGAACTGCTTGTGACTACCATCACAAAATGGCGCATTGGCCGTGTGTTTGCACTTACAAAGATAGGCATCGCCGGTTTCATCAGCGGTAAAGGCCTTGGGTTTAAAGCTGGTGCCAGCATGTGAGCCATCACAAAAAGGCTGGTTTTTCGACTTTCCACAGGTACAAAAATAGTATTCCTGCCCTTTTTCTAAACTGACCTTGGCAGGTTTAATATCGGCAACGACGGGCTTGCTCATTTTGACTGGTCTCCAAATTGAGTGAGTTAGCTTGTTCGAAAGTGCGTACGCGTTGGGCATCACAAAAGAACAATCAATCGACATAAAAAACGTAGTCCACAGTCTATTTTTTGACAATTCATTTATAAACAGCGATAAATTCAATTAATAATTCTCAAAAAGTGAACAATAAGGCGGAATTTCGTGGGACAACTCGAAAATATGGCATTAATGGTGCGAATCGTAGAAGCGGGCGGCATCGGTAAAGCCGCCGAACAGCTGGGGCTTGTCAAATCCGCTGTGAGCAAACGACTTAAAGAATTAGAAACTAACCTTGGCGTGCAGCTTATCTCACGCACTACCCGATCCGCTAATTTAACCGATGCCGGACACCAGTATTATCAGCAATCACTGGGCATAATTAACGCGGTAAACGAAATGAACGCGCAAGTTTCAGGGGAACACCAAGCGCTTTCTGGCACCATTCGCCTTACCGTTCCCCTGACGTTTGGGCTGGCCACACTCAACGATTTGTTTGAAGAGTTCACAGACCTGCACCCCAAGGTAAAATTAAACATCGAATTCACCGACAGGCAGGTGGACTTATTAGAAGAAGGTTATGAGCTGGCGATTCGCATTGCGACCCTGCAAGACTCGACTTTAAAAGCCCGTAAACTCAGCAAAATTGAACACGTACTGTGCGCCAGCCCAGGTTACCTAGCCAAACACGGCACACCCACCACGGTAGAAGAGCTAAAGCAGCACACCTTTATCGAATACGAAAACAAACGCACCGTTAACTTGCAGCTTACTGAACCGAGCGGCAAACAGGCCAAATTCGCCCCCAACGTTAAACACAAAGCCAATAATGGCACCTTTATATGCCGAATGGCAGTTAAAGGCGAAGGTATTGTTTGTATGCCAAGCTTTATCACCCAAGACGCTGTGAACGAGGGCAAATTGGTGCACCTAATGATCGACCACACCTTCCCCGCCATGCATATATACGCAGTCTACCCACAAACCCGTTTTCTCTCCCACCGCTGCCGCGCATTAATAGACTTTATGGCGGAAAGATTGGGGGATGAGTAGTTTTGCTATTTAACTATTTTTATAGACTTCCAACTCGAATAACTTGTAACCAAAACGAGCTAAAAAAGTTTATATATTTTGTTTAGCGCTGCCCTACATTCAAAGTGTGTGTATATACAGTTATAAGTGAATTTAGCGAAATTTGACCTAAAAGTTCTCACTGTCACGCAAGTTAATTCTCACTTTCTCCAAACTGAAATTCGTAACAGATTGATTTATATGATTTTATTTCGTGAATAATTTACATAACGAGGTCTCGTTAAAACCGAATTCTCACTTTCCACAAATAGACGAGGGTAAGATAATCTGTCGAAAGAGTGTAAGTTGTTGCTATGATTGGAAAAATTTAAAGAATTATGCGAATTCAAGAATATTTAGTTTTGGACATACACGGAATTCGCAGTAATAACACTGTTAGCACTACAAGGAGATAGCGTGTATAAATCCATACCTTTTTTATTTCTAATTATTTTATTAGTTTCTTTTTCACTAAAAGCTGAAAATCACGAATACGAGATAAGTAAAGTCGAATATAAAAACTTAGTTGCTAACTTATATTTACCAAAAACTGAGAAAAAACCTCCCGTTGTAATTGCTTTTGGTGGCTTTGAGGGCGGATTAGGTACTGGTAATGCTAACGGTGAAATGATCGCACCCCACGGCGTTGCTGTTTTAGGGCTAGCTTATTTTAAAGAAAAAGGGATTTCTCAAACACTAGATCAAATACCAATGGAGTATTTCATTGATGCAATTAATTATTTAGAAACTCATCCTTTAATAGACTCATCTAGAATTGGTGTGGTTGGTGGCTCTAGAGGTTCAGAGGCTGCATTTTTATTAGCAAGTATGGATTCTCGTATTAAATCAGTAGTTGTTACGACTCCAAGTAAGGTTGCTTGGTATGGTCTAACAGTACCGAAGTCAGCTTGGACTTTTAAAGGTCAAGATATTCCAGCCTTGGGTTTAGAGTTAGATTCAAAGGCTAAGTTAATCGACAGATTTACTGTTGCGTTAAAAAATAAAACTAACGTCAATAAATCCTTATTTAAATTTGAAAATATTAATGGCCCAATACTTCTAATTTCAGCAGAAAATGATCAAGTTTGGCCATCTTTTCAAATGTCTAAAGATATAGAGGTTTATTTAAAAAATAAGCAATTTAAACATAAAGTAGTGCATAACTCATACAAAACAGGTCATGGTTTCAGTCAAGAGACTGCCCCTGAAATTAATAAATCTATAATTAATCACTTTGTTAGTACATTGTAGTGCTAACAAGGCATTCAAGTGGACAAATTACAGTTTGTTGTTCGCTTCGCTCAATTTTAACAAACTGTAATTTGCCGCTTAATGTGGCGTTATATTTTAATGGAGTAATGAGCATTGATCGAATATCGAAAAGCAATCCTCAAAGAACTGGATGAATTAAAAACTCTACTTTGGGAGTTCGGGCCTAATGAATGGAACTATTTAACGCCAGAAGGTATAAATGATGAATTCACTCTTGTAGAAAACGGAAGTGCTCTAGCTATTGTTGCTACAAGTGATTCAAAAATTATAGGATTTGCTGTTTTGATTGATGGAGAGTCTAGCCCAACTTACCTTCAAAAGTATTGTGATTTACAACAAATTAAATTCGTTGGAGATGTAGTTGTATCTTCACTGCATAAAGGGAAAGGTATAGCAACAAGGTTGCTAGAAGAATGTTTGTTGGAAGCAAGAAATAATAATATACGCAGCGTGTTAATAGAAAGGCATGAAGAAAATCTTGCTTCCGCTGGAATGATGCGCAAAGCAGGGTTTGAGATTATAGATACATTTTTTGATCCCAAGAAGAGAGCAGCAGGATCACAAAATAGTGTAATTTTGGAATTTAAAATATAACAAGGCGCTTAAGCAACGACGCAGACAAGCTGCGCCCCTTAGCTTGACGTTACACATACGAATTTAGATAGAAACAATGGAAGATATTTTAGGCGAGATTGGAAAAGGATTTTTTAGAGGTATTGGTTACATTTTGGCAGACCTTTTTTTCTGGTTTATCTGTTATTGGACAGGATGGCCTTTTTGCAAAATTATTACGTTTGGTAGGTATCCTAAACCTAAAAGAAATAATTATTGGGGCGAAGAAGAAAGTTCAGGAGTTTGGTGTGCTTTGCTAGGCCTCACAATTTGGATTGGCGTTGGCTTATATTTCCTGGGAGTATTTGCTTAGGTATATATAACAAGCAGCGGAGTGTTATGCCATTGATAAAAACTTTTGTTGTTTTGGGATTATTGGTTCTGCTTTATGGATGTGTCGATGATACAACCAGCGCTCCTTCTTTAAACTTCAATTACGCCAAAACACCTATCGTTCTTACGGAACATGTACAAGGCGATTGGGAAACGGTTTGTATATTAGGTCCGTATTCCAACAACGAATTAGCTGCAGAAGTTATTGGCTTTACTTGGCCTTTAGAAACGCTGTCGTCGGTTAGGGTTAACGATGGTGTATCACTGCTAATCTTTATAAAAAATAAAGCTGTTCAATCTTATTTTGAAGTATCTAGGGGGAAATACGACTTTAATTCCTTAGATGAACAATGTATCAATAGAAACGAAGCAATATTTACTCAGGCAAACGGACAGGTTGTTGTATCTGCACAGGTATAACAATGCACTTAACAGGTGTCTCACCGCTTACCGCAATGGGACAGAACGCAGCGCAGCTCCCCCATTATGCCGCTACGTAACTGCCCGTTTTCTTACTGTTAATATAACAAATACCAAATGAACTTTCCGCACTATCGTTTTTCAATTTTTCTGCTCGTTCACGGACTTGGGTTAGCCATCTATGGATTGTTCCAAAATAAGGTTCAGGATACTGTTTTAATGCTCATTGGGGGCTGTTTAGTGATGGCATTTGGAAGCTTCAAGTACTGGATTGCAAAACAAACCGATCCGGATAAATTAGATACATTGCGCGACCTATCACCTCAAAGTCGCAAAAATGAAATTGACGAAAATAATGAAAATAAGGAAGTCTAACAAACGGTTTATGCATGAGACGCCTTAGTGCTTGGCTTGCGTTCGTGCCTCGCTCATTTTACCCATGCTTTATTTGCCTCATAACCAGGCACTATACCCAATCAAGGAAGACATTAGCTACATGAATTTGGTACTTTTTGATTTCGATAAAACCATCGTAAACAGAGATACGGGCGCAGCATACATGAAATTTATGCTCTGCCGAAATCCGTTGCGCTTGTTCATGTGTTGTTTGGCTTTACCCGTTTGTGTTCCATTTCTACTTCATTCGAAGACTAAATATATTGGGTTCTCCATTCTTTTGTGGTTAGCAACCTTTGGAATGAGCCTTAGACAAGCTATTCGTCTGCGCAGAGCTTTTATTCGAAGATACCTTAATGAGCCTTCAACAATAATTTTTAAAGACGCTTTACAGCACTTGCAACTTCTCACTTCAAATAACCATAAGGTTGTGGTTGTGAGTGGTGCGTCAGAATGGATGGTCAAAGCGATTTTCGCACATGCGTCTCTTCCAAAAGTAGATTTTGTTTGCTCTGAAGAAGTGCGGTTATTCGGGGGGATGATCAGTAAGTTTCATTGTTACGCATCCAATAAAGTGAAGCGACTGCGAGAACTTTATAATTTAGAAATATACGACTCAATTATCGGTTACTCAGACAGTTCGGTTGACATCCCCATCCTTTCACTGTGCAATAGACGGTATATTATTAACCCCAAACCTAGGTGTTTAAAAAAGCTCTCAACGTCGTTTGATAGCGCAATTGAGGTTTTACATTGGGAAGAGTAAAACGAGAAATGCATCAGGATCTGAGTCGTTTTATTTAAACTAAGTTAATTTTCAAAACCCACATGACACATAGTCAAGGAGAGGACAAGTATGTTTGTGCTCGTTTATGTTACGATTACACTCTTTTGTGTCGCGGTTGTGGCGTATGCGGCTTTTGGCCGAACCAAACACCCTTGGCAAATAACCGCGGTGGGCGCAGTCTTTGCCATTACCTTGCCTTGGATGTGTTGGGTAATCGCATTTGCGATTTATTTTATAGATGGGTATAGAAAGCCCAGCTCTGAAGGATAGCGACAGCCTTTGGTCTATCTTTGTCTTTGGTCTATCTTTGTTTTTGGTCTATCTTGGTTTTTGGACTACGGGTCGCATTTGTGCAACAGCTAATGAGACAAGGCTATTACAAATAGCACGGTCTATTTTAATTAATCTGCCCGCTTTACAGAGGCTGATCGTCGCTTTTGAGAACGGTTTTAAAATTTACCCTCACAAGCCCTGAACTATTTCAAATTTACCATGGTCATAACGTCGTCAATTTAATAAAAGGATCACGTTATGAAACGCATTTTCTTCGCATCTCTATTTTTCTCAAGTGTCGTATTAGCCAATACCGATACATATACATTTGATTTAGAAAAGAACAACTTAGTTGATGCTATCCCAAAGATCATAAGTAACCTAAACAAGGACTCAAGCATAACACCAGAATCAATGCCATTGGTTTTTCTAGACGGAAAGAACCTGGAAAGTTAATCACAAGACGAACTAAAAAACGTGACAACTGATTCGTTATCTAAAATAGAATATTTAGTGCCAAACGCAGAGTATCCGAATGGTCTTTTGTTATTGGGAAGGCAAAAATAGTAAAAATTTGTGCATGAAAGGGTTCAAAAGACTCTTATCTACCCTAATTATTGTTTTCGCGTTAGGTTGCGCTTCTACGAGTAACACCTCGGTTGTTGAAACCAGTGATGGTTCATTTGCCTACTCTCTTTCCGGCGCCGGAGAGGTGGTCATTGTGCTTGAATCAGGATTAGGCGACGACATGTCTTCATGGGATGGGCTACCTGAGCTGCTGAGGCAGCATGCTCAGGTCTTTACATATAATCGTGCGGGTTTTGCCAAGGAAATGAAAGTGGGCAAAGCCGTTTTATAATTCCTAATTGCAACAAACGGCTCTGCCCCTTCCAAATCCTGTTACCACATACTTTTTTTATCTACCCAATGAATGGCGGCAGCGAACCAACCGGTTGCCAAAAGGTAAACGCTAAACCAAGCAAATGCCGATAATTTATGTGGTTCACCCCAGCCGCCGTAAGCAAAAAATAGCAGCCCGCATAGTGCGAGTATGGCTACGCTGAGTCTTGCCTGATTGCGCTCTTTAATACCCACAAGGCCAAACGACACCCATAAAGGGACACTTTGCCAATCTTCAGATTTTTTATCTATCACTGTAATTCTCTCCTGTAATTCGGAAATACTGATCTCAAAAACAGACGCTAATGACTTAAGTGTCTCGTTGCTTGCGGGGTTACCGGCCTCCACTCTCTGTATGGTGCGCAAGCTAAGTCCAGCCATATTTGCCAGTTGTTCCTGTGACCAATGTTTCTGTTCTCTTAATTTTTTAACTAGCATTAGGTCTTCTCCTTTGCTGCGTATTTTTTAGCGAATTGCCCGCGCTGTCGGTGACGACTTCATTGCGTCGTTTATGCGACAGCCTAGTAATTACGGGTTGTAAAAGGATTTCAGGGTTTGATTGGATTATGAGAATTTAGTGCTGCGTTTTCTTCGATACTGCACAGTCCAAAACACCACTGCGCTTAGTAATATCAGAAGACTTCCGAATACGATGTCCCTTAGCACCATATCCATGCGATTGTTGACAAGATAAATATCAGGCTTTCCGGTTTTCCATAGTGTCCATTGAGTTGCCATATTCGAAGCAAACGCTTCTTCGTTGCCAGTCTGAAACATAATAAAACCATCTCCGCTTTCGGAGTCGAAACGCACCGTTGCATTTAGGTACTCAGACTTGCCTCCGTGTCCCATTACAAAACCATTCTCTGTTGGTGCGAACAACATCAGTCCAACTCCCCAAATAGCCTGGCCACTAACATAACCCTCGGGTTGCCACATTTGCTTAAGGCTATTCTCGCGTAGCAATTTAGGAAGGCTGCGTTGGTTAGATTGATTCACCACATTAGTCAGTAGCAGTTTTTGCATATCCGCTAGGTTGCTATACAGCCCCGTCGCCGCTAACGAAGTGTAATTGGGGTAGTCTCGGGTTTGTTGGCTTTCGCCAAAATACTCAGCGAGCATTGGATCGCTGCGCTTTACCTGAAAATAGGTGTTGGCTAACCCTAAAGGTTCAAACACGAGGTTTTGCATGGCTTGCTGAAAACTTTGTTGCGTGACGTCTTCAATAATCAACTGAACCAGGTTGTAGCTGCCACCTGAGTATGCCCACGACTCCCCAGGTGCGCTCGTTACCACCACTTTGCCATTAACTCCGGGGTCGGCGTCGGCTGCCTGTGTCAGGTGTTCGGTTAATGGCTGAATAGGTTCATTCGGTGCAAAGCCATTATGACCGAGGCCATCTTCAATGCCTGCAGTGTGGCTAAGCAATCGGCGCAGGGTCACCAAGTCGTTGTCAAACTCACTTTCAGGAAGCTGCCAACGCTTGGGGTATTGTGAAACTGGCGTATCGAGTTCGAGTCTCCCTTGCTCCACCAAGCGCATGACCGCCATCGCTGTGACCCATTTGCCAACCGACGCAACCCCAAATACTGAATCCTCACTTACGGGTTTGCCAATAGACACAAAGTGGGTATCCATAACTTCGCCATTTTCAATCAGCGCGTAGACGGCATTGCCTTTATACAGCTTATCCACCTCCGATTGTAAACGGCGGGCAAAGTGCGCACTGTTTTCCTGCTCAGCCCATGCCGTAAGCAGCCAACCTTGCATTAGTGCGGTAAAACGCAGGCCTGCCCAAGCGCCTGACAGAAGAACAATAACGAGGAACGAAACCAATAATTTTTTCATTGTGAATTCTCATTGCTGCGGATAACAAAAGTCTACATTTTACTAATCTGATTGATTGACTAAGCGTACGAAAAGCCTTGCAGAGCGTTCGAATTGGCTCGAACGTTTTTCACTCTTCAGCAACCATTTTGGCCACCAGACGTTGGGTAACAGGCACCACAAATAAGCTGACCGGGAAAGCTACCAACATGGCGATAGCCCATGCCTTTGGCCAGTTCGTTAACGTCTCTATCAGCTCGGTTGAATCAGGCGCTAACAAACTAAGGGACATAATGCCTGACATCAAAAGTGACATTACAAACGAGAAGGTATGAAACGCGAGTCTTTGGGGTATCATCTTTTTGGCTCCTTTACCTATACGACTAACTAATGGGTGTCGATAGTCGCTAACGCAGATTTCAGCTGTGCTATGAGTCCCTCGTCTATTAACTGTCCTTTGTCGACGTCAAAATTGTCGTAAAAGCTTGGGATGGATAAGGAAGCCGACACTGTTCCATCAAAGAAATGAGCTGAGTTGCGCGCTAATTCCAAAACGCTTTTTGCTCCGCCGGGTCCCGGGGAAGTCGATAGCATGACAACGGGTTTAGATTGGTAAACTTTCATATTCATACGCGATGCCCAATCGAACAGATTTTTATATGCAACGGTGTAGTTACCATTGTGTTCGGCAAAAGAGATAAGCAAGGCGTCGGCGTTTGAAATCTTACTTAAAAATTGCTCGGCAGCGTCAGGAACACCGTGGAGCTCCTCCAAATCAGTGCTGTAAATAGGCATTGGGTAATCGTTGATATCAATGATCTCGACTCTGTGATTTTCCAATAATGTGCCTGCGTAAGTGACGAGGGACTTATTAATAGACTTGCGACTGTTACTCGCTGCAAACGCTAATATGTTCATAATTTTCTCCAAAATATTCGTTAAATAAAATGGCTGCTGGCTAAACTAGTTGCCCAAATTTGCCAGCTGCAAAATCTGCCTCGGCTTGCGCTACATCGCCATTTGTCGCCATGATGAATGGTCCTTTTTGCACATATGGTTCTTGTGTAGGTTGTCCGGCAAATAGGGCAAAATGGGCTTTTTCAGAACCCTCGTTGAAAAGCTGAATATCCGCCGAGGCCTCTGCTGCCAATTGAGGTATCGCGACCGCTTGACCGGCAACCAAATCTACCTGCTTGCCTTTGGCTACTATCTTGGTTGTGCCTTTTATCGCATGAATCCAGGTGTTTTCACCTTTGTTCAATTGATGTGAAAACGCAGAGTTGGCCGCCATCTGACCATCTAAAATGGTCAAAGGCAGAGCCGGAGACTGATGTCCGCGGATTCCATTACTTTCGCCAAGTACAACTCGAACTCGGAATCCTGCTGCTTCTAAAATTGGCATATCTTGCGCTTTGACATGAAGAGATGCAGGCGTGCTATTTCTTAACGCATTAGGCAAATTAACAAAGATTTGTAGCCCGTGGATGTTTGCCCCTGCGCGTGGTGATTCATCGTGAATGGCGCCAGAGCCAGCTTTGAGCCAATACAAATCTCCTGGCTTGATATCGAAGTCGTTGCCCAACGAATCTCGGTTGTGAAATAAACCCTCACTGTCTTCAAATATGACCGAAACCGCTGACATGCCTGCATGCGGATGCGCTCCAAAGGTAGGTTTGCTCATCCAGTAATGGTCTACCATGACGAGGGGATCCATGTTTCCCGCAAAGTGTGCATTGCGAAAGGCTTGCGCCTCAAAGCCATCTCCAACGTGAAATGTTTCACCTGAACTCACCAAGGGAAAGGTGTCTTCTGTGTTTAATGTTGGTGTGGTGTCGTCTGACAGTCTGTGTTGTGAATTCATTTTTGTATTCCTAGAGAAGTTTAAAAACCAACGGAATTAATTCTAGCGATAGAACGATGAGCCTGTGTAGCTAGAAAAAAAGAAAGCTTTGTTCTATATTTGGAACAATAAAGAGTGATTCGAGGTCATTACCGCAGATATGATTGATTTGAATGACTACTATTATTTTGTTCACGTTGTCGAAAAGCGCGGTTTTACGCCGGCAGCGCAGGCACTTAACATGCCTAAATCACGCCTCAGTCGACATGTAGCTAAGCTTGAAGAACGGCTAGAAACCAAGTTAATTCAACGTACGTCACGCCAATTCAACGTTACCGAGTCTGGCAAGTTGTTTTATCAACATGCACGTGCACTTTTAGATGAAATGGAGGCAGCCGAAGCGGCCATCCAATCCCAAAAGAGTGCACTAAATGGCAGAGTAAACATTAGCTGCTCAGTTGGTATCGCCCAGTTTGCAATAAAGGATTTGTTAATTGATTTTTTGGTTAAGCATCCAAAAATAGAAGTGATGCAACAGGTCACTAATCAGAATATTGATCTAATATCTTCGGGAATAGACTTGGCCATCAGAGGTCACCTCGATACCTTGCCAGATTCAAGTATTATACAGCGACACCTGACTACTGTTTCGTGGCAACTGTTTGCAAGTCCCGCCTATTTAGCACAATCAGTGGTTCCAGAATCACCGTATGATCTTTTCAAAAAAAAGAGCCTGAAAGTTGGCTGGCAACCGGCGACTAGTCACTGGACGCTAGAAAATACAGAAGGACTAAAAACCACTGTGCCAATCAACCCACAATATTGCAGTGACGACATGGGCACGCTTAAACAAGCCGCGATAGAAGGACTAGGGATTGTCAGCCTACCCGCCTATGTTTGTCGCCAAGAAATAGACACGGGAGCATTGGTTAGAGTTTTGCCTGACTGGGTATCTGGTAAAGCGCAATTGAGCCTGATGATGCCCTCTCGCAAAGGGCAACCGATCTCAGTTAGAGTACTTGCAGACTATTTGCTAGAGAACTTAGACGAAAAGATTGGTGATACGTGACCAAACTTATTGACCAAACCAATTGGACTTTACCTGATCAAACATCATTGCAACTTTTACCAAAAGCCGTAAGTTATGTTAACCCACACAGCCGTAGTTAATTGCTCCCCTATGCCAAGTCCAAGCAACGAAAACACCCTTCCTTTTGAAACAGCTAAGGACTTAAATCATTGGCTCAGTAAAAACCATTCACAAGAGACTGAACTGTGGGTGAAAGTGTATAAAAAAGGCTCTGGAATACCGAGTGTGGCCTGGGGGGACATAGTGCTTGAGGCATTGTGCTGGGGCTGGATTGATGGCATGAAAAAGTCTTTGGATGACAAAGCCTATCTTCAGCGGATCACGCCAAGGAAAAAACGCAGTGCGTGGTCGAAGATAAATACAGAGCATGTAGCACGCCTGATTGCAGAAGGACGCATGCAAGCGCCGGGATTAGCGCATGTTGAAGCAGCTAAATTGGATGGTCGGTGGGAAAACGCCTATGCACCTGCAAGTCAAATGGAAGTGCCAAAAGATTTCATCGCGGCAGTTCAAAAAATACCTGAACTTAAAGCGTTTTACGACACACTAAACAAATCCAGTCGATATGCGATAGCCTACGGTCTTGAGTCGGCTAAAAAGCCTGAAACAAGACAGCGCAGGTTTGATAAATTTATGCATATGCTCAGTCAAAAAGAAGCACCAGGATTTGGTTTTAAGACAAAACAATAAGGCCGAGTGAATTGTCGTTGGGCTACTCGATTAGCAGCTGTTCACGATAAAACCTAAAAGCGTAAAGCAGTGATGTCGCACTTGCGCCTATTAGGGTAACCAATAGCAAAATCTGAATAAGCGTGAGGTTGCCCTCTAGCACCAGCAAGGTGGTTACTTCGCCACTCATTAGCAGCGACAAAAAACCGAACATACGCGAGCGAACCAACACTACGGCAAAGCCCAGAATAAAAAGGGCGATCGCAGAAACCGCAATTACCGTGCTGTCACTATTCGACGGGATCAGCGCAGCGCAGACAATGGTCACAATGCCACTATAAATCAGCGTTTTTTCATCTGTGCTTTTAAAATCCATCACTGACATGTTCGATACTTTGTTAACGGTTTGACTATTACTAGAGCCTGTTAATCTGTGCTGTATTATTATGCAGCAGTTTGTTTGGTATTTGTACAAGGCAGAGTCTTTGTAGTGTAGTTGCTCTACATAAAAAGACGAAAACGCAGTAGAAATACCAAACAAGCGCTGCCCGAAGGGTTCTTCCTGAGCGCCTCCTGCTCTTTGTTATTGCTTTTTGACTTAGCCCACTAGGCCTGCAAAGCAATGCCGCGATCA
>WKFJ01000058.1 GCA_014872785.1 Alteromonadaceae bacterium
AACCACCTGACTCCATTTCGAACTCAGTAGTGAAACGTATTAGCGGCGATGGTAGTGTGGGGCTTCCCCATGTGAGAGTAGCACACCGCCAGGCTCCTAATTCGAAAGAAACACAAAGCCCACTCAGTTGAGTGGGCTTTGTTGTTTCTGACGGCCAGTAAACTGGCCTTCACTACACCCGCGTTCAGCACATCACAAAGTGGACTCCCTTGGTGTCGCAGAGCGTCACCGTTCTTCATTCTCGGCATGCCATTGGCTCACTATTAGAATTAGTGGTTTACACGTCCAAGATGAACGTCACATCGACAGAAGTACTAGCGTAATTTTAATCAGCTAGTTCTTTGGATATTAAATTGAGTGTTCGTCTCAAACTTGTTTAGGTGTTTTTAATTACTTTTTACTTTGGATGATTTGTTGATACCTGACTAAATCTTAATAAAAATCGCTTTCTTATAGAGATAAGCTGATAAATAGTAAAAAATTACTACGGTAATTGTTGCAAATAACAATGAAGCGATTTTGGCTGGTAGCAATACGCTTAAGAATTCAAAGCACCATTGATAAAGGCTGATGTTTTTTCCGCCATATTCGAAAATAATAATTTGAGACATTGTTACAGCAAATAGCCATGAAAGTATGTATACAAAGAGTGGGTTACTTCCATATATTTTGGCCCAGTTGAGTGACATAGGTGCTCGTTTAGATTCGGTTAGCCAAATGATCAATGTTAAAAATGCGATAGCTAAAGAACCCGAAACCAACACATAGCTAACAGTCCAAAGGGATTTATTGAGAGGGATATACAAAGAAAGAGCTAGTCCAATTAGCAGACTGAATAAAGATAACTTAAGTAGATGATTTAACTTATTTTTGTTGTGTTGTTCACGATCAACAAAATGGGCAATAAGAAAGCCAAATATTGTAGTTGCTATAGCTGGTAGTGTGCTTAATAGACCTTCAGGATCAAATGGTACTCCGAAACCCTGATATAAATGAGTACTTCCAATAATTGTTAAATCAATTCTTCGTACTAAATTGTTTTCTAAACTCAAGTCTGTTCCAAATAAATTTAGTAAAACAGAGTAAGAAAGCAGTATTAGAACCGATATAAAAATTATACTCCTTTTAGAGAACATTAAAGCAAAGATACATACGACAAAGTAACAAATGGCAATGCGCTGTAATACTCCCATTAAGCGCAAACTCTCAAATTCACTCGTAAATGGAAACGCATTGAGCAAGACGCCAATAGTAAAAAGTATCAAACTTCGCTTTAGAACCTTAAACAAACTTTCTGAATTTAAGTATCGATCCTTAAATGCGAAAAATATTGAATTCCCTACTGCAAATAGAAAAAACGGGAATATTAAGTCAGTAGGGGTAATTCCATGCCAATTAGCATGTTTCAGTGGGGCATAAATATGCTGCCAAGAACCAGGGGTATTAACTAAGATCATTGCAGCTACAGTTATCCCTCTAAAGATATCTAAACTTAGCTCACGTTGTTTCAAAACGTTTTACTCCACAGTTGTCTGTCTTTTATGACAGCGTTGTCATTTACGGCAATTTAATTCTATTCGTTGGCACTTGTCTAGCTAATTAGTGTATTTTAAAGGACTAAACAAAATTACTTACGGATCTTCATGACACGAGAAACTTTAGAGCAAGTAAAACTAAGAATTCATCAAAGAGCGAGCTTTGTCTTAAACATAACAGCTGATTGGTGTCCAGATTGCACTGTCGAGCAGGTTAAGAACCTAGATGATTTCGAATGTAAATTGAGGGAATTAGGATTGGAACTAGTAAATCTAGTAGTCCAAAAAGAAAAGCTAGTATTTTTGTCAGAGGAGCACGCCAACTTGGTAGAAAGCTTGGGAGGGCATGGCTATCCTCGAACCATTTTATATAGGTCTGGTAATCCCGTAAGTACCGATAATGTAGAAACGCTAAGTAGCGAAGCACTTACTGAATTGGCAAACGAATTTTCGAAACTAATGTGAATCTTAAATTTGATTCCCATTAAACCAGCCGGTGATCGCATAGCGACTCATAGGGGCGTATGGGGCGACATAAGTAACAGCGTGGACGTGTGTAACATCGAATAACGTTAGACTATTGAAAAGTGGTGCCCACGCATCACGTGGAGTGCCATCCTGTTTATAAAATTGCAACAAACCGCCCCAGTCAGGATGCCAGCGAGGAGTAAGGTTTAACACATAAGCGATCTTTCTATCCTCTTTGAGATCAACATCATTATGTCGCGTTAAAAAGCAATCTTTGTTGTAGCGTGTGACTTGCGCACTCGCACTTTTGATATGAGATACCTTGGTAGTCAATTCAATTTGATTAAAGAGCAATTGACTATTCAGCCATTCATAAATCTGCACAAGCAAAGGTGAATGTGTCAGCTCCCTGCTTACTTTACAACGTCCATAGTAAAACCCCACGCCGTTTTGTGCATAAGAAAAAATTTCTGATTTCAGGTTTGCCCTGTCTCTTTCGTTAAGTGCGTCGAGTTGTTCGTCTGAAACCGAGACTGGTTGTTTGTTATGAACGAATGCGTTCTCGAATTTAATATTATTCGCTACTTCTTTGAGTAGTGCGTTGGCGAAATCAGCGGAGAACATATTAGGGATTCTAACCCGTCTATCTTTATTAAATTCTTCTTTGAATTCCGTTATTTCAGTTACGATATGTTGTGAAATATCCATGGCTATTGTCTGTATAGTTGCTCTGCTCGGTTAAACAAAACCCAGGAAGTTAAAATATACTTGTCGTTAGATATTGGCACATTACCACGGTGTGTGTGAGTAAAATAAGCGGGCGCAATCACCATTGTGCCTTTTTTGGGTTTCACCTTTTTCTCCTGGTAATAAAACTCGGTTTCACCACCTTCTTCAACGTCATTTAGGTAATACATAAAAAGCAGAATCCTGTGCAGAGGATCATTGTCGGGAAGCTGCGGGTAGACCTCACTATGCCAGTATGGATAACCACCTTTACCGGCTTCATATTCCTGTAGATTAATATCGCCGAAACGGAAAAATGAAGGTATCAAATTAGGAAGTTGTGGCCGAACCAATTCTTCGTAATTGTCAGATGTTACATTGACCGCTTCTCCGGTTTTTGGGTGACGCATTTTAATACCTAGTGGCCCAATGAATGCGAAGTAATGCTCGTCAAAATAGTCAATCACCTGGCGAGAAGTATATTCCACGACTTTGTGAAATTCGTTATGAAACTCTTTGTTAGTTCTAATAGAAAGGTCTTTGCTAAGCTTCTTTGAAGTGTCTACACCACCACCAGTTCTACCTGGCTGAACGTTAGGGTGCACTTTAAACTTATCTACCAATACGTCACAAAAGTCTTCCGGTAGGACGTTATCTATTACCTTTATTAAATGTGGCATTATTCTGGACTCACCGAAATAGCGTCGAGCTGCTGTCTAATTTCATCTGGAATTTTTTCTGACTTTTGGCTCTCGTAGTTAAAATGCACCATGGTTGTTGTTCCGCTTCCACATCGTGTGCCGTTTTGCCAAACCTCTTGGTAAACGTCAAAAGAGCTTCCACCTATGCGACTAACGCCGGTTTTGATTTCGACCTGTCCTAAATGTATTTGCCTAATAAAATCAACTTTGTAACTAGCAAGAATCAGTGGCCAATTATCAAGGTCTAATGATGGTGTGAACATCTTGAAAATAGGCTCGCGCGCGGATTCAAACCAAACTACTAATGCGGTATTGGATACGTGTTTAAGTGCATCAGTTTCACAAAAACGTACTTTGTATGTTTCGGTTAGCATGTTACCCATCGATTAAAACCTTAATTATTGCTTAAGCATTGGCTTGAGAAATCTGCCAGTATGAGAGACTTCTTGTTCGCAAAGCTGCTCCGGTGTTCCTGTAGCGATAATTTGCCCGCCACCCGAGCCGCCTTCTGGGCCAAGGTCAACAATCCAGTCTGCAGTTTTAACAACATCGAGATTGTGTTCGATAACAACAACGGTATTACCGTGATCTCTAAGTCTATGTAGAACAGCAAGTAACTGTTTTATATCATGAAAGTGCAAACCAGTTGTAGGCTCGTCCAAAATATAAAGTGTTTTGCCGGTATCTCTTTTGGAAAGTTCTTTGGCCAGTTTCACCCGCTGCGCTTCACCGCCTGACAACGTCGTTGCAGCTTGGCCAAGCCGAATATAGGACAAGCCAACATCCATAAGTGTTTGTAACTTTCTAGATATAGCGGGGATCGCAGCGAAAAACTCATTCGCATCTTCAACCGTCATTTCAAGCACTTCATGAATATTCTTGTGTTTGTACTTAATTTCTAAGGTCTCACGGTTGTAACGTTTACCCTTACAGATATCGCATGGAACATAAACATCGGGTAAGAAGTGCATCTCTACCTTGATTACACCGTCCCCTTGGCAAGCCTCGCATCGACCACCTTTTACATTGAAGCTAAATCGGCCGGGTTTGTAACCTCGGGAACGAGACTCTTGAGTGCCGGAAAACAATTCGCGAATAGGAGTAAAAATACCAGTGTAGGTGGCCGGATTGGAACGAGGAGTTCTGCCAATTGGACTTTGATCGATGTCTACGACTTTATCGAGGTGCTCTAATCCAGTGATTGAGTCATAGGGAGATGGCTCGTCAGTCGTTGCGCCATTTAGCTCAATATGGGCAATCTTGTAAAAAGTGTCATTAATCAACGTTGATTTGCCAGAACCGGACACCCCAGTTATGCAGGTCATCAGTCCAACTGGGACTTTCAAATCGACATCGCGTAAATTGTTACCAGAGGCGCCGTTAAGTTCCACCCAGTTATCATTTTTGATTGGGGTACGCTTTTTAGGGATTTCTATTTTTTCACGACCTGAAAGATATTTTCCAGTTAATGAGTCATCACTTTTCAGAATATCCTCAAGTTTGCCCTTTGCAACGATTTGTCCACCATGAACACCTGCTCCGGGGCCAATATCAACTACGTAATCTGCTAATCGAATCGCGTCTTCGTCGTGCTCAACAACGATGACGGTATTGCCTAAATTCTTTAAATGCGTAAGCGTTCCTAATAACCTCTCATTGTCACGTTGGTGCAGACCAATTGAAGGTTCATCAAGAACGTACATGACTCCTACCAAACCTGCGCCAATTTGGCTTGCTAGTCTGATTCGCTGTGCCTCGCCACCAGAGAGAGTATCTGCGCTTCGCGAGAGGTTAAGATAATTAAGACCAACATTAACCAAGAAGCTAAGTCTGTCATTGATCTCTTTTAGTATCTTTTCGGCAATTTGGGCACGCTGACCTTGCAAGTCTAATTCTGAGAAGAAAGTTCTCGCGTCTACGATGGACATTTCGGCGATATCAGGTAAGTTGGTATCAGCAATAAAAACATTACGCGCTTCTTGGCGTAAACGACTACCACCACAAGAACTACAGTGCTGCTGGCTTAAATACTTTGCCAGTTCTTCCCTCACCGCATTCGACTCAGTCTCTTTATAGCGACGTTCCATGTTGGGAATTATCCCTTCAAAGGGATGTTTCCGTTCCATGATATCGCCACGGTCATTGATATATTTGAATTTAATCGACGTGCCTTTACTACCGAACAAGACAACTTCTTTTGCTTTGTCGTCTAATTGGTCGTATGGCGTATTCAAATCAAAGCCATAATGTTCCGCTACTGCTTGCAGCATTTGGAAATAGTAAAAGCTTCGCTTGTCCCAACCACGGATGGCTCCACCAGAGAGACTAATCTCAGAATTTGTGATTATGCGAATCGGGTCAAAAAATTGTCTAGTTCCCAATCCATCACAACTAGAACAGGCGCCTGCCGGGTTGTTGAAAGAGAATAAGCGTGGCTCCAATTCACTGATACTATAGCCGCAATGTGGACAAGCAAAGTTTGCTGAAAAAACTAGTTCGGGTTTCTCAACATCATCCATGTAGGCAACTTTGGCGACGCCAGCCGATAACTCCAGCGCCGTCTCAAAACTTTCCGCAAGACGAATGGCAAGGTCATCGCGGATTTTAAATCTGTCTACAACAACTTCAATGGTATGTTTTTTGTGTAAATCCAGTGCCGGTGGATCTGACAAGTCACAAATGTCGCCGTCGATTCTTGCGCGAATAAATCCCTGTGCGGCAAGGTGTTCAAGTGTTTTGATATGCTCGCCCTTGCGGTCTTGAACAACAGGCGCAAGCAACATCATTTTGCTGTCGGCAGGTAACTCCATTACCTTATCTACCATTTGACTCACCGTTTGAGCTTGCAATGGCACATTGTGGTCAGGGCAGGTTGGTTCACCTACACGCGCAAACAACAGGCGCAAATAATCATAAATTTCTGTAATGGTGCCAACAGTAGAGCGTGGATTGTGTGATGTTGATTTTTGTTCTATCGATATGGCAGGAGAGAGTCCTTCTATGTGATCTACATCTGGTTTTTCCATCATAGACAGAAACTGACGAGCATAGGCCGAAAGAGATTCAACGTAGCGTCTTTGGCCTTCTGCGTACAAGGTATCAAATGCAAGAGAAGATTTACCCGAGCCTGATAATCCAGTAATGACAATCAATTCGTCTCTAGGTAATTCTAGGTTCACGTCTTTTAGATTGTGTGTACGCGCCCCCCTAATCTCAATCTTATCCATGTATACTTTTCACCGGCAGAAAAAGAGATATTATATGCATATATATACAGTACTTTACAATTTTTTTAGTAGTAAGTTAGTGAAACTATTCCAAGCTGTTTAGTGCGCATATTTCATGTTAAACTGCGCGGCCTTTTTGGGTTTTCAACAACTTAGTTTTTACTAATCAGTACTTAATTTCCGCGATTAATTTTATTGGGACGCTACTTCTTGAACTCGGTGGAACTTCGGGGAGCTTTCGCTCTGGCAACAATTTATCTGATGCGCATGCTGGGCTTATTTATGATAATGCCGGTGATTGCTGTATTGGCGATTGATTATCCGGATTATTCTCCTTTTTGGTTAGGCTTGGCGATTGGCGGTTACGGCTTGACTCAAGCTATTCTGCAAATACCTATGGGGATTTGGTCTGACAAAATTGGCCGAAAGCCCGTTATTACAATTGGCCTCATTTTGTTTGCTTTGGGAAGCTTTGTTGCAGCTACTGCCGAGTCTATGTTGTGGGTAACGGTTGGTCGCGTAATGCAAGGTGCAGGCGCTATTGCCGGCGCGGTTATGGCGTTGGCTGCTGATGTAAGCCGTGAAAGCCAACGAAGCAAGGTTATGGCGATAATTGGTATTGCCATTGGTTTTTCATTTTATTTAGCACTGATATTAGGACCAGTGCTGGCTACAAACTGGGGCTTGCAGGGGATTTTTCTGGCTACCGGTTTTCTCGCAATATTTTGTATTCCTCTAGTCTGGTTAATGGTTCCTAAAGTAACGGCTTTTGCGCCATCTGGTGACACGCTACCTAACCTTTTGCAGTTGCGACAATTACTTTTCGACAAGCCCCTTATACGGTTATATCTCAGCGTTTTATTTCTACACATGATGATTACGGTCATGTTTGTGCAATTGCCTGTTCGCCTGCTCGATCTTGATTGGGGTATTGACACTCACTGGCAGCTCTATTTACCAGTTCTAGTTTCCTCTATTCTGGGGATGGGGTTATTAATGAGCCTGGCAAGAAAAACAAACATGTCTAGTCTTCTTATGGCTGCTGTGATTATGTTGGGCGCAGCGTTTGTGCTTATTCCCCTGGTTCCGGTTGATTTAATCAGCCTGCTAATTTGTGTGTGGTTGTTTTTTACAGCATTTAATTTCCTTGAAGCTAATTTTCCTGCACTCGTTTCTAGTCTGGCCCCGCCAGGGAGAAAAGGTACTGCCATGGGGATCTTTGCCAGCTTTCAATTTTTTGGGGCTTTTTTGGGCGGCGTATTGAGTAGTCTAGTATCTCAATGGTTAACGAACGACTGGTTATTTTTTGTCGCAGCGATGATTTGTTTTAGTTGGTGTCTCATATTTTTGGGTTTTAAGAACACAGACAAGGGAAAAAGGTATACACTATCGGTCAATTTCGCAGGGCGTGATTTAAGCACCCTTGAGAACCAGTTTAAACAACTTGGTGGAATTCATGAGTTCGTGATATTTCCAGACCAACAGGCCGTCTATTTGAAAGTAGACGGCAAAGATTTTGATTTGAAAGCAGCAAGAAAGTTAGCAGATCCAAGCTAATCGTAGGAGAAATTATGGCAAGCAGAGGCATTAATAAAGTCATCATCGTCGGCAACATGGGACAAGATCCAGAAATAAAATATATGCCCAATGGCAATGCCGTAACCAATATCAGTGTTGCTACTAGTGAAAGCTGGAAAGACCAACAAGGGCAATTACAAGAGCGCACAGAATGGCACCGCATCGTAATGTTCCGCAAATTAGCCGAAATTGCAGGTCAATACTTGCGTAAAGGTTCACAAGTTTATATCGAAGGTAAATTGCAGACTCGCAAATGGCAAGACCAAAATGGTCAGGATCGCTACACCACGGAAATCGTTGCTGACAACATGCAAATGTTGGGTGGGCGACAAGGTGGCGAAGCAGGCGGCTTCCAACCTAATCAAGGCATGGGTGGCGGTATGCCCGCTGCGCAAAACCAAGCACCACAATACCAATCGATGCCAGGACAACAAAATCAAGGTATGCAACAAGGTCGCCCGCAGCAAGCTCAGCAGCAAGCAAATCAAGGCTTCGGTCAGGCACCTCAGCAGCCAGCACAACCAATGCAAGAACCCGATTTTGATTTTGATGACGATATTCCGTTCTAAGATTCATTCATATTTGTAAAAAAGCCCGCTCTATGCGGGTTTTTTAATGTCCATACCAATGGTGTATCTCTTATCTATTTTTCTATTCGACTTATGTCGGATAGGTTTTTTTACTTTTTTAATAAATACTTAAGTGTTGGTTACAAAAAAACGGCAGTTACTTTATGTTCATTCCAAAAGAAATTCTTTTTATGAAACGAGAAATTGGTGGTCTTCTCGAAAAGACACAAGACCGCTTAGATCAGCCTGAAGTAACGGGACCGGAACGAGACCGCTTTGAAGAAAAGCTCATTACGATGGTTTCAATTGTAAATAAGCTTGAA
>WKFJ01000024.1 GCA_014872785.1 Alteromonadaceae bacterium
AAAACGCCCCAGACCATCACGACCTAGGGCGGTTAAGATTTCAAAAACTCGATACCCGGTTAATTACAATGCAGCCCCGCTTAAGTGAACTGCATTGCGTCAATTGACGGCCTTTTTTCTATGTAAAAAGTAAGTTACTTAATATTGAAATTATGAGACTGCATAATTTGATTACCAAGTATCGATAGTAAGCAATACGCAACAAAACAATAAAATCCAACACCAACGCTTGACAGTGTTTGCGAGCTGAATTCAATTATCATCCGAAACATAGCTAGTTTGACTTCGTGTTCGGTTGTGGTTTCGGAGTGGTTGGTGGAAAGTACCGCAATGAATATGGCGACGACGAAGACATCAGCCATCGACCATTTGCCAATTTTATTCACAAAATTTATCAAATTTTGGCTGGTACTGGCGCTCTTGGCAAAATAAACAATGCTCACGAGTGTGGTTTTAAGTAGTGGAATACACACGGAAAAAACGAAGATCAAAGCTGCTACGAGGATGCGGTCGTCGTGAAACAATTCGTCTACAGTTGCCATAATAGAGAGTTCTTTGTCGACTAAGTCAGCAGACATGGCCGAATTGCCTAAATCTACCATTAACTCTGTGTTCAACGAGAACATTGGCAGTAGGATACCCGGGAAGAAAAGTGCTAACGCTAATAGGTTGAGTGCTAAGCCGATGTGTTTTTTCATGTATGCGTCAAATGCTTGTTAATAAGCGCGATACTATAACAGTTTTGCTGAGCCGTGCCTGAACCATTAAAGGGGAAATGGCTCACGCTTGGGTGATCCACGACTGAAGAATTAAGCTTTACCTTGCATGCTCTTTAAGATTTGATACCACGTCGGCTCTTTGCCAAATAGCGTGATATTCGCTCTGAAAATTCGTGTAGCGTATAAGCGTGCAAGATAAATAAAGGCAATAAGAAGCCCAAGAGAGATTGCCACTTGCCACCATGGTACCGCCATGGAAGCGATTCTCATGGGCATAAAGGTAATCGAGGTCAGAGGTAAGTAAGATAACCATACCGCCATATTGCTGCCTGGATCTTCCAGAACGAGAAATACCAACATGACTGGTATCATAGGCAGCAGCATTACACCCGTTTTGCCACTGTGATTGGGGTCGTCTATCGTTGCCGAAAATCCAACGAATACATAATTCCAGAAAATGATCCCCAATACGCAGAACAACATGATTGGTACTACGACCGAAAACGACAGACCCAAGCCTTCGGGCAGTTGATAAGAAAACAACGATATTCCCATGTAAATGACGAATATAAAAATAGCGGTAGATATCAAACTTTTGATACTCGCTAAACAAAGACCTATGGCCTTTCCGTCTATCCATTGTTGGAAATTAATGCAGGTTAACAGTTGTTCTGTGACACGATGCTGCTTCTCTTGGGTTACCGAGGTAAAGCTCAAGCCAAAACTATTAAATACGGCTATTGCCGTGAGAATCGACACCAACATTCCGAGAACTTTTACATCAACCCCTTTATTTTGTTCTGCCTGGTTCACAATATCCAAACTGATCGGTTCTTTCAGTTGGGACAATTGATCTACATTCAACTGAAATCGTTCCAATAAGATTTCCTGGCTGTGGCTTTCTAATGCCGATTCGAGCTCTCTAATCCAGCTACTTTGCTCTTTTACGTATAACGTAAAGGTAAACTCATCTGTTTGTATCAGAAGTGCATCCAAAGATTGTGCTTCCGCTACCTGATATGCGTTTTCTGGAGCGATACTTTCTTGCAGTACTTCAAGCTCTACAAAATCCGGAAATTTTATATCGGCTCTAAGCGTGACGCCCAACTTTACGGTGTCTTGCTCTTCATTCTCATATAGATACTGAACACCGAATACACCGGCGTATAACACGAGCATAACTAAATAGCTGATGATTTCTTGTTTGAGCTTGAGGTGTTGCAGGAATTCCCACTTTGCTACTAACCAGACTTTGTTCATTTCGCTTGCTCCACTGCGTGAATATAAAGGTCGTGCAAACTTGGCTGTACTACCTGTAAATTTTGAATTGAAAGGCTTTGCAGTAATAAACTTAGCCAAGATGCCAAGTCACAGTCTTTATTTAATGTGATGCAAAATTGAGTATCAGATTCCGGTTCTAACTTTTCTACGTTGGTATTTTGTGTCTCAACAAAATCATGCAAGTTAGTTGCTTGTTCCGGCGCGATTTCGACAATGACTTTGTTTCCTAAGGCGACTTGTTGCCGTATGTCTGCCATTGCACCATAGAGCAGTGGACTACCTAAGTTCATTAACAAAAATCTGTCTGCTAACTTTTCTACAAGAGACATTTGGTGGGCACTTAAGATGATTGTTGTACCCTTTGCTTTGAGCTTTTGTAGTATCCCAATCACTTTCTCTTGATTGATGGGGTCTAAGCCAGAAAAAGGTTCATCCAGAAAGGCAATTGCGGGTTTGTGTATAATGCAGCTGACCAGTTGCACCTTCTGCTGGTTACCTTTGGAAAGCGTTTTCAACTTGTCCTGCATACGGTCTTCTAGCTCCAGCTCTTTCAGCCAGGCTTTTGCCTCAATTTCTGCATCGCGCTTGGTCATGCCTTTTAACCGGCCAATGTGTACAAGGGTGTTGAGAATTTTAGCTTCCTGAAATAAGCCTCTTTCTTCGGGTAAGTAACCAAATTGTTCACTGGTTAATTCGGATGAGGTTGCGGATTTTCGCGAGAAGATTACTTTGCCTTCATCAACAGTTGCCAGGCCGGTAAGCATGCGGATTGTTGATGACTTGCCAGCACCATTAGGGCCGAGAAGCGCGAATATCTCGCCACTTTCCACATGAAAATTGAGTTGTTTGACCGCGTGAATAGCGCGATACCGCTTATTGAGATTGTTAACCTCGAGTCGCATAAATCGTCCTTGAATTGTAGGAGCTGGTTACCAGCGAGATATATTTAGCGCATTGGCATAACGCGGTTGCGACCTAGTCGTTTAGCTTCGTATAGGTGTTTATCGGCTAATTCAATTAGCTTTGCGCCACTCACGCCGTTTTCGTATGAGGATACGCCAAATGAAGCGGTAATTCCACTTACCGTTTTACCTGACGCACGGTGTTTAACTGAAATTTTTTCGATTGCTCTGCGCATGACATCGGACTGATGACAGGCGCGTTGCAGTACATTGTTAGGCAATAAAATAGCGAACTCCTCACCGCCAAATCTAAAGGCTTGTGCGCCATCGCGACACGAGTCTTTGAGTTTTTTGGCCACAGCTTTGAGTACTTGGTCGCCCATTTGATGACCATGGGTGTCATTGAATTTTTTAAAATGGTCAACATCTACCAAGATTAACGATGCTTCTTTGTTTGCAACAGCGGAACTCAATTCGGCATCGAAGTAGCGACGATTGTTCAGTTCGGTAAGCGAATCAATCAGCGCTTCTTTTTCACTGACTTCTAATTTTTTCTTAAGCTCTTTAATTTCCGTTTCGGCATTTGCCATTGCGGCACTGAAGGTCAGGGTACTGCTGCGTATTTTCTGGCCTTCTTTGACCATAGAACGAACAAAGTTCATTACTTCATCTACAGACCAGCCTTCATTTTCCACTTGTTGTAAACCATCAAGACTTTTGTCCATGACCTGTCTGAATTTGTTGGTCTCTTTACGGGTGTCTTTTACTGATTGGGTGAATTCGGTCACCATGGCATCCATGGTCTTGCGCAACTGCCATGCGTTGACTTCTTGTTTATCTGCAACATGGGCGCGGTATAAGTCTTCGGTTCGCACCGGAGATAGACTTTTGACATTCGCTAAGGTAGCGTCCACTGCTTCATTCAGCGATGGCGACTGATTACTGGCATAGGTATACCACAACGCATAGTTTGTCGGGTCGGCAGAGAGTTTATGCTTAATAAGCAGTGGGACAGTTTCTTTGAGTGTTTTAAATGATTTTTCTATATCGTCAGACATGCCGATTTCGCTGAGTTTGTTCGCAAGCAAAATCCAATTATTGGAATCAATACCGCTTTTGGCAAGTTACTTTGCACATTATGCGACTTTTTTTACTAGATTTAGGCAAGTAAGCTAACTGTGATTGAACCAGTTAAGACTTTCATGTAGAGAAACCACCGATCCTACAATGATTAGACTCGGCGGCCTAATTTCAGCAACTTGCGCTTTATCTACAATGCTTTCAAGCGTGCCAGTGACGACACGTTGTTTTTCTGATGTGGCATTTTCAACAATCGCGATATGGCTATCGCTTGGCATACCGTGCTTTTGTAGCTGTTCACAAATGATTGTTAATCCCGTTAATCCCATGTAGAAGACGGTGGTTTGGTTTTTTTGTACCAGTGCCGGCCAGTCCAAATCGATTGAGTTGTCTTTTAAATGGCCGGTTGCAAAGACTACCGATTGGGCATGATCTCTGTGAGTTAAAGGGATCCCTGCATAGCTTGCAGCTCCCGCTGCCGCCGTGATACCTGGTACCACTTGAAATCCTATTTTGTGTTTGACCAGCAGTTCTATTTCTTCTCCACCCCGGCCAAAGATGAATGGGTCGCCACCTTTTAATAGAACTACGCGTTCACCTGCCAACGCTCTGTCTACAAGTAACTGGCTAATGTCTTCTTGTGGTAAAGTGTGATTACTTTTGGCTTTGCCCACATAGATTTTTTCAGCATCACGTCGCACCTTGTCGAGGATCTCGGGCGATACTAATCTGTCATACACAACCACATCGGCTTTTTGCATAAGACGCAACGCTTTAAATGTCAGTAGCTCTGGGTCACCAGGTCCTGCGCCAATTAAATAGACCTGGCCTTCGTTATTGTTTTTATCATTGGCAAAATCTTCGAGACATTGTTGGAATTTATCTTCGACATCTTTGCCTTGTAATACGTCTTCAGCTAGTGAGCCGTTGAAGAAAGATTCCCAAAAATAGCGTCTTTGGGTCACGGTGGGTAAGCTTTGCTTAACCTTGTTGCGCCAGAATTCAGCAAACTTGCCCAAGCGGCTGTAGTTCTCCGGGATCCAAGATTCCAAACGTTCTCGTAAATATCGCAACAGTACTGGTGCTGAACCGCCACTGCTCATGGCAATAGTCACGGGGTTTCGGTCAACAATAGAAGGAGTGATGAAATCGCATAGAGGCGGTGCGTCAACAACGTTCACTGGCACCTTTTTATTTTTGGCAATTTGCTGAATTTGACTGTTAGTTTCTTCGCTGTCCGTTGCGACAAAAGCGAGGTCTTTACCGTCTAGGTCGCCGTCTTGAAATTCTCGTAATGTGAGTGAGATTTTTCCGCTGTTGGCAATTTGTTGAACCGTATCACAAGCTTCGATAGAAACCACCGATACATTGGCTTCGGTTTTGATAAGCAATTCAATTTTACGTGCTGCTACTTCACCTGCACCGACAACGAGTATGTTGCAGTCTTGAGTATCGAAGAAAATTGGAAAGTAGCGCATATTACCTCAGCGAAAAAACAAACAAAATTGTGTGATTGCCATATATTATTTCGCTATTTTGCCAGATCTACATATAACTGATAAATCATTAACAACGATTAAATATATCAAAAGGTAATTTGGTGCATCCAGGAGGGTGCACCAAAAGCTGCGGAGATTATTTTTTGTTACGGCGAGGTGGTTTGCCTTTGGATTGGCGACCACCGCGGTCTTCCCATTCGGTAAGATCTAGGCTTTTGCCTGCGACGCGAGCCTTGCGCAAGATTTGCTTGATTTCATTTGGCATGCCTTTGGGCAAGTCTACGGTAGTGAAGTTGTCGTAGATTTTAATGGCACCAATATACTCGCTGTCTAAGCCAGCTTCATTAGCAATAGCACCCACAATACTGCCCACTTTTACGTTGTGATTGTGGCCCACCATAATCTTATAGCGTTGCATGTTTTCGTCGATTTTGTCTGAACGATTACGTCGTCCTTCAGAGCGATTTCTGTCTTTTCTATCGGGACGATTTTCGCCTCGCTTTCTATCTGGCAGGTTTAGTTCAGGTACGTCTGCTTCGTTCAGAAGCAACGTTTCACCACCCTGGGCGACACTAGCAAATGCAGCAAGCAGTTGTTCTGTCGTCGCTTGAGTCTCTTCTTGCAGTTGTTCAACAACTTCTTGCCATTCTGAGTAGTTGTCTTCTTCTAGTGCGTCAACAATTTTGTTTTTGAATCGTTGTAAGCGTGATTCATTCAAATCGGTAGCAGAAGGGATGGCCATTTTAACAATGGTTTGCTTCGTTGCTTTTTCAATAGCATTGAGCATGCGAGTTTCGCGCGGTGAAATAAATAAAATGGCTTCACCTTCGCGGCCGGCACGTCCAGTACGACCGATTCTGTGCACGTAAGATTCCGTGTCGTATGGCACGTCAAAATTGATTACGTGACTCACTCTGTCTACGTCGAGTCCACGCGCTACCACATCGGTGGCAACCAAAATATCAATACTGCCTTGTTTTAGCTTATCGACTGTTCGTTCACGAGACTTTTGAGGGATATCCCCGTTTAACGGTTCTACATCATAGCCACGTGCAACTAGCTTATCGGCAAGTTCTACAGTTGCGGTTTTCGTTCTTACGAAGATGATTACACCGTCGAAGTTTTCCACTTCTAGCACGCGAGTAAGGGCTTCGAGTTTGTTGTTAGCTGTAACCTTGCAAAAGCGCTGACGAATTTTTTCCGCCGTACTGGTTTTTGCCGCAATTTTTACGGTTTGAGGATCATTCAAGAAACGGTTGGCAATTTTACGGATTTGCGGCGGCATAGTCGCTGAGAACAACGCTGTTTGGCGAGCCTCAGGAATTTGCTCCAAAATCCACTCAACATCGTCAATAAAGCCCATTCGCAACATTTCATCGGCTTCGTCCAATACCATCATGCTTACATTATCAAGCTTCAACGTCTTGCGTTTGATATGGTCAATAACCCGTCCAGGTGTCCCCACTACAATTTGCACACCGCGCTTTAACTGACGAATTTGGTTGTCGTAAGAGGAACCACCGTAAATTGGTAGTATACGAATACGCTTGCAGAAATTGGCGTAAGCTTGAAAAGCTTCTGCTACCTGAATCGCAAGCTCCCTGGTCGGTGCCAACACGACTAACTGGGTTGCAGAATTATCCTCGTCGATTTTAGACAGCATTGGCAATGCAAAAGCAGCTGTTTTACCGGTACCAGTCTGTGCTTGTCCAATTAAGTCATGCCCTTCCATCAATAAAGGAATGGCCTCCGCTTGGATCGGTGAGGGAGTCTCGTAACCAATCTTGTCGAGCGCTTGTATGATAGGCTCTGGCAGCTGAAGGGACGAAAAATTGTTTAAAGATTCGGACATTAAAGTGTTACCTGAAAAATAGAGGACGCTTGCAGTTAAGCTTATTGGAGCGTTGGAAATTTGTGTAAGAGACTAATTGTAAATCAAAGCTACAGATCAAGCCAATTTATATTGGCTTGATCTGTCATTTAGCGTTGTTTTAACTAGTTTTGCCGAAAAACCGATGGGGATTTGCTAATTATCTCGTTTTTGCTGCAGTAATTGTGCGAGTTGCGCTTGAACAGCTTGCAGCTTTTCATCGAGATCTTTGATGGTCGGTTCGTGATTGGCTTCCGCTTCCTCCTTGAGGACCTTAGCGTGCTCTTGTTCCATAACATTCACAACAATCCCGATGACCATGTTTAAAAACGCAAATGCAGTGAAAAAAATAAAACTCAGATAATAAATCCAGCTCAAGCTGTAGACTTCCATGGTTTCGTACATCACATCAGTCCAATCTTCAAAGGTCATCACCCTGAATAACGTCAGCAATGAGATAGCAATATCGCCCCACAAATCTGGGTTGATTTTCTCGAACAAAGTACTTCCCACAGCGGCGTAGATATAAAAAATAATAAACATCAGCAGCATGACATAGCCAAGTTGTGGAAGCGCTTTAACCAGAGACACTAACAAGATGCGTAATTCAGGGATGAAAGACACCATTCGCAGCACCCGAAATACGCGCACTAATCTAGCGATAAGAGCCATTTCTGAGTTTTCAATGGGAATGAGACTGACTGTTACAATCAGGGTATCAAACACGTTCCAAAAGCTTTTGAAAAAGTGTGATTTTTTCTCTTCAGCTAAGAAGCGGATTGTAATTTCTACCAAAAAGAAAATACTAATAAACCAATCTAAGAACAGGGTAATTCGATCTACTGTTGCTGACATAGGATATGTCTTTGCGCCGACTAATAGCGCCGAGACAATTATTACAGCGATTACGAACAGTTCAAATGCCTTGTTTGAACGGACTTTTATAAACTTTTGTTGAAGTGTACTGAATTGCATGTGTCGAACTATCCAAAATCAAATCGCGCATAGAATATTGCTTTGGCAAGCAGTGTCAACGCTAATATAAACTGCGAACTTTATTCTACGCGTATTCTCGTTTACATTCGGGAAGGAATATAGCAGGCTGCAATTTATTTTTTGGTTGCAAGCAATTGTTACCCAGACGTTTTTATTGAGGAGAATACAATTGGAACAGGTGTTGTTTACCTTTACATCATTATTGGCAATGATCAATCCGATTGCTGCAATCCCTGTTTACATTAGCTTGACTCAAAATTTGAGCTTGCGAACACGCAGCAAAGTCATCATTACTTCTTGTGCTGCAGCGTTCGCTGCAATGATTATTTTCGCCCTGGCTGGACAAGCCATTTTTAACTTCTTTAGCATTAACTTGAACGCGTTACGTGTAGTTGGTGGTGTTTTGTTTTTCATCATGGGGTTTGAAATGTTGCGAGGTAGAACGGTTCCCAAGAAGTTAGAGGAAGAAACAGACGATAACTACGGAAAAGATATCGCTGTAACACCACTAGGGATTCCCATGATCTGTGGGCCTGGTGCAATCACCATGGTTACCTTATTCATGCAAGAGGCCACGACTCCCACCGATCAGTCATTAGTGGTGCTTGGAATTTTCCTTGTATGTTTAACTACGGCAATTATCTTTGCCGTGGGAGAGGGGGTATTACGGTTCTTGGGCAAAGTTGGCGCCAGCGTTATGATGCGTTTAATGGGGCTGATTATGATGCTTATTGCCGTCGAATTCTTTTTCGCTGGATTACCGCATTACGTCAAAACTATCGTTGATGCACTATAGGGCGTGTTTATCTTTGTTTATAAATTATGCAGCTGCCGATTTTCCAGCCAGACAATCACAAATGAGTACGGTTTGGTGGGGCAAATGAGCGAATTTGTGGGCAGTATGGCTGGAAAAGGTGCGCTGCCCGAAGGGCTGAGGCCAAAATAGTCTTATGCTGTGTTGAATCATTTCGACGTAGGTTCACTATGCCTTCAATGATTCGCCTTGCCTAAGACAATTTTGTCACTCAGCATAAAAAATAAACAAAGATAAACAAGCCCTAGTTAATACTTAAATCGCTTCTATCTAGGTTATGCATTGGAAGTGTAGGAAAAAGCGTACACACTTTTCGGATTCGGCCTAAGGTAATTCCCCTGTGGTTGTATACACTGACTGGTATGAACAGTAACAACCGCAATGATATGAAGACTATGAAATCAGCAAATGGAAAATTACAGAATAAATTGCAACAACTGATGGGCGATTTGGAAAAGCCTCCTCATAATCTAGGGAAGGTGAAAGATATCCATCGACAACTGGCGAGCATGGTATCTGACATCAATGGTTTGAAGCGAGTTACTAAATAATCCAGTGAATCGTTGATGGCCGGGAATTTGTTAACTGGTTCTCAAAATCTGCATTTCCGTGATTTTTCTACTTGGGATTCTTATCTGAATGTCGATAAAAAATTATCAGGCATTGTTGTTCATTTCATAGAGGTAAAGGTAGATGACTCATACAGAATTAATGCAGAAAAAGGTAATTCAAGTGTTGAGCGACATTGATGGTAACCATCGTTCAGCGCAAGGAGTTGAATCTGTCACTGCCGAACTAGAAAGTTTGGTGGAATTTTACCGTCAGTCCAAAGAATCTATGTTGCAAGAAATGCACGATGTAACATTAAACGCGAATCATTAAGTGGTCGGACTAAAATAATCGGTTCTCTTGCCGTTAATTAGTTAGTGCAAGGCTGGGTCACTGAGTCGTAGCAGAAAACTCCTTCATTTTGACGATATTACACGCTTTTGTCAGAAATGACTTACAAGCCTTTAAGACCTTAACAACAGCTAACACGCGTCGCTGTATGTATTATATCCAACATTCAAAGAACTAAATAAAGGCGAGAATTGATGACTCCTAAAATGCTGATTCAAGAATTACAGCAAAAGCTAGATAACATTGCATTAGATTTAACTAATACGCCTTCTGCAGAAAAGGTAGAGGTGATCAATAATTCACTGGAAGATGTGATTATTGATTTAGAGTGCGTGCGCGATTACCTGAAAGTTAAGCACTAAACCCGCCACAGTTTCAAAACGAAAAAGGCAGTCTATTAGACTGCCTTTTTTGTATTTGGTTAACCAAGCCATTTAGGCACTAGTTAATCCGTCGTTAATTGCTAACACGTCTTGTTCGCTTAACGTACCTGCTGCCAATTTGAGATTTAAAATACTCAAAATGTAGTTGTAACGCGCGCCAGACAAATTACGTTTCGCGTCATAAAGGTTACGCGTGCTCTGCAACACGTCCACTATGGTACGAGTACCTACTTCAAAACCAGCTTCAGTCGCTTTCAAAGCACTTTCGGCAGACACCACCGCTTGATCAAGGGCTTTGATTCTCGAGATAGATGCAGTTACGTCAAAGTAGTTTGAGCGCACACTGCGAACGACCGAGCGATGCACCCGTTCGCGTTCTTCTGACTGTGCGATAAAGCCATGTTTTGCCTGTTCTACTCGGGCATTGTTTGAGCCGCCTAGGTGAATTGGCACATCTACTTTAAGTTGTAGGTAAGTTGTATTGACTCGATTGCTAGAGTTGCCAGCGGAAGTTGTACTGCTGGAATCTGAATCGCTTGAATCGTATTGACCGTTTAGCGAAACGGTTGGGTAATAACCCGATTTTGCGATGCTAATATCTTCTTTTGCTATATCCACACCCAACTTAGCGGCAAGAAGCTCTAGATTGCGCTCTTCAGCTCTGGTTACCCACCCAGTGATCTCTGATGGTGCGGGCATGCTTGCACTAAAGGTGGTGGTATTTAACGCTGCAATGCTGCTGTAATAGTTACCAGAAATTTCGCGCAGGGCTTCTTTGGAGATTTCCACGGCATTTTGAGCACTGATTTCAGAGGCTACCGCGGTATCGAATTGTGCTTGCGCTTCATGAACGTCGGTAATTGCGGTTAAGCCGACTTCGAAGCGCTGCTTGGTTTGTTCAAGTTGACGCGCAATGGCACGTTTTTCCGCTTGAGCAAATTCCAAATCGTCTTGAGCTTGCAGAATGTCAAAGTAAGCTCGTGAAGTTCGGATAATCAGGTTTTGTTTGGTTAACCCAAAGGTGGCGTCTGCTTGAGTCGCAGCAAGCTCAGCTTTGTCATAACCCTTCCAATTTGAATAATCGTAGATGGACTGTTGCAAATTAACGGTAATTGAATTTGAATCTCCGTCTGCATCGCCACCGCGTGTATCTGCAGCAAGAGACAATGACAGTTGAGGTAGCAAGCTGGCTTTGCTCAAACCAATGCCAGAATAAGCAGAGTCACGATTCGCCTTAGCACTCAGGGTGGTAGGATCGTTCTGCAGAGCTTGTTGGTAAACTTGGTACAGATCTTCAGCTGCTGCTGTTGAGGTGATACCCCATCCCACCAATATGGACAAAAGTGTTTTTTTCATGTGCATTCCTAGTGTTGTGTAACCCTTCGGTCACTGACTTGGTCCAATTCCCGTAGTTTTATTAATGTTATTTTAGCTTTTCGCGCAAAATTGTAATCAAAACAAGCTCTAACGTGAAATGCTTTGCAGTAACAGTCGTTTACCAAGTGTAACAGAATATTTTTCTACGTCAGGTTTTTACCCCTTGGCGTCAAAATAGGGCCACTTATGCAATATTCAACGCGTCTTAGTTAATTAAAGGGTAGGGAATTACTGTTTGAGTTTAAATGCTAGCTTGCGTTACCCTCTGTCGCTTGAACTTTATCTATGGGTGCATTAGCACATGAGTAATTTTACCCGCAATGACGTCGACATAAAGCGCGTCACCCGAGCCTATGATGGCTTTTTAAAAATTGATGTGCTCGAGCTAAAACATAAATTGTTCGCTGGCGGTTGGAGTCGGGTCTTTACCAGAGAATTGTTAGAGCGTGGCCACGCTGTAGCAGTGTTACCTTATGATCCCGTCCGTGAAGAGTTTGTATTTATCGAACAATTCAGAGTTGGAGCGTTGGCGACATCTGACGAGCCTTGGCTGCTTGAGATAGTGGCAGGTGTCATCGATCCCGGAGAGACCGCTGAAGATGTTGCCCATCGAGAGGCAGAAGAAGAAGCGGGTATCGAGATTAAACACTTGGTAAAACTAACTGATTACCTGCCCAGTCCCGGAGGTACCTCAGAGCGTATTTATTTGTACCTCGGTATTGTAAACTCCGAAGAGGCAGGAGGTGTGCATGGCCTCGAGTATGAAAATGAAGATATCCGAGTGAAATGCTTATCTGTTGATGAGACAATGGAACTACTTCAAAATGGAGCGTTCCAAAACTCTGCTACTATTATTGGTTTGCAGCAGTTCTATTTATTCAAAGAGCAATTATTGGAGAGCGTTAATCCCTCATGAGTCAAGGTTCAGCAAAAAAGTATGTGCCTAATTTGCGCAGCTTACACACCGTTTGTGAGCTGAATTACGTGCAATTGCTTAAGCTATTGCCTGAGGTAGAAGAGACGGATTTATCTTATCAATTTGGTTGTGCAGAAGAACTGAACTATGTAATCACTATTCTGGATCTTAGTCGCTACACCACGACTATCGAGATTAAGCAGATTGGGGCCGGGTTACCGGAATTTATGAAACCTTGTATGCAGGTGCGTCTATATCACGATGCACGCATGGCAGAGGTCGTCGCTTCGCAACATGTAAGCGGGTTAAAACCCAGCTATAGCTACCCCAATAAAAGCATGTATCAGAAAAACGAAAAAGAGATGGTTAACATCTTTCTCGCTGAATGGCTCTACTTTTGTATTCAGCAGCGCCCGATTGAATCTACCCCAAGCTAAGTTCTTAAGCTCTTCTCCACATTTGTTGTGTTATGAATAAAATCGTACAACTTTCCGATTGCCATGTTTTCAGTGATAAAGAGAAATGTGCTTATTTAGGGGTTAAGCCCTATTATACATTTGCGCAATGTCTGAAAATAGCCGCCCAGGAAGACGCTCTGGCCTATGTGTTCACAGGAGACATCAGCGGTGATTATTCCATCGAGAGTTATCAACATTTTTGGCGTGTAGCCAGTCAGCTATTACCGGTTGAAAAAATCAAAATACTGCCCGGAAATCACGACGACAAAAAGGCGATGGAAAAGGTGTTGCCAAAAAACGCATTAGTAGCTAATTCCGTTGTTGAAATTGCTGACACCGATTTTCTTTTTTTAGATGCGCAATACGATGGGGCAAAGGCGCGAGTGAGTATCAATGATGTGAAAGCATTATTGGCTCTATGTCGAAATGATAAAAAAAGCATTTTATTCATGCATCATCATCCCGTTCAGTCGAATAGTTGGATGGATAAACACGAGCTCGTGAATCGCGACGAATTTATGAGTTTGCTGTCGACATATGAGCGTGAAATCCATGTCTTCCATGGGCATATTCACCATGCAGGGCAATCTAAGGTTCACAATATTTCAATAGTGTCGTGCCCATCCACCTGCTGGCAATGGCTTATGCAAAAAGACTTTGCGGTGACAAGTGAAGCTCCTGGGTATCGCGTAATTAATGTTGATAGGCTGACATCAGAAGTCGTAAGAATTAACTATACGGTCTAAAGCGAGTACAATTTGTCGCCTATCTTCCTACAAAACAGAGTACTAACAAACCTATGAAAAAGGTGCTGATTTACCTCCATGGATTTTTAAGTTCGCCCCAATCTGTCAAAGCCGAGGCTACCAAGCACTACTGGCAGCAAAACCACACAGAGATCGAATTTGTGTGTCTACAACTTCCCTATTATCCAAAAGAGGCGCAAGTTCTTTTGAATAAGCTCGCGCAACAATACAAGGGGTGTCAGATCGGTTTTATTGGCAGTTCTTTAGGTGGATTTCTCGCAACCTATATGGTGGACAATTTTGGAGGCAGGGCGGTATTGATCAATCCAGCGGCTAAACCCCATGAAGTGTTAAGTGATTATTTAGGTGAGCATACCCATCCCTACACAAACGAACGATTCACTTTGCAAGAAAATCATATGACCGAGCTTGCAGATATGCATCAAGAGAAACCGTTAAGTCCTCAAAACATATGGGCACTTTTACAGACCGAAGACGAGACCCTTGATTATCGCGATGCTGCAAAAAAATACGCAGATGCCAAGCTCACCATTGAAGAAGGTGGGGATCACGCTTTTCAGGGGTATGAACGATTTTTACCGCAAATTTTTGAGTTTCTTTTTCCTAAGTAGAATACTTTAAAGATAACGATGATGCGGCATTGCCGTATACATGCACACTTGCTAACATCAAGTGATAACAAGTCTATTCGCGCTTTACTACAAGAAAAATAACATCCATGAGTGATCAAGCCTATAACGCTGAAGCTATTGAAGTCCTCAACGGACTCGAACCCGTACAACGCCGCCCTGGCATGTACACGGATACCACCAGACCTAACCACCTTAGCCAAGAAGTAATCGATAACAGTGTCGATGAGGCCTTGGCTGGACACGCTAGTTCAATAAAGGTCATCTTGCACGAGGATCAATCACTAGAGGTGATTGATGATGGTCGCGGTATGCCTGTTGATATTCACCCAGAAGAGGGAATATCTGGCGTTGAATTAATCATGACCAAGTTGCACGCGGGCGGTAAGTTCTCCAACAAGAATTATCAATTCTCGGGCGGTTTGCACGGTGTGGGTATTTCGGTGGTAAACGCACTCTCTACGCGTGTTGAAGTCACGGTGCGTAGAGACGGCAACGTATATCAAATAGCCTTCGAAAATGGCAACAAGGTAGAAGACTTATCAATTGTGGATAGTTGCGGTAAGCGCAATACCGGTACGCGGGTTAAGTTTTGGCCAGATGCTTCTTATTTCGACTCGGCGAAGTTTTCAGTCAGTAAATTACTGCATGTTTTACGCGCTAAGGCAGTACTTTGTCCTGGTTTGAAAATTCGCTTCGACAATAAAATTACTAAGGAAACCACTGAGTGGCAATATGAAGATGGTTTGCGAGACTACTTGCTGCAGTCCACCAAAGAGTTTATTACCTTACCGGATGACGAACCCTTTGTAGGACAGTTCGCTGGAAATCATGAAGCTGCTGATTGGGCGGTTATATGGTTGCCTGAAGGCGGTGAAATTGTCAGTGAAAGTTATGTAAATCTTATTCCTACAGCGCAAGGCGGCACTCATGTTAACGGACTGCGTCAAGGTTTGTTAGAAGCGATGCGCGAGTTTTGTGAGTTTCGTAACCTAATGCCCAGGGGCGTGAAGCTCTCGCCCGAAGATATCTGGGACAAGTGTAGCTATATCTTGTCTACTAAAATGCAAGATCCACAATTTGCTGGCCAAACCAAAGAAAGACTGTCTTCGCGACAAGCGGCGGCTTTTGTCTCTGGTGTTGTTAAAGATGCATTTAGCTTATGGTTGAATCAACACACCGATGTGGCAGAGGCTTTGGCCGAGTTTTGCATCGCGAATGCTCAACGTCGATTGCGCCAGAGTAAAAAAGTTGCGCGAAAAAAGGTCACGCAAGGACCTGCACTGCCCGGCAAACTTACTGATTGCTCTACGCAAGACAGCTCTCGGTCTGAACTATTTCTTGTGGAGGGTGATTCTGCTGGTGGTTCAGCAAAACAGGCGCGGGACCGAGAGTTTCAAGCTGTCATGCCGCTTAGAGGAAAGATCCTCAATAGCTGGGAAGTTGAGTCTTCTCAGGTACTCGCATCTCAGGAAATACACGACATTTCAGTCGCCTTGGGTATCGACCCAGACAGTGATGACCTATCAGGACTGCGCTACGGCAAAGTGTGTATCTTGGCTGACGCTGACTCGGACGGACTGCATATTGCGACTTTGTTGTGCGCATTATTCGTTAAACACTTTAGAACTTTAGTCAATGAAGGACACGTCTACGTGGCTATGCCACCACTTTATCGAATCGATGTGGGAAAAGAAGTATTTTATGCGCTCGATGAAGGTGAAAAAGAAGGGGTACTTGATAGGATTCAGGCTGAAAAGAAAAAGGGCAAAGTTAATGTACAGCGCTTTAAGGGATTGGGTGAAATGAACCCTATCCAATTGCGCGAAACCACAATGGATCCCAATACTCGAAGATTGGTACAGTTAACTGTAGACGATGACACTCAAATGTTAGAGTTAATGGACATGTTACTGGCTAAGAAGCGTTCCTCAGAACGGAAAAACTGGCTGGAAGACAAAGGCAATTTGGCAGTAGTGTAAGAATAATGTCGATTTCAGCATAAGTTTGTAATATGACGAGGCGTTTGAAAAAATACGGGCTAGAGAGTCATTTAATACTATTTACGATAGTTATTTAAAAAGGATACAGGCCTCTAGTAGGTAAGCTCTTTTAGCTTACCTCTAATCCATTTGTTTAACGCATCTTTATTAGATCTTTGATGCCATGCTATTACTACGTCAAAACTTGGCAAATTGATATCACACTTTACTTTATGAAGTTGTGAATTTGCCAATAATTTAGATGGCAAAAATGCCAGTAAGTCCGTTGAAGCTATGCAATCCGCAGTTGCGGCGAAAAATGGCAGGGGCATTACAATATTTCGTTTATACCCTAACTCTTTAAAGTAATCGTCGGCCGAACCTACTAAGTTTGCCCGCTTAGGAGAAACGATAAGTTGGGGATGCTTTGCGACCTCCTCAATTGACCATATTTCATTGGCTTTTGGATGATGTTTGCTAACAACACATTGATGATATTCAGTGAACAATGTGGACATAGGGTATTTTTCAGAGATAAATCGTGGGAAAGAAATGACAAGGTCGATGTCTCCTCGATCCATTAAATCACTTAAATTATCTATCTCTATGTCTTGCACGATTACCTTTAGGCTTGGCGCATACTCTCTGATTAAAGCTAAGAATTTAGGTAAAACAACTGCCTGAGCATAATCTGTTGCACAAATACGGAAAATACTACTCACGTTAGCCGGATTAAAATCCTTAGGCTCCACGAGTTTTTCTACCCTGTTAATAATTTCAGCCACTTCAGACTCTAGGGATTCAGCATAGGGGGTAGCTATAAGACCATTACTTTTTCTTATAAATAATTGATCGTCAAAAGTGTTTCTTAACTTACGTAAATGATCGCTAACGGCTTGTTGGCTAATTCCGAGTATTTTGGCAACTTTAGAGACATTGTTTTCTCTTAAGAGCAAGTACAAAACCTTTAGCTGTTTTATGTCTAAATTATTCATACCGAATCTATTTGTATCTTTTACAAATCAACGTTGTTTTTAATTGTAACACGAAACAACTAATCTCTATCTCGTTTTTATAGTTAGCCGATTATCTAGCGATAATTGATGAATCAAGGACCTATTATGTTAATGCAATCATTTGATCCTAGTGATGGAAAGTTATTGGGTGAGTTGGCAATTTCCTCTCGAGAACTTGTCGAAGAATCTATTACTTTGGCTAAAGCGACCTATACAAGTTGGCGTGCTAAACCTATCGAAGAACGAGCAAAAATAGTAAGCGATGCTTTTAAGTCGTTAGTCCCGCACCAAGAAAAGTTAGTTCAACTTTTATGTCAAGAAATGGGTAAAAAATTTGATCGAGGTTTGAGTGAAGTGAGAGGCAGCATTTATTCAGGTGCACACTACGCCACTGAAGCAAAAAATGCGCTTTCATCGGACAAGTCTCAAAATATCGAGTACCGTCCATTAGGTGTCTGTGCGGTAATTTCCCCTTGGAACTACCCAATGGCAATGGCTGTCAATTTGTTTGTTCCAGCGCTGATAGCGGGTAACACGGTAGTTTTTAAGCCATCTGAAGAAACCCCTCTAGTGGCCGACCTAATGGTAAACATTTTAAACAAAACTCTCCCTGAAGGCGTTTTAAACATCGTTCACGGAGATGGAAGAGTTGGCAGTTATCTTGTAGAAAGTGAAGACATCAATCTAGTCGCATTCACTGGTTCATTAGCTGTTGGCAAAAAGATAATGAAAACATCAGCTGGCAATCTTAAGCGCTTGATTATGGAGCTTGGTGGCAACGATCCGATGATTGTGCTAGATGACGCGAATATTGAAGCTGCGGCTCGTTTTGCAGTCGGTAGTAGTTTTGAAAATTCAGGACAAATGTGTACATCTACAGAACGCATTTACGTGCACTCCAGAATTGCAGATAAATTCATCCAAAGAGTCAAAGAAATTGCCAAGACCTATAAGGTTGGTCCTTGGAACAGCACCGATTCTCAATTAGGCCCAATTGTAAACCAAAAGCAATTATCAAAAATTAAGTCTCAAGTAGAAGATGCACTTAGCAAAGGAGCAACTCTCCTGTTGGGCGGGGACACGGTAGACAATAGATACTTCCAGCCAACTGTAATTACAGACATTAAAGAGGACATGCAAATAGAGCAAAGCGAAACTTTTGGTCCTGTCGTCGCCATATCTACAGTTGACAGCAAAGAAGAAGCTATTGCTAGAGCAAACAATTCAGCTTATGGACTGGGGGCTGCGGTTTTTGGTGAAAAAGACGCGAGAGAAGTGGCTTCAAAAATTGAGGCGGGAATGATTGGCATTAACAAAGGGCCTGGCGGAAGTGGCGATAGTCCTTGGGTGGGCGCGAAACAAAGTGGCTATGGCTATCATGGCAGCAAAGATGGACATCGCCTATTTGCACAGGTCACAGTAGTGGAGTAAATCATGAATGCTGAAAGTTTTTATATCGTTGAAAAAGAAGTCGGTGCTGAAAGCAATAACATCCCTTTATGGGCGAACAAAATAGGTAATCCAGCAAACTTAGCTGAAACACACAATCTTGAACCGGAACTAAAGGAAATTGAACAAGTACCGGGAGCGTTTCAGTTGTTAAACATTCTGTCAAAAAAAGAGTGTGAATCCCTTATAAACATCGCAGAAACACTCAGTTTTAATAAAGAAGCGGCGGTTTCTTTACCTAGACATATACGTCATAACGACAGCTTAACTTGGGTTGTCGATGAAGAAACAGACTCAATAATTTGGGAAAGAAGTAAACCTTTGTTGTCGAGTGGCATTGGGGTAATTTCAAATTTGGTCCCAATTGGTATTAACGCGAGATTCCGATTTTATAAGTATGAGGAAGGAGACTTCTTCAAGCCTCACATCGATGGTTCTTGGCCTGGAAGCAGAATAATCAATAGTAAAAATGTACATGATGCGTATGGCGACAGATGGAGCCAGATGACCTTTTTAATCTTTTTATCTGAGGAGTTCGAAGGCGGCGAAACACAGTTCTGGGTTAACAAAAATGACCCGACTAAACCCGCAAATAGATCCGAACATGCAAGGCTAGTGAATATCCGAACACCTGCCGGGAGCGTTCTATGTTTTCCGCATGGCAGCCATCCTCTTCATTGTCTGCATAGCTCAGAAAAAGTGACAAAAGGCGTGAAGTACATTATTCGGACGGACTTATTATTTCCTTTAAATTAGTTTTTATATTCACTTAATTGCTAAGAGTTTGGTTCTTTGCGCTAACAGAAAATTGGCGCAACCCTTTTGGCGTAGAAATAGACCAAAACAAATTTAATTTATTATTCAATTAGATATGTTTGGAAGCACTATTAATTACCCCAAAAGCAGCCCGGTATCCTTTTGGTAACTAATTGAGGAGGTAAAGTTGAATTGCAATAATTCAACATATTGTGGCTAACAAATTTAGGTTTACTTTGCAAAATCACCTAATCCATATTCTGCGGAAATGGAACAAAAACAAAGATTCAGCGCAGTGGGTACTTGGCGTTATTTATAAAACCGAAGGCTCATGCTACAGAAAAGCTGGCGCTATGGTTATGTTCAATAACTTAGGGCAGCAATTTGGTCTTTTAAGTGGTGGTTGCCTGGAGTCGGATATAAAGCTTAATAGCCGAAAGGTTATGCAAGATTTGCAACCGCGATGCTTAACTTATGATGATACTGACGAAGATGACATCTCCTTTAAGTTAGGAGTTGGTTGTGGAGGTGTTGTTCATCTAATCTTATTACCTGTAACCAAAGGCAATGATTATCTACAGTTAGAGCCATTATTAAACGCACTTGAGGTTGGAAAACACTGTCATTGGCACCAGGAAATTGCTGAGCAACCAATTACTCAAACAAACTTATATTTTAGCGATCCTATCGAGCATCATAGCCAGCGAGCAAAGCTCGAAGAAAAAAACAACACACTAACGTTAAAAGTTCCCATTAGTCCCCCTCCGCATCTTTTGGTAGTTGGAGGAGGCTTAGATGCATTTCATGTTACGAGACTAGCATCGCAAACAGGTTGGCAAGTATCCATTTGGGATCCAAGACCCGCTCAGGCAAAGCCAAGTGACTTCCCATTTGTTGATCAAGTTATATCGGATGTTTCCCCTGAGTATCTAAAACATCATATTACCAAGCACAATGTTGATGCTGCGATTTTGATGTCCCATAGCAAAACTATAGACGCAAAGGCGCTGCGCTATATCTACCCAACTCCTGTCAGGTATATCGGAATGCTAGGGCCTAAGCACAGAAAAGATGAAGTCGTTGCTAATTCAAGCATTGTTGTAAATGAGAAAAATAAGAAGATAGCGGGCCCAACAGGACTCGATATAGGCGGTGACTTACCAGAAAACATCGCGCTCTCTGTTATTGCCGAATGTCACGCAGCACTTTTCCAAAGAACCGCAAAATCAATTAGTAATGTACTAACAACAAGCGAGGACTAAGTCCATGATCGAATTCAATTTAAACGGAAAGATGGTTGAAACAGATGTACCCGATGACACGCCTCTATTATGGGTAATTAGAGATGAGTTTGGTCTCAAAGGTACAAAATTTGGCTGTGGTATAGCAATGTGCGGCGCCTGTACAGTCCACTTAGAAGGAGCTGCTATCAGGTCTTGCTCAATGCCCATAGCGATGGCCAAAGGAAAGCAAGTAAATACCATAGAAGGGTTTGATGGCAAACATCCGCTGCAGGAAGCCTGGATTGAAGAGCAAGTGCCACAGTGCGGATATTGTCAATCAGGACAAATTATGCAAGCAGCTACATTACTAGAAAAAAATAGTTCTCCTTCTGACGAAGACATATCGGCGCATATGAGCGCAAATATTTGCCGCTGCATGGCCTACCCCCGAATTAAAAAAGCGATTAAGAGTGCTGCGACAAAAAGCAAATCAGCTGTAAATATATATGACCCAGCAACTTCAGAGGAAAGCTAATCATGAACTTATTAAATAACTTTTCCAAAAAGAAAACGGATGACTCATTACAGCTATCTAGAAGAAAGTTCTTAATTGGCGCCGCGAATTCAGCACTCATCATGGCGTTTGCTCCTCTGACAATGTCAATGACAACAAGTGCTACAGAAGCCATAAAACAAAATGCTTTTTCGCCCAGTATATGGTTTGAAATTAACACCTTAGGAGAAATCACCGTACATGTTGCGCGTTGTGAAATGGGCCAACATGTCGGCACCGCTCTAGCGCAAATAGTCGCAGAAGAACTTGGCGCAAATTGGGACGATATTCGTGTAGTACATGCCAGTTCAGATCCTAAATGGGGCTTCGTAATGACGGGCGGCTCTTGGTCTGTTTTTCAAATGTACAAACCATTATCCCAAGCTGGCGCAGCGGGCAGACTCACATTGATTGACGCAGGCGCGAAAATACTTGGTGTATCACCTGATAGTTGTGAGGTTAGAGATAGTAAGGTCACTTCGGGTAACAAGTCGGTAACTTTTGCTGAAATCATCAGTAAAGGAAAGTTTGATCGAACTTTCACCCCAGAAGAAATGGCGACACTTCCAATTAAATCACCCGATAAAAGACACACGATTGGGTTTGACCGACTTGCATTAGATGTCCCGCCTAAAACGAATGGTAAAGCTGTTTATGGCATAGATGTAGAGTTAGAAGGCATGGTGTACGCTCGCCCCATAATTCCACCAACACGCTATGGCAGCAAAGTCTTAAGGGTAAATGACTCAAAAGCCAAAACGATAAAAGGCTATTTAGGTTACGAAATATTACAAGACCAATCCAACTGGATTGAGGGATGGGTAAGTGTAATAGCAGATTCGTATCACAGTGCCATAAAAGCAGCAGATGCGATAAAAGTCAGCTACCAGCCAGGTGACACAACTAATATCAGTGAACAAGACATCATTGACGAGGGCCACAAGTTAGTTAATTCAAAAAATGCTGGAGTCCTGTTTGTAAACGATGGTGATACTGATAAAGCTTTTGATTCTGCAGCAAACACATTGTCAGCGACATACGTTACTCATACCGCTATGCACTTCCAAATGGAACCTCTGAATGCACTCGCTGAGCTTAAAGATGGGATATGGCACATACACTGTGGCAATCAATCACATTCGTTAACCTTACCGGCTGTAGCTAAGGCTTTAGGGGTGACTGATGATGAGGTGATTATTCATCAATATTATTTAGGTGGCGGATTTGGCCGTCGAGCATACGGTGATTACGCCATTCCAGCGGCACTCACGGCAAAACAATACGGTAAACCAGTAAAGCTCATTTTTACCAGACCTGATGATGCTAAATTCGACCAAGCTCGCTCCGCTTCGGTACAAAAAGTTTCCGCAGCTATCGATGATAACAACGAGCTGTTTGGCTACGAACACAACATAAGCGCTGGTTGGCCAACGTTATCTATGGCTCCTGGCTTTATGCCAAAAGGAATTGATGATAAGGGAAATTTCGACCCATTCTCAACATCAGGCTCAGATCACTGGTACAGCATTGCAAACAATAGGGTGAGAACGATAAACAACCCTCTTGCCCAGAAAACGTTTACGCCTGGTTGGCTTCGTTCAGTCGGCCCTGGCTGGATAAGTTTTGGTGCAGAGTCATTTATCGATGAAGTAGCACATGAATTGAATAAAGACCCTGTCGAAATGCGCTTAGCAATGTTAGACGGCAAAGGCAAAAACAAAGGACACCACCCACAAAGTGTTCATGGTGCAAAACGATTAAAATCTGTTTTGGAGCAGTGTAAAAAATCCGCGAACTGGGGCAAAAAGTTGCCAAAAAATGAGGGGATCGGATTTGCTACTAGCTTTGGTCAAGAAAGAGAAATGCCTACATGGATTGCTTGCGCTGCACATGTTGCGGTTAATCCGTCCAGCGGAGAAATTACAGTTAAAAAAATCTTTATGACACTTGACTGTGGAACGGTTGTTCACCCAGATAGTGCGCTAGCTCAAATAGAAGGATCTATTTTATGGGGCGTGAGTCTGGCACTTTATGAAGGTACTGAAGTAGATAAAGGTAACTACGCGGCCACAAATTTTCATAACTACACACCTTTACGTATGAATGATATGCCTGAAATGGAGATAAATTTTGTCGAAAGTACAGAGTTTCCCGTTGGCCTAGGGGAGCCAGGTGTTATTGCCGTTGCACCAGCTATTGCCAATGCAATCTTTAATGCTACAGGTATCCGTTTAAGAGAGTTACCAATAAAACCTGAACATATTCGTCAACAATCTAAGAACGCATAACAGGTAGGAGTTTTACTTATGGTCAAGTCAATAAGAACATGCTTGGTAGCTATTATTTTACTGCTATTAACACCAGTGACAATACAAGCTAACGAAGCGTTAGACGCGTTTAAGAAGAATCCGTCTGCTAAGAACGCCTTTTCATACCTATTCGAAGTTGCCAAGCATCCTCGCTGTGCAAACTGCCATGGCGTGGTAGAGAATGGTGTCCATAAACCCACAATTGGAGAGTTTCGAATAAACCATCCCATGAACATTACTGCGGCCAACAATTTGGTTTTAACCGTTAAAGATCATCATTTTGTAGAAGTTCCTAACGCTGCTATGAATTGTCGTAGTTGCCATCAAGATGACAATCAAGATGAGCCGGGGATGCCACCAGGAGCGGCCAATAATAAAATGCCAGGGTTTGTTTGGCACATGCCACCCGTAACGATGGCGATACCTCGAAATATCACTGCAAAAGCGCTTTGCGAACAATGGTTAGATCCTGCCCGCAATTCACATCTGGTTTATCGTGGTGGAAGGGATGATTTAAAAACATTTAGAGCGGAGTTTTTAGATCATCACGCTAAAGTCGACCCTCTGATTTTATGGGCGTGGGAACCAGGGGTGGGAAGAGAACCCGCGCCCGGTACAAACAAAGACTTCTTAAACGCATTAGATATTTGGATATCCGCTAAAGCGCCTTGTCCTGAATAATCACGTAATGTTGGCCAGTCAGTTTGATATTGCTGGCCCTTCACAAAAGCTATTCACAGGCATTTAAAACTTAATTTTGGATTTGAATATTGTGTGTTTCTGACCATATTCTCAGATCATCGAGTATTTTCAATGCTGTGCGACCAAATTCGGTTAACTCGTAAGTCACGGCAATTGGCCTATCACTAATGACTTTACGCAACACCATTCCTTCTTCTTCCAACTCCTTTAAACGCTGATCAACCATTTTCTTAGTAGCGCCGCCTAGCATTCGTGACAAATCGTTAAACCTCACGGGTTCATCTTTCAAATGATAGATTATCGATCCCTTCCATTTCCCACCAATTAGACGCATGCCTTTCTCAATAGCACATGGCTCCATACAGGCGTCAATAACTTTTTTCCGTCCCTTACTGTCTGTTTTTATTGAACTTTTCATTGTTTTACCACTAATTTTAAATAGGTTACTAAAAGTATACTAATTGCCAAATGATTAAAGGTATCTAAAATATACTACAAATTTGAAAGCATGTTAATTCTTTAAACGGAGTAAAACACAATGAGTAATGTTTTAATCATTAATGGCCATCAGTATTACCCATTTTCTGAGGGTAAGCTAAACAGCACTTTAGTAGATAAAGCTGCCAGTCATTTGGCAGGCAAAGGCCACAATACCCGCATCGTCACCATGTCAGAAGAGCTGGACGTGGAAAAAGAACTGGAAAACCATCAGTGGGCAGATATCGTCATTTTCCAATCGCCAATTAACTGGATGGGTGTTTCCTGGTCATTCAAGAAATACATGGATGAAGTGTACACAGCAGGTATGGGCGGGGCACTTTGTAATGGTGACGGCCGTCACCAAGATTCGCCAAAAGAAAATTACGGACGTGGCGGTACGCTTACTGAGACTAAATACATGATGTCTCTGACATTCAATGCGCCTGAAGAGTCGTTTAATGACCCAACAGAGTTTTTTGAAGGTAAATCCGTCGACGACTTACTCTTCCCAATGCATATGAACTTCAAGTTCTTTGGCATGAAACCAATGGAAACGTTTTCGTGCTTTGATGTTATGAAAAATGCAGATGTCGAAAATGACTTCAAACGCTTTGAAGCGCACTTAAACAAACATTTTTAATGCAGGTGACACATGAAAGTTGATTACACCCAAAAAATACATGCTGGTGCCAAATTTCCAGAAATGGAAGTAACTCTTTTAAACGGCGAAGTTAAGAATCTAGCCACGCCCGAAAATGGTATGGACTGGAAGATGGTCGTAGTTTACCGCGGCCGCCACTGTCCACTTTGCACTCGATACCTAAATCAATTGCAAGATGTGACGTTAGCTCTTAAGGGAGTTGGTGTGGATTTAATCGCTGTTTCAGGCGATAGCAAGGAGCAACTTGAAAGCCATTTAGAACAACTCAATGTTGACTTTCCTCTTGCCTATGGACTGACAGTTGAGCAGATGGAAGAGTTAGGTGTTTACATTTCAGACCCTAGATCGCCTCAAGAAACCGATCATCCTTTCGCTGAACCCGGCCTATTCGTGATAAATGAACACGGCACAGTGCAAGTTGTCGATCTATCGAATAACCCATTTGTAAGACCTGAAATAGGTGCGCTAGTTAATGGTATAGCCTGGATAAGAGATCCAAATAACAACTATCCAATACGCGGTATGCATCGCTAATTCAGAATAAACCATTAGGAGTTGATATGAAAATGACTAAACTTTTTTGGACCCTATTTGCGCTGTCAGCTTTAATCATAAGCACTCAGCCAATCTCTGCGAAAGAAGTTCACAGCGCGCATATTACTTCTCCAGAGCAATACGACGTGTTGTTGGAAAATGACAAAGTGCTCGTACTTAAAATGACCCTTAAGCCGGGAGAAAGTGATAATTGGCATCAACACAATGCAGAAACGGTTTATTTCCAAAGCGGTGGTAGAGCAACTATCACCACGGATGAGGGAGCAAACACGCTTGATATTCCTAATGGTTTCACAATGTGGCACGACGCTTGGAAGCACCAAGTTTCCAACGTTGGAGAAACGACCATCGTAGCGATCATTGTAGAGTCGAAATAGCATGCCACAAGTTTTAAAAATAGATATCGTCTCTGACGTGGTGTGTCCATGGTGTGTCATTGGCTATGGTCGTTTAAAGCAAGCTTTAACCAAATTTGGTGATGAAGTCGTAACTGAAATTCATTGGCACCCTTTTGAGCTAAATCCCAATATGCCTGTTGAAGGGGAAAACTTACGTAGCCATTTATCAGCCAAATATGGGACTACACTAGAAGGCAGTATTAATGCTCGGGCCATGTTGACCGACGAAGGGCGAAAAATTGGCTTTGCATTTAATTACTTCGATGAAATGAAAATGCTGAACACCCATGATTGCCATCAACTCATTTTGTGGGCTAGCTCTACGGGGCTACAAGCTGCACTAGTCGAAGCTTTATTTGAACAATTCTTCACGTTGCAAGGCGAGTTTGACCAAGCCTCATTACTTTCTATTGTTGAAAAGGTCGGATTGGACAAATCTGAAGCCAAACGCGTGCTAGAGCAACAGCTATTCTCTAACGAAGTAAAAGAAATAGAGAATAAGTGGTATCAGCAAGGTATTCAGGGCGTGCCCCTCTTTATATTTAATGGTCGACAAGCTGTTTCAGGTGCTCGTGAACCTACTGTTTTTGAAAGCCTTATCACCCAGATAATCAATGAATGAAGGAAAGTTAAATGTTTACTTATTACGAGCCAGATACCGCACCTGAAGAATCAAAAGCGTTAATGGAGAAATCTCTAGAAAGCTTTGGGATGATCCCAAACCTTCACAAGATCTTAGCTGAAGCTCCAGCAACCTATAAAGCTTACAATGAAACTTTTACAGCATTTATGAAAAACACAACATTTAGTCCACTTGAGCAACAAGTTGTGTTTATGACCTCAAATTTTGAGAATAACTGCCACTACTGCGTGCCTGGGCACACGTGGATGATGAAGTCATCTAAAATGCCAAACGATGTTATTGAAGCACTGCGAAATGGCACTGTTCTGCCAGACCCAAAGCTTCAAGCACTTCATGATTTCACCAAAGCATTATTAGATAACCGAGGGCATATTGGAGATGACAAGTTAAATGAATTTCTTAATGCTGGGTATACGAAGCGCCAAGCATTAGAGGTGTTAACTGGGTTGGCTGCTAAACTGATCTCTAATTTTACCAATGCATTAACCCATACGAAAGTTGATGACGCTATGAAGCCTTTCGCGTGGGAAAAGCCGGAGAACTAGTATGGCACTAGAAAAGCATCCAATGTGGCGCCTTCCTCAACATCATTTAGATTCGGAAGATGCTCACGATCATGTGCACTGGGTTGAGTTATTTTATGACTTGATTCACGTTGTGATTATCTTTTTGTTAGGCAATTACTTGAGCGACCATTTGTCATTCAGCGGTTTCCTGATTTTTGCAGGTTTGTTTATCTCTGTCTGGTTTGCATGGGCCGACTCTAGTGTCTTTAACTCACTCTACGTCAGCACAGACGTAAAGCACAGAATGATAATGTGTGGTCAAATCGTGACGGCAATGGTCATGGCAGCTTCAATTCCACATGTACATGATAAAGGCTGGATGTTTTTTGCAATAGCATTTGCGGCAAACAGACTCATAACTGCCTACCTGTATCACCGTACTAATCGATTAGGGATTGAAGAGTCAAAACTTGCCACACATGTAAGTAGAAACTTCTTAATCTTATCAGTGTTATTTGCTGCTAGTGCTTTTTTACCTACGCCATTCAATTATTTAGTGTTTGGCCTAGGAATATTTTCAATACAAATGCTGTATATGATGCCCAAGATTGGCGTTCTGGAAAATAAGCGTTTCTTGCCTCGATTGGGGCATATGTCAGAGCGCTTTGCACTGTTGTTACTCATTGTTTCTGGTGAAGGATTCTTTAAGCTCGTAATTACCTTATCTGAAAAAGGTATCTACAAAGTTAGTCCAAGTGTATTAGTGAATTTCATTTTTGGTGGGATTGCTATTTTCGTCCTTTGCTGGATCTATTTTGATTTTGTGGGCAATGGTAAACCCAAAGATCAGAAAAAATGGACACTCGTGAGTTGGTGGTTAGCCCATTTAATACTGATGATGTCCGCGGTAATGGTAGGTGTTGCTTTAGCGGGTGAAATTAAAGTTGGATTCTGGGAGCCGTACCCTTTTAAATATGGCGCTATAGGCTGTACTGGGTTAGCAATATATTTACTATCTTTACTTTGGATTCAATTTAACATTGAGAAACGCGTAGCCCACCGATTTGCAACGGCAAAAGTGCGAATGTTCGGTGTTGTGCTGGCATTGGCGACTTTGGTGATTTTGCCTCATGTTCCGGCAATCATAGGCAATTTACTTTGGGGAACAGCGTTAATTTCACAAATCGCTTTTCCAGTAACCAGGGCGTATTTCACTTTATCTAAAGAAGAACAAGCTAAAAGTTCTTAGCATTCGCTACGCTGCCCATGTTTATCTCTGAGCAGCGTTTTCTCTTAAAATACTAAAACCTATTTACAATTGGCTAATGATGAAATGTAAAGTATTTGAGTTGTTGGAAAGTGGCTTTGAAGGTTCAATTTATAACAAGTTATTGAGCGGCTTTATTGTGACGCTCATCATAACGAATGTCATAGCCGTTATTGCTGAGTCATATGCGCCGTTGGGCCAAAGATACCATCTAGAATTTCGAATTTTTAATCTAATTTCAGTCACCATTTTCACATTAGAGTACTTAGCTAGAATATGGGTTTGTACAGAAGCACCTGATGCGGAAGATTCAAAGCCATTGAAAGTAAGAATTAGGTACATCTTTTCTTCAGTGGCACTTATTGACCTAATGGCTATTGCGCCGTTTTATCTATCTTTCATATTCGCGATAGATTTACGCTACCTCAGAATGCTTCGTATGCTTCGCCTACTCAAACTAACACACTATTTTAAAGGGTTGAGACTATTCATTAACGTATTGAAGCAGGAATTGCCAACAATTGGAGCAGCTATTTTCATAATGATAGTGCTTATTACTTTGTCTGGCGGTATTATGTACAGTATTGAACACACTGCACAGCCCGAAGTTTTTGATAGTATTCCGAGTGCGATATGGTGGTCAGTCGTGACAATGACAACTGTGGGCTATGGCGACGTAACTCCCATTACATTTTTAAGTAAGTTTATAGCGGTTTTCATTATGCTACTGGGTGTAGGTGTTGTAGCACTGCCGGCAGCCATGCTAGCTGCAAAATTCGGTGAAGAGCTTATCTCTAGAAAAAAACACTTAGAAGTAGAGGTAGCTCATGCTCTTCAAGATGGAATTGTGACAACCTCTGAAAGGGCTGCCCTAGACAAGTTAGCCGAAGAGCTCAATATCTCGCAAGAGAATCTTGAAAAGTTGCTCAATAGCCGAGCACTAACCAATTACAGTCCTATTACTTGCCCTCACTGTCAGATGATCTGCTTTAATCAAACAGGACACTTCAATAAAGGAATATAATCCTGATATTGAGGTGTATATGACAAAACGAAAAAACAGAAGTTATACCGATGAGTTTAGGCAGGAAGCCGTCGCATTGGTCACTGAATAAGGTTATAGCGTTCCTAAGGCGGCAGCGTCTTTAGGTATCACTGATAAGTTGCTTTGTAACTGGAAGGCAAAGTTTGAAGCTGAGCAATCAGGAACGGCATTAAGTGCTGATGAGCGTGCTGAGCTATTAAGGCTTCGCAAGGAGAATAAAGAGCTAAGGATGGAAAAAGACATTCTAAAAAAGGCCAGCGCCCTGTTGCTAAAGGAAACCAAATAGCGTTTGAGACGATTAAACAACTGGCTTCTGTTCATCCAGTATCCCGATTATGTAAGAGCCTGAATGTGAGTCGTTCAGCTTACTATGCGTGGCTGAAAAGGCCTGTTGAAGTGATAACATCTGAGCAATTGGCTCTGCATGGAAAAGCTAAGGAACTCTTCAAAGAAAGTCGGAACAGTCTTGGGTATAGGGGCTTCGCAAACGGTTATGCAATGAGGGCTTTAATATCAGCGACTATGGTACTCAAAAGCTTATGAATAGATTGGGTTTAGTGGTGACACAACGCGTTGCCTACAACGTGACAACAAAGCGTAAACACAGTGATGCGGTTGCAGACAATCTGCTTAATCAGAACTTCAACCCTGTTGCGCCAAACCACGTCTGGGCCGGGGATGTGACGTATCTGAAAACGGGTGAAGGCTGGATGTATCTCGCCATTGTCATGGACCTTTACTCACGCCGCATAGTCGGTTGGCATATTGATAAACGCATGACCCCTGACCTGGTCTCTAAGGCCATGATGAAAGCTTATAACCTGCGCAGGCCACCTGATGGTCTGGTATTCCATAGTGACAGAGGCTCACAATATACGAGCAAACGCTATCGTAACCTGTTGGCTAATTATGATATCAGAGCCAGCATGGGAGATGTTGGCGCGTGTTGGGATAATGCTGTAGTTGAAAGATTTTTTGGTAGCTTAAAACATGACTGGTTGTTGAAAGTACCACAACCAACTCGTGAGCATATGAAAAACGATGTCACCGCTTATATGCGATATTACAATTTAGAGCGGCTGCATACTGCCAACCGGGATATGTCGCCAGTTAACTATGAAATGTCCTTTAGAAAAGTGTCCTGAAAAAGTTGCGCAGAACATTCTTTACTTCTGCCCCAGAGGTGTTCAATACTGGATATGGGGTGAGAAGGAGATACGACGTTGTAGAGCAGTTCTTCAAACTGCTCTTCTGAGTGACCATTAAGTGCCATTAAAAATATCCATTTTTTGTATCATTAACCATTATGATCAAAAGGAGATTATTTAACAGGTATTTGTTCAACTTTTTCTTTTGATGAAGCAAAATAAATTCAACTAATAGTTTGACTTAGGTAATTACGAGTGATTTTTAATACCGTGTAATCAATATGAGTCTATCTTTTGTTGAAAGTGTATAATTTTACAAACTTATGGTGAAAACGGCGTTACAAGCTTATGGTGAAAATAACCATAGAATACGGGCTGTAGAGGACTTTTTTACAAGGTTATGCTGAAATCGACAAATAATCAGTCAAAAGTCGTAGGTTTTGACGAGGTTTTAGTAAAAAAACGGAAATTTAGACCAAAGTATAATGTATTGATATATAGGGTGTTTTTAGAGAATGCTGTAAATTATATCTGTGTTTAGCAGATATAAATCTAAACAGTGTTTTAGCAACAAACAGGTATTAATGTGAACTTACGCAAGACCGTGGGGCTCTATTTTGGTGGTAGTTTAATCGCTGCTACGCTGCTGTGGTCGTTGCTAGAACTAACTGGCGTAACTCGTTTTATTAATATCAATGCGTTGGAGTTCATTTCTGCTAAACAAAACGATGCCATTGCCGATTTCACACTGGTTGAACTTCCCGATGATCCCATTTTGTTACCTGATGCTTTTGAGCAAGTCGTCATTAACAAGCCAAAACGTATTTTTTGGATATTACCCGACAGAGCGCTTACCGCGATGGAAACGGCGCTTATCGAGAGGCATAAACCCTACAGCATTAAGCTTCCTAGCTTCAGTTTTGATAAACAAGGTAATTTAACCCAAGGCGAACAATCCGATTGGTTCCCCACAGCAGGCTACCTGATAGAACCTAGCAAACGCGCAGGTATTTCGCGTCAATTGCCAACCCTTGAACAAAGCAAGCACAAAACTTTGTTGTCACCTATTGTGACCCTATATCCAGAGGCAATTGAAAATAATACGGGAGACGTGTTCATTGATTTTTCCATCACTCAAATTAACTCTGTCGTGGTGCCTAAAGCACTGCTCGAAAACCAACAAATTTTAAGTAATCTACTGCAAAATAAAGACATTTATATTCTGCCAAAATTTGACCTTCTGCACGCTTTGGTATCAGTTCCCTATTCGGACAACCAACCTGGGTGGCACCCAGTGCAGTATCATGCCGCAGCGCTTCATGCTTTTGAGAACGATAAGTTACTGACTGAGTTATTGGCAGGTTACCGATTGGCATTAATTGGTATGGTGACATTATTTTTGTTGATGTTATTTGTTGTTAATCCGCCGTCTCTTAAGCGCATCAGTGTCATTTTTGCTGGTGGATTGTTAATTATCCTTAGTGTTCCTGTTGCCGATGTCTTTGACATTTATCCCCCTTTGATTGAACTTTTTATCGCCGTTGGCTTTGGTATTTTGGGTATGGAGCTGGTAGTCGCCCGCTTTAGACATCTTTCTATTGATCACTTAGACGGGTTACTCGATGTAGAAGAGGCCATGAGAGGAACTGAGCCTGACGGTAACAATCAGGTCTGGAACAATATTGCCAATATGGTCGCACAAAGTTTGCAATTGGAACGCTGTATTTTTTTAGAATTAGAGCACGGCGAGAATCATCTCAATGAGATATCGGCTGTTAATTGCAGCGTGCATGACATTAATGAAATGCGCCGAGATATAAGAAGGGAACCTTATGTCCAAGCCGTTCAGGCGAAACAGGCAGTAGAATCGTCTCGCTCTTATTTCAAAAACAAGCAAGACGACGAGCTTGAGATATTGGTGCCCTTTTTTAAAGGAACCAAAGTATTGGGGTTTTGGGCGCTAACAACACTTGAACAAGAACCGGAAAAAATTAGGCAGATAAAAGAGCAAGCTAACTTATTTGCATTACACATCAGTACGTTATTGGGAGTAAGAGAGCAAGCGCACCAAGGTGAGCAAACCAGAAACCAGCTAAGCGCAAGATTCGGCTCTAGAGAGAACCAAAAAGTGCATCAATTGGGAACGCGATTACATAGAGTGATAGCACATTCCCAGTTACATAAGTCGCTGTTCAGCTCTATGAATACACCTGTCGTCATCTTCGATGTGTTTGGACAAGTCGCCAATGTGAATACAGCTATGAGGTTAATGGGGAATAAAAGCCAGATACAGGTGGAGCATGTCACAGCTTTTGAATTTTTAAGCCAAATTTTACCTGTCGCTCCTGATAGTTTAAGAAACCTCATTCGCCAACTCACCCTTGAACAATCGCAACAAGCATCGCGCTTTTTTATTACTATTAATAACAGTAAATACGTCGCTGTGTTGTCGTCTATTCGCCATGAGTCAAATGTCTTTTCAGAACAAGAAGTGCACTTAAAAATAAATGGTTTGATGGTTGAATTACATAGCCTCAAAGATGTTCAGGCCTATCTAGAGATTGAACGAAGTTTGTATGACAACTTCCTAATTCGTGTCAAAGATTACCTGACGACCTTGCAAATGGGGTTGATGCAAGTTGAGCGACGAGCTAGCAACAAGGCAGTGAGTCAACTTTCACTGCTGCTCAATATTGAGCTTAAAAAGGCCGCTGATTTAACTCGCAGAACTCACTATTTCATGAACAAAGCCTCTGGACTTGAAGATTTTAATGCTATCCCTTTCAATCCTTTGGACATACTCAAAGCCCAGCTAGATAAAGTGAAACGCGTCAATAAAGAAGACGGTATTAGCCAAGACATCGAGTTTGAAACCAAAATTCCTGGTTACCCAACTATGGGGTTAGGTTCCCCTGATGCTTTTAGGCAACTCTTACATAGCAGTTTATTGTTGTTAATTGACGATGCAATTACGCCTAAGAAAGTAAAAGTTTTAGTTAAACAACAGCACCTTAACGATACTGACGTGCTCTATATCAAATTGGAAAGCGAAGGTTATGGGCTACCAAATGAACAGCTACAAAAATTGTACGAACAAAACGCCGTCCTGGGTGAGCGAACTGTGTTATCGGATCTATTGATGGCACTAAAAGTCGCAAAAGACGCAAATATGGACTGTCGTTTGAAGTCAAAAGTGGGCAAGGGATATCGACTTTCTATTTTAGTTGAGGGGATAAATCTAGATGACTAATGAAGTTAAAACTGTACTTCTGGTTGAAGACCAACCGTTGTTGGCAATGATGACTAAGCTTTGGCTAAAGGATATGGGACTATCCGTTGTAGTTTCAGAAAACGGCTTAATGGCCAAAAAACTTCTTGAGTCCCAAACCTTTGCCTATATGGTCACAGACCTCGTAATGCCGAAGCTGGATGGATCAGAGTTACTGGGCTGGATGCAATCAGAAAACATTGATACGCCAACCATCGTTGTTACTGGTATCAATGACGCTCAAGAGATTGCCAAGATAAAAGAAATTCCTTTTGTGTTGACTGTATTGGAAAAGCCTCTTACTCCTGAACAATTGATAGAAGCCCAAGCACTTATAGATGCCTGATTTTCTCCAATTCACACTGTTTCCACCCGGAGCACTGCAAAGCTCAGTCATCACGACTGTATGGGTGGGCGTGTTTGTTGTTGTTTTCTTAAATGCCAGATTCGGCACTCCATTAGCTGGGCTTGTAGTTCCTGGCTATCTCGTACCCTTATTTTTCGTCAAGCCCGCAAGTGCAATCGTTGTATTGGTTGAAGCTTACATGACATATGGACTTGCTTGGCTATTGGCGAACAAATTGTTGGTGCGATTTGGCTATTCCGAAATGTTTGGTCGGGATCGATTTTTTGCCCTAATACTCCTGTCAGTCTTAGTGCGGATTGCGATGGACTTTTTTGCGATACCTGCACTTATTGATGTGTCGGGGGAGCTGTTCGCAGGTTATGACTTAAAGAATAATTTACAAAGTTTTGGCCTAATCATCGTTGCGCTTATCGCTAACCAAATGTGGATGGGGGGAATTACCAAAGGTAGTAAAGCGCTGTTTATGTATCTTGGGCTGACTTTCCTCATCATTCAATGGCTGTTGATCCCGCTCACTAATTTCAATATCGGTGGCTTAAATTACATGTACGAGGATTTGGCCACCTCGCTATTATCCAGTCCTAAGGCGTACATTATTCTGATTACTACTGCCTTTATCGCATCAAGAATGAATTTGCAATTTGGATGGGAGTTCAACGGGATTCTGATTCCCGCTTTGTTGGCCTTGCAGTGGTATCAACCGGAAAAGTTACTATTTACATTCGTAGAAGCCACGGTCGTATTATTCCTCGGTATAATGGTCATGCGAATACCATGGTTTAAGGGCACTACCTTTGAAGGCGGACGTCTGATCCTCCTGTTTTTTAACATCGGTTTTGTGTACAAAATTTTATTGGGGTTCGCCCTCATTGAGTTTTTGCCTAGCGCCAAAATTTCCGATTACTTTGGCTTTGGTTATATTGTAAGCACGCTTATTGCAGTCAAGGTTTATCAAAAGAAAATAGCGGTAAAAATGGCCGTGAGCACTGTATTTACCTCTTTTGTGGGGATAACGTTTGCTACGATTGTTGGTTTTTTACTGACATTCACCACCCAAGATGCAAACCAGCAGCAAGCGGCCTCTGTCTCAAGAGATGTGACATTAACCTCAGAAACAGTGCAATCTGTCTATGCCCAAATTCGTCCTGCTTCATTTTTTTCAACAGTTAGACCTACAGACGTAAGTAAAGAACAAGCAGTCGAATTTGAGAAGATGATGCAGATTGCTCAGTCGGTAAACGCAGACAATGTGCATGACTCTCTTACACTCCTAGCTGACATGGCCGATGCCATCGAAATTGATATTTGGGTGACGCAAGATAATGTATTGTTGTTTCACCGATTGGGTATCGGCTTTTATGCAGTGCGTTTACAGCCAAACTCAAACATCATACTAGAAGTTACCAGAGCTCGAGCCGAATTAGGAGCCGCGACACTGGGGTTGGCCATGTTTGAAAAACTGCAAAACAAAGCGGTATTTGTGGATCTTTCCTATCAGTTACAGAGCTCGGGGGAGTACATCTTTGACTCGACCCTAGAAAACGGCATGTTTCAATCTGCTCATCGCGTTTTTAGTGAGCACAATGTCTTGCAGATCCGCGGTGATTTAAAAATCACGGAACAGCGAAAGCGGTTGCGACGCAATGAGGAAACGTCGCAAAATTTCCTGCGTGTATTACGTACGCTGCCCGAAGACTTGCCTGTAGAATTACTCGACTCTGTGGTGTCCGAATTGACATATGAGTGGCAGGAAAGTGCAATTAATCCCCAATGGCAGGATGATAAGTTCGGAATAGCAGAGTTGACATTAAACAACCGAGAAATGCGCAGTGCATTAGCTAGATTAGAGGTCTACCAGGAGGAAACCGACAACAATAGCGTGCAAGATTTTGAGGGCTATTTAATCTCTTGGTTGTTGGAGCGCAAAGACTTGATAGCTAAAAAAGGGGATAATGGTTATCAAATTCCCAGCGAAAACGAATTGCTCTACTGGCATCAGGATATTCTAGTGCCATTAATGACGTGGTTAAAACAGTTTGAGCAATCGGGCTGGTATCAACAGACTCGAAACGAGCTACAGCGACTCAACTTGCAAGCAGGTAGTGTTGGCTACCAATTCCGTGTACTACAACAACCTTTGTCGCAACGAGAGTTTCTTTTATTAGAAGAACAGCCGGATATTGACGACACAAGCCAGCGTAGAAACTGGGCTACGTTGGTCGTCAATTTAACAGCTCAGAATGACTTCTTAATTCAAGTCCCTAACCCATTTTTTGAGCGAACCAGTTTTGAGTTTGGTGCGGCGCTTTTTAGTAAGCTGCAAAATCGCTTTTTATTACTTTCGGGCGCGCATCCTTGGGCAAATACCGATGGTTCCAGCAATGTCACGTTGGCAGGAAATAATCGCACTTTGTTTCACACTATGTTTATGGCAATCACCAAGGAATTTGAGCAACAACAAGTTATTCCTATACAGATCCGTGGGTTTTCGTTCCAAGAGTCGCGTCCGTTTCCCAAAGAGCTATCCATGGTCAGCCTATGGCGTAACATCAACCAATATGACATGGGGGAGCAAACTCAATTTCTAATAAGTCAGTTGGAGGATTTTGGTCTGAGTTATCGCTACGTAAATGGCGACTTTGTAACGTCACCTTACTACCAGAGTACCAATCAACAAATTGATTATCTGAATTATTTAAAGTTGGATGAATTCGTCACCCTTTGGATAAGTCCGTTGGTAAGAGACAGCTTTAAGGCGACAGAGGTAATAAAAATAGAGGAGCAGCACGCTCGCTTGATGCAACTGCCTGTCTATCGTCGCGATTTACAATCCTTCTCGGTTTTGGCCAATGTTGTAATACCCGAATTTGCAACGATAGAGTCGCAGCTAGGTCTATATGCGAAAAATCGTAATGTGCATCATTTAAATAAGGCGATTGATGTGCTTCGGCGAGATGATTCAAGCCACACGTTAGCCTACTTACTCGACAGTGCTAGTTTACAGCAATTTATCCTCGTTATTGATACAAATGAAAGACTTATCGGAGCCATCAATCTCAATAGTTTGAATCAACGGGAGCTATCCACCTCGCAGGCCGACTCGGTGACGAAATTCGTCGACTCAAGGTATCTCTGGTTATTGCCTGAAAACGAGGACAAAAAGCCATGAGTATGTTGCGTAAGTTATTTGCATTAGGTTTGTTGGCCGCCGCACTATTTTTTGTTGCTCGAGCCATTTTAGACAATAGTGGTTTGGAGAAAGTATCGCTCCAGTTGCCTGATTCCATTCGTTTGGATGTGTCTCGAAGTTATGTCATGCCATCAGAAGGGGCGTTGACCTATGTCTTGTCGCAATCGCCAGAGAGAATCTGGATATCTTCAGCGGCGATTTTATCTGGTACAAACAATCAAACCGCGCGTTACCCATATCACCTACTAGTGAGCGTGTATGACAATCAAGATCAAGTTCTTTTTGAAAAACAATTTCATCATCACGCGCTGGCGACAACAAAAGTTGAACTGAAGGAAAACGGGCAAATAGTGCCAGAAGCATTTTTAAGCGATGGTAATAGTAAACTTAGCGCTACCGAAAATTTACATATAAGATTGCCTGCTGGTGCAACTAAACTAATCATCTCCCAAGTAGTAAAAAGTCCGCAGATTAATGATGTGGCGGTTAGAGCTTACCAACATGTGCAACGCAGTAGCCGCGTTGAGCCAATAGATTTGTGGGAACGCTTATCTCTTAAACAAAGAGGCAAGTTACTAGAGTATTATCCTTTTGAAGAACCTTTTTTGACCGATTCTGAAAAATCTAACTTGGCCGAGTATCGCTGGCAGCCACTGGTTCCCTCAGGTGATGAGAATAAAGACTACATGTCTTTGTTGATGTATCGCATTCCACAAACTGCAATTGCTCAGAGAAAATATTTACTTAGCCAGTATTCTCATCAGGCCGATGTTTATAAGCGCGTATCATTCCCTATTGAAGTTGCGGGAACCTATCGTTTGGAGGGCAGCCATAACTTTACTGAACGTGACTACCAAGTTTTCATGAGCTGGTTTAATCCGAATGATAGTTTGGAAAAAGCAGATACTTTTGATTTTAATTCGCAGCAGTTTAGTCAGGAATTTGAGTTGAAACCTGGATTAGTGACCTTCATGTCTTCTATTCCCGTGTCGTTGCAGTTATTTGGTGTAAGCGGATTTGTTGAAGAGCATGATCACTTTTCTCCTCAACTTATTCTAACTCCTGAAGCACCAATCACCTATGAACTGGTGACAGCGGACTCTGGCAGTACCCCCTATCAAATAAGATCTCGTGCCTTCGCTGAGCAAGCGTTGGCCACCCAAGAAGGAGCCGAACTCACGATTTCTTTGTACACACAAGATAAAGTTGTACAACAACATAGATTATCTACCGTATTCTATCCCGAGGAAAATAAACAGCTCACTGGAGAAGAATATTTCAATTGGTTAGGAAGTGAGTCGAGACTGTTTTTAGAGCTTCGTGCAGGGATTGATAAAATGGTGTTAACCTCCAATCAACCTCTTCTAACGTCTGTTTTCACCAGAGTTAATGAAATGCCAGCAGTACGTTTTTTGCCAGAGGAAAAACGCGATTGGTATGACTTCCCAACTGGCGTACCTGATTGGTTTTCGGTTCGGCCTGAAAATTGGGAAGAACAGATTAATGAAGGCAATATTCGGGTATTAAAAAATTATCACCGAAGTCTCCTAGCAGAACAGCCACAGGACGACCCAGATGAGACTTATCAATCGTTGTTAAGCGACTTTAGTCAGTTCACATTAGCCGATCTTATAGTGCAAAACCCCTATCCAGGTCAACGTACTCGCCTAGAGGAAAATACGTCGTTAAATTTTGCGAAACTGGATGAGTTCCCTGTGTTTGAAACCCCGAGCCAGTCTTCACGACCTATTGCTAAAAAGCTCTTCTTCTTGAAGTCAGACAGTGTGCCTTTGCAAGTTGCATGGTCGAAAAATGGTGAAACACAAGCCCCATTTTGGGTTGCGGGCAACTGGGGAATTGTTGATGCCTCTGTTATTGGGAATGAGCTTGAAGGAGAGATTTCAATGAATACTCCGGGCGTGCGTTGGTGGCGCAACGGCTTGCCACGAGAATCTACTGAATGGCAACAACGACGAGGGCTATTATTACGTTCTGGAGAAACGGTAACCTTGGCTACTGACAAAAAAGCTGAGCAAGAAGTACTTTCTATTGTGGTTTATAGTACTTCACAAGAGCCAGTTGCGTTAGATATCAAGTTTCCAACAACTAGCAGAAACGAATCGATGCAAGATGTTTATACTATTTTGCACAGGCGCTTCAACTTACAGCCTAAGGTTCATTATTCTGGTTACCAGTTGTCAGGTCGACGCAACATTGTCGCCAGGCAGTCGTTTTCAATTTTATTGGATAAAGACATCAGTAATTCCATTCACGATATGCAAATTACCCACATGCAAGGGAAGGACGTTTACATTTCGGTAGTCAAAAGGGTAATCAAACCAACACCTATAATTGAACGCTACCGATTGGAGCGAGAACACTGATGAGTAAACTCTTCGCAGCCTTGTTTCTGTTTTTGGTCGCTAATCTTGTTGCAGCCGTTGAATTGACTGAAACGCAGTACCAGCTGGTCAAGGAAGACATTAAAAGGCTTTATCAGCAACCTGCTGATAGCATGAGCTTTCTTGAACAACGAGAAGTTAATAACCAACTTTACATATCGAGTATCTCGCCACGACATGGTGAAATGCGCATTAAGTTGCCAATTAAAAAAGACCATCTGAGAATATTACAGGTTCCGCACGCTTTTTTCGATTTGAAAACTGGGGAGATTGGGCAGCAGTGGTTCGAACAAGCCCCGGAAGATGTGCGTCCCGACATTCTGATGCGCAACGTAGAACATCGTTATGAAACCGAGAAAAGTGATTTATCTCGAATCCCAAAGTCACTATTTACGGCAGTAGTAGATACCTTCCTCGAAATGCAAATGCAAATTGCGATTATTCAAGTGCACGGATTTAATGACGCGCGTCGAGAAACCGTCAGTGCCGGAGGTGCAGATTTTATTTTGAGTAATGGCACACCTATTCCCGAACCTTATTTATTGGCCGTTCAAAGTTGCCTGCGTGACAACAACGGCCTATTGGCAAGGGTTTACGGGCGAGATGTATTTGAGTTGGGAGCCACTATTAACCCTGTTGGTAGGTTGATAAATCGACGAAATACGAATAAGGCCAGTTTCTTGCATATAGAAATGCCATCAAGAATAAGAACGGCATTTGCAGAACAGCAAATAGGGGAAGAGGCTACTAGGTGTTTGTTAGGGCGCTGAACAAACTAACTATTTTACTGACGCTTTTATGCGTGTCGGTTGGCTTCCCAGTCTTTGCAGAACAATCTCAGTTAGCAATTAACTGGGAGTTTGCACAAGTGTCTGATTCGTTTTTAGAAGAAGAGCTAAACACGCATCCCTTTACAGAGCGAACGATTGAACTCGAGCCACAAGAAAGAATTACCCTTAAGCTAAAGCGTGGAAAGCACTTGTTTATTCGATTCTTGGATGAGAGCGGTTCGCCAGTCTCGGAAAATGACTTTCTTCACTCTGAGGATTTTCAACAGTTAACGCTTACAAGTCTCCTATCCGAAGCGCCGGGAGCGGCTTATGAAGTTCAGGTATCGCCTCAATACCCTCACATACACGCCGCTTCACTTGACCGTGCCGTCGTCCTCAAAAATGCTCAGGATATCTACCTAAGTTTTGTAGTTTTATTGGGGAGCGAAGTTCGTATGAATGATTTCGCGCCTATCAGTTGGCAGGATCCAGACAATGGAGAATCATCGCAGTTTGAAAATAATGTGCAACAGCACAATGATTATTGGCGTAATGAGGGCACCACTACCTTTGAATTAGAAGCAGGAAATGACTATTGGATTGAATCGTTGTTACCCGCAAGTGAACGTTGGCAATTTGCACGAAGTGAATATTTTCATTTGCACAGAGAAGGTCAACCGACTGAATTGGTACAGGTTTTTGAAAGTCAGTCTAGAAACCGTTTTATTTATGACGATGAACAAAGACTAAGACCGGCACTCCCAAGTGTGTTTTCAGTTGATGAAGCAACAGAAGATGATGCTGAAATAGCCGAAGTCAGAACTATCGGCAATCCTTATTACCGTATCCAGGCTTTACAAAATGATTGGCTATTCTCTGGTAATTATGAGCAGTTAAGCCAGCCCGCTGCTCGGCAGCGTCAAGAATTGAATGAGTTTACGCGTAATCATCAATTGTCTGAAGTGGCTGAGGGCGAGAAAAGCATCGCGCAAAATTCCAGATTGCATGCTGCGCTGAATCAATATCTAACAAACAAGACAATGACCGCAAGGTCTGCACAAACCTTAAAAGAAGTTTATTTAAATAATGAGTCATATCGTTGGTCTTTTGATGCGTCAGGAGACACCGATATTGCGACTCATCGCGTTACGATACCTGACCTGCTCGCAAATGATGCATTTACACTATTGGAAGTTTATCAATCGATGGAGTTTAGTGCGCCAGCAGATGCAAAGAGTAATCGTCTTATTTTGGAAACCGGCTTTCCCAAATTGAGTGATTCGCCTTTTGCCATTGAGGTCTATGTTGATAATGAGTATTACACAACAGTTCGCAGCTTCACTGATGAAAGAATTGAACGCTACATCGTAGATACTGATTGGCACCTCGCAGATGATAAAGCGAGCGATACCACTGCTAGTATTACGCGCCACACGCTATATATCCCTAGAAATTGGCAAACATTAACCCTAAAGGGGGCATCTGGCATCATTCCAGTCAGAGTTAGGTATCAAGTAGATGCGACACCAAGATTAGATGCGCCGCAGTGGAGTGCTTGGTTAAAACTTGCTCCAGACGTAAATTCTGCAGACATCTATGAGCATCCGCATTGGAAAGAATATGCTCGCTACCTTGAGGTGAAATCTCGACAGTTCTATGCGCAACACATACATGATTTTTGGCAACGGTGGCTACGTGATGGCATATTCCCGTTACCATTATTTGAAAGCCCGATTCCGGCGTCATTGCCTGACTTACAAGCAATACAAGTAGCGTTTGCAAAACCCGATAATACATCTTGGCAATTCTATCTCGATTTATACAACCGCTTCCTCAATAGCGGCTGGGATGCTTATGGCGTGAGCTTATTAAAAGCGATCGTGCGTTTTCATCCCGAACCGAAAATCGCTGAGCAAGCTGCGGGTAAATTACTCGCTGTATTGTCTGAACAAGCCAATATAGCGGAACAAACTAGTTTGTTAATTGCCATTTATGGCGATATTAGATTTAGTAATGAAGCTCGTCGCAGTGCTCAGTTAGGTCTCGCGAAATTATTTCTCACGCTAAATCGTCCAGATTACGCTTTGTTTTCAGTAGGTAAAATGATGCTGGATCCTGAAGCGGATGATATTGAGAGAATGAACGCAGGGCGTAATTATGTCATCAATCAATCGGCAAAAGCATTAGGCTTTCCGATGTTACAGAGATTGGTCGCTGAACAAACTAAAGCTTTACCTGACATGCCGTGGGCACCAGAGAAAGACAACATAAACTATAATTTTGTTAGTCAAGTTCACAGTCAAGCTATCGTAGATTTGGAAAATGTGGAACTAAATGTTCCGCAGCGTAATTACTTGGTGACCCCCACGACACCTATAACAGTGCATACATCAGGAGCAACACAATTACAAATTACGGCTCGTCAATGGCACACCTATAAACACGACTTAAATGATTGGGTAACGCTTAAATTTAAAGATAAATTTAGTCGGCTTCCTATTTTTTACAGTGATTTTCGAAGTGAAACATTAATCAACCCTAATGGTTCTGTAGGCTCTGGTCATCGCTTTACGGTTACGGTGCCAAGCGATGGCGAATTACAAATCAAAGCTACCAGTACGCCAATGTTGATTCACATTCGAGAGCTAGTCGCACCGAGTCAAAAAGTGCAAGTAGAACGAGAATGTAAGCGCCAAAATACAGAATATAGCGGCGTAGACTTTTGGAACCACACAGAATATCCCCAGTTTGAATGTGTCGTTCAGCACATCGCCGAGGGTAGCTATAGACGTTTTGATGTAAAGCCTCATTACATGCCCGCGCTAAACCAAGAGATTAATCGAATCATCGATAGGGTATTTGATTTTGAACAATCACCTAATCGAATGAAATTGACCACTTTGAATAAGGCGCTAAACGCGTTGTCAGAATCGAGGTTTAAAGGTGCTATGACGCGAAGAACCAATCAAAATGCAGATTGGCAGGCCGTGAATTATCCATTGCAAACGAAAAAGTTTAATTTTTACAGCACCACTACTAATGAACCTGTTTCTCCACAGGCGGTAAGAGGCAGAATGTTATTTTTGCCCTACGAAAAGCAGTGGGAACGGCTGTCAGAGTCCAGTTCCCTTAACTACGATCTCATTGTCTCTGAGGGAGAAAAATTTCGATTGGTATTTAAGGCGCAACAGCATTTGTTTCAACGTGAAGCGGCCACTCGTATCGATATATTGATAGATAATCAACTGTTTAGCTCGCTTGAACTGGTCATGGGGCAGGGCAAGGTAATTGACCTGCCGCTTATGGCGGGTGATCGAAAACTGACACTCGTATCTCAGACCCTCAAAGGCATTGATTCGGTGCTTGCAAAACTTCAGTTTCAAAGAGGTAGTGACCAATGGCTCGAACAACCACAGCAGGTTCGATTGCGATTATTCCAAGCAGATGAACAAGAACCATTTCAAGTTTTTCTTCCTGAAGACAGTTGGCTGCGTATTGACAGTTTTGCAAAGAACGGGTTGGCCAATCATCAATACCTGTACGCACCAAAAGGAATGTTTAGCTGGTTTGATGAATCTGAGGCTTTTATCGGTCATCGTATGTTAGTACTGAATCTAGCCGAAAATGACAGTAGAGATACTGACAAGCGATTGGGTTCAGCCCTGGATTTATACCCTGATACAACCAGAAATGGCTATGAAATTGTGCAAAATAGCCGTATTGAAGAAGAGCTCACGGTGCATTCATATACCTGGGGCGCGCAATTGGGAATGCAACAGCAACGCTCTGCGTCAGAAGATGCCGCGCAAAATAATCGTTTCTATGAGTTGCAGCTATTTGCTCAAGACTCAGATGCTGACAATCGTTATTTCTATCGCTATCAACTGGATTATCGCAATTATGATAGTGCCTTAAAAGATAGCCTGCATGCTCGTTTTAACTGGTGGGACACTCAGTGGTTGGGTAATTGGGATTTGCATGTTGGCCTCAATCTTCATGGACAAAAGGGCTATATAGATGATGATTGGGCACATTCGGCAAGGCTTAATATTAATACTCATTGGCAATATTCCATAAATCGACGTTTCTTTAATCGCTTCAGTGTTGGCGTATTCGGCAACTTCATAGAATCGGGGAATCTGCTTGGTCAATACGCAACGTCGGTGTACAGCCAATACAAGCTTGATCACACATACGGATTTTCGATTTCGGAAAATATTCGTTATAAGTGGTATCACGACCTTGAATCATGGATACAGCTGTCGCTCACAAGTAATGAACTATCAGACTCTGAAATTATCGATAACACCGATTTACAGATTGGCACGAGACTTTATTACAAGGGACTTGCGGCCGATATTGCTTACCGCTGGCGAGAGTTTTTCCAGGATGACAACAGAGTAACTGATACCACGGATGAACGATTGGGTATAGGTTTAGAATGGTTTGATTGGGAACAAGCACACCATTGGCGTATACGTGGCGGATTTGATCGTAATTTAAGTGAAAACGAAAATTACTGGTATATTAATTTATCTTATAATGAATCAGGATACAGGGGAGTTTCTGATTATCTGCCGCAGGCGTTGTCTTTTGAAGCTATGCGTGCACAAGAAGCTGCTTTGCAGGCAATAAACGAGAAAAATGAGTCAACAAGTCGTAATCCTTAAATGAGTGCAGCAAAAAATTCACGAGCCTATTATGTCGAGTCGTTACAGACTGGGCTAAGTGATTTCTGGAAGAAAATTTACGCTGAATTTATTCAGGATATTGCCAAAGATTGGCAACGACAAGTGAAGTCGCTTGCAACAACTAACACTTCTGAAGCGTATATTGCCGGTATAAAGCTGCTCAATGAGCGATTAAATGAATCTGAACAGCGATTAGCATCACTTCGAAGTCGTTACCGTATTTTCCACACCGAGATCAGTCAAGCTGTTACGAAAGATGCCAAGTTCGAACTTATTCTTGAGTTTTGTAAGTACTTAGGCAGCAACAATGCTCGTGCTGACAAGCGTGCATTGTCTCGATGGCTAGACGAGAGCGCGGTGACTGAGCGTTGGCAAAGTAGAATTAAGGATCAAGAATTTTTTGCCGCTTTCATTATGGGACGCATTGCGGCAGTGTTTGATTTATTGGCTTTTTCCGATGAAAAACCCGATATGCGAGAGATGTGGCGTGAGCTAAAGATTGAATCTTCACTTACTCCTTGGATCCGTTATGCCTTTGAAGCAAAGGTACAGTTAGCTGCGTTTAAGAGTTTAAGCAGTGCGCTTGTATCAATTCACGATGAGGATGCGCATATACTGAGTTCAGAGTTATTGCGCTATACCTATCGTTTTTCGCTGGACAAAAAGCAACAGCCAGAACTGCAAATTGAAGCTTTAAATTTGTTAGCAGTCGCTGACTTAAATAAAGCTATAGCCCTTATTCAAACGAGGTTAGCGCGTGAGGATGAGGACGACCAAATTTTCTTTCGCGAATCCATATCTGACATAGTATGTCTACATTATTTGAATAAGCCTGCCATCTTTGATTTAACCAAGACATTGTTACAGGATCCCAGCCCAACCGTTCGGCAAAGTGTTGTAAAAGCCCTTACCATTTGTGACGATGAAGATCGCGTGATGGCTATGGTGCAGCGTTTGGCAGCCGATGAGAGCGATTCGGTATATTGTTACCTAGTCACCCAGATCCCCTTTATTCTAACCAGTCAGTATTGTTTGGCATTTTTACTCTATGAATTCTCCAAGCCACATAGTTACGTGCGTTTGCGCTCGTTGGGGCAGGCGTTGGTGCATTGGAGTACGTTGTTTTATGGAACAGATGGGCAAAGGCAGGAAGCATTAGATAAGATTTACACGGTTCTAATAGAGCTGGCCACGCAACACTCTCAACCCGATGTTCAGTATTTAGCCTTAGATATTAGAGAGAAAATTTGGGCGAAAATGGAATCTAATTTGGATTCACTATTGTCACCGGTACTGGATGCGACCAGTAAAGCCAGAATTTCGCTTAAACCAGAACAACAAGCCGCTATTGACAGCGACGATGGAAAACGTTGGTTAGCAGCTAACATCGGACACCGATTTTCGATTCAATTACATAAGAAATACGTTCAGAGAACCGACCAATTTGGTTTTAGAATGTGGCGTTTCTTGTATGAGCTATTGCATCCGGCGACTGACAAACGTCAGCACCATAGCCATGTCGTGGCCAGGCGATATCAAAGCCGACATATTGTCCCTTCAGCCATACTGGCTGAAGTTAGTCAGACTACGGTTCCAGGTGAACCTTTACACATGGCCAATGAAGGCCATTGGCGACCCTTTTTACCTTTAGTAGATCAACTTCTCTCCGCGCTTAGCAATGGCATTACCGGCAGAGAGACTGTGTTGCACCACATCGCCGGAAAAACAGTCATTAAACCCCCAGTTGGAATTAGAAATCTATATGCTCGAACTGCACTGAGCGTGAGGTTTTCACATTACGCGCGGCTACGAAATGTGGCGTATACAGATGAAGCTCCCGATGCATATGTTAGAGCGTTGGAAAAGCTGGGATTTTCTATCGTCTGTAACGGTCATCCCCTGCAAGCCAACGATCAGAATGTTCCTGTCACACCTGCAGTGTCCCGTTTTTTTGATTTGGGCGTCCCGGTCGTGGTAGTGCAATTTTATCAAGACTTCCAACGTTACTTTGTTTCAGTCTACCAAAATACGATTCAACACATTCTTGTGTTTTCTCTGGCGATGGTAGCGTTGTTTTGGGGAAACCACGCTCTTGTCAGTCACCGTATAAAACGCGACAGAGCAAAAATACCTATGACCATCGGCGGTTGGGGAACCCGAGGTAAATCAGGTACAGAGAGATTAAAAGCTGCGCTTGTTAATTCTGTTGGATTGTCCACTGTGTCTAAGACTACAGGTTGCGAAGCCATGTTCTTATTCGCTACCCGCTACGGCTCGCTTAAGGAGATGTTCTTATTTCGGCCTTATGACAAAGCCACTATTTGGGAGCAAACATTTGTTACCCGTATGGCTGCTCGATTGAAATCTGACGTATTGTGTTGGGAGTGCATGGGATTAACACCGCGTTACATAGATATTTTACAGCAGCAATGGATGCGTGACGACATGGTAACTATCACTAATTGCTTCCCAGATCATGAAGATCTGCAAGGCCCCGCCGGTGTTGATGTGCCACAGGTGATCGCAAAATTCATTTCTAAAAACGCAAAGGCCTGGACTACGGAAGATAATATGTTGGCGTATTTAGAAAAAGAGGCGGTTGAGAAAAAGGCCGATCTAACGCATGTCAATTGGTTGGAAATTGCCACTATTCCTGAGGATTTGCTGGCTCGATTTCCTTATGAAGAGCATCCGGCAAATATTGCGCTAATAGCTAATATGGCTGAAGAAATGCAGCTCTCTCGCACCATGGCCATTAAAGAAATGGCCGACAGAGTGGTACCAGATATTGGGGTGTTACAGGTGTTTCCCTATGCTGAGGTCGAAGGCCGTGAGATGCGATTTGTCAACGGTATGTCGGCCAATGAGAGATACGGCGCATTAGCGAATTGGACGCGACTAGGCTATGAAGATACCCAGAAACAACTCGCTGCCGATTACAATTTGGTCACTGTTATCAATAATCGGGCAGATAGGGTTCCCCGCTCTAAAGTCTTCGCAAGGCTCATCGCCTATGACTTTTCGGCTTCGAAACACTTTATCATTGGTAATAATTTAGATGGCTTTTGTTCGTTGGCGATGGATGCTTGGCAAGAGCGTTTGGACGCTGAATTGAATGAACTCCTAAAAAGTTCAGAGTTTATTGCTAGATGTCGCGAATTGGCTGAGTTTTTGGTACTGCCGACAACAGAAGCATCTCTTACTAGCTATTTACAAAAGGTAGTGGGAGACAAGGCGCAGAAAATTACTTCCTTTGAAACCTTTGCCACTGAGATTGCAGCTAACGAAATTGAGTCCATTGACTCAATTACTTCAAAACATCTGGCTCAAATCATTGATGGTTTTAAACTCAGCCAAACTTTTGTGAATATTGAACACAATGATACGCAGGTTGATAAAGCGTTGCTGCAGCAAGCGAAAACGACCTTTATTGCTCTTTTCAAAGCCAAGTTGGTTGTAGTAGACGATTATTTTATCAGTGGGGAAGCACTTAATTTACGCATTGCAATGCAGATGCCAAGCGGCATCAAAACAGACATTATTGGTCTACAAAACATAAAAGGACCCGGGTTAGATTTTGTTTATAGCTGGCAACAATGGCAAAAGGTGCACGGACTATTACATAGCTTTTCCGAAGGTTATGGCGAGGGCATTGAGAGCAGCATTAACGAACTTGCGGCACTGCCTTCATTTAGTTGTTTGGACAAAAACGCAGTTGAGGCGTGGATTGAGAGTTTGGCAACAAACTCAAGAGTCACGCGTGAAGATTTCTCCTTGCAGCTCGACCAAATCTCAGCAGTACTTAGTAAACAAACCACAGCCTTAGAAATTAACGACTCTGGCAAGCCATTATGGCAACCGCTGTTGAATGTTGTTGAAGAATTTGTTGATATTTTTGATGCTGTAAGACGAGGGCGCTTGGCGAAGCGTATTTTGGTTGACCTAGCGGCACAGCGGATCAGCCTGAATAACGCAGCATGGCTATTGATGAAAATAAACAAACGTCAAAAAGGCGGCTGGTTGAGCAGCCGTCAATAGTTGTCTCTATCGTCATTCACGGCGTTAAATTAGCTTTACCCCTATCGTTTTTTCATTTGTCTAATCCTATTACCTACAAATGTGCAGAACTGGTGCAGTTTGCCCACAGAAGCCGCATATTTATCTATCGTTACCTTTTGGTTGGTATGTGATTGGTTATACTGCCAATTATGAAAATCGCGCATAAACTTTTTTTGACCCTTGTAGGGGTAGTCTTTTTGATCTTGTTGGTGAATCTGCTAATGGCAAGGTGGAGCTTTCAGCAGGGTTTTCTCAACTTTGTCATCAGCATTGAGCAGCAGCGACTGCAAGAAGTGTCGACACATTTGGCCACTGAATATCGAATGTCGGGAAACAACTGGAACTCCATTAGGGAGATGGGCGCACAGGGGTTTCTTAACAATTATCGAGACGAATTGCGCTCGAAGGCCCGTCCTCCAAGGTATCATGGCGAGCGAGGAGCAAAAAGGGCGCCGCCACCCGACAGAGCAAGGGCTGGTGAAAGGCCGCCGCCTCCACATGAAAGTCGCTTGCCAGAAGACCGTCGACTAGAACGTCGTAATCCCTCCCATGCGTTGGGTGGAAAAGGTCCAAACACTGCATTGTTCGACAGTCAAGGTGAGTATGTCATTGGTGAAGATATGTCTAGTTCCGGTGCACCTGATGTTAGTGTCGATATTGTTAGTGAGGGCAAACGAATTGGCGAGTTGCGAAGTTGGCCAAACGCTGAAGGGTTCACACTTCTGGCGACTGAATTCTCTAAGCAGCAACTCCTAACCAGTTTGCTGATTGCCAGTGGCTGTTTATTCGTTGCCGGCGTGGTGTCTTGGTTTGTATCTAAGCGCTTACTAAAACCCCTTAATCTTATCTTAAATGCAGTATCGACCCTTTCCAATGGCAAGTTTGACGTGACCTTCGCGCACAAGCGGAGCGATGAGCTTGGACAATTGATGCGAGACATCGAATTCCTAAGTAAGACACTGGATAAAAATCGCAGTGCTAAGAGTCGCTGGTTTGCGGATATATCTCACGAATTACGCACGCCATTGACCGTATTGCGCGGGGAAATTGACGTGCTTAAGGCCGGTATTCGCTCTTTTGACCAGCAACAACTGGCTTCTTTTGATCAGGAGATTGCACTGTTACGTCGGTTAGTGGATGACCTTTATGCATTGTCACTGTCAGATATTGGCGGATTGCGATATGCATTTGAGCGCCTTGATCTGTCGGTTATATTGGCGATCGCGGTTGATAGTCTGCACAAACAAGCTAGCGATAAGGGGCTAGATATCACCTTTAAGGCGGAAGAGGAGATGTGGGTAAACGCTGACAAGCAACGACTAGAGCAATTATTCATTAACCTCTGCAGAAATTCTCTAGCCTACACCGATGCGCCAGGGAAGTTACATATTGTTGTTGAAAAGCGAGATACCTTCATTTTGGTAACCTTTGAGGATAGTGCTCCTGGGGTTGCTAGTGAGGATTGTGAAGCATTATTTGACCCTTTACACAGACAAGACGAATCACGCACGCGTCGTGGCTCGGGTGCTGGTTTAGGACTAACTATCAGCCGAAATATTGTTGAAGCGCATGGTGGCGAGATTTTCGCTGTTCCTTCTGTACTTGGCGGATTGAAAATCTGTGTCAGACTTAAAGCGCAAATGGAGGCCTGACATGCCAGATAAAAAGCGCATTCTTATTATTGAAGACGAACCCAAGATTGCTCAAATCTTGGTAGACTTTTTTCAAATGGATGGGTTTGAAACATCAGTCTTACACGATGGTATGCATGCTGTAGATGAAATTCGAAATAATGAACCTACGGCAGTGATATTAGATCTGATGTTACCGTACAAAGATGGCATTTCTATTTGTCGTGAAGTACGTACGTTTTCCAATGTTCCCATTTTAATGCTTACTGCGCGCGTTGATGAAATAGACCGTTTAACAGGGCTGGGTATCGGTGCAGATGATTACGTTTGTAAACCCTTTTCCGTGCAAGAGGTGGTGGCAAGGGTTAAGGTGATCCTTAGACGAGCTGAACAGCCTGCACCTACTACATCGTCACTGATCGGTTACAAACACGTACAAATGGATCTAGAAAAATTTGTCTGCTACGTTGATGGCAATCAAATTGAGTTATCACCTGTAGAGTTTAGATTGTTAACTGCAATGATTAATAAGCCCAGTGTGGTGTTTTCTCGAGATAATTTAATGCGAGCGGGTTACGAAGATGATCGTATTGTTAGCTCGCGCACGATTGATAGTCATATGAAAAACCTTCGAAGCAAACTTTCCCAATTCAGTGAAACAGAGAGCATTCTGCATTCCGTTTATGGTATCGGTTACAAAATAGAGTAAATACGAAATTTGAACGGAGTATTCGAGCTGTTTTTCAATTTTGAGCCCAAAAGTTTGTAGTCAAAGCAATTCAGGAGGGAAATTATAAAGGCTTAGCCGTTGGTGTTTTTCCAACTGCGCTTTAACGAATACCCAAACTTGTTTAACTCTGCAATGGCTTGCAACTTAGCATCTCCGCTATACCCGATGGCTCTGAGTTTCCACAATCTCCACGCCGGTATATCACTTACACCTTTGCGGTAATTCATTAAAGTTCTATCGGTACAATCCAATTCTTCGCAAATGCTGTCGATGGTTACAAGCCTTTCTTTGATAAGCTCGTTCACTATGCTATCTACGTCATCAGCAAGTTTGGAGCGGCTATATCGGCGACTGTCTCTGTCCAATTTAACCTCTGATTATGTTTTTATTTTGCCGCATATTAGCACTAAATTTATTTAATAAAAGTACAATTTGCTAACTGTAAGAATTGCGTGGTTTGTTAATGCACTATTGGAGAGTTGTGGAAAGCGTTGCACTGAATTTACTTCGGAACAAAAGAGGCTCCTTTGACCCAGTGTCTCGGAATATTGATCGGCGTTAACTTTCATACCGAAGTCACCAAGCTTGATTCGAAATGTTGGCAACTAGGTATTCGATGAGTTTTCTGGCACGAGTTGGTAAAAATCGCCTACTTGGATAGACAATCCAGCTTGGGATGCTGGGTAGCCAGAACGGTTCCAAAACAGGCACTAGTTCAGATGTTTGCAAGCTGTCTTGATAACTGGTTTCAGGAATGTAAGCAATTCCTAGCCCTGCTTTGCAGGCAGCTAGGATAGCATTGTTATTATTAGATTTCCATGCAGGGCTTACTTTAACTTGAAACTCTTTCTCAGCTTCAATAAACCGCCAATGCTCTAAGTTAGCCACTAAACATTGATGTCGCTTAAGTTCATTTGGATGAATTGGCTCACCAAATTTTTGCAAGTAACACTTAGACGCGGCAGCAATGAGTTTGCGCTCTGTTAATTTGCGCGCGACAAGTGATGAATCAGTTAAGTGCCCATAGCGGCTCGCAAAATCGAAACCTTCATCAACTAGGTTGATGTTTCGCGAATTAAAATCTAGATCCACAAATAACTTTGGGTGTTGCTTGACGAAGTCAACGATCATTGGCGCCAAATAATATTCTGCAAAATGGCCAGCCAAGGAAATGCGTAGGCGTCCCTCAATCGACTGACTGTCTCCAGTTAATTGTTGCTGAGCGTCTTGAAGTTCATCAGTAATGTTGCGGCAGCGCAAATAGAAGTCTTCGCCCGCAGGCGTCAGTCTTATTTTTCTGGTGGTGCGCGCGAATAGTTGCACGCCCAGTCGCTTCTCCAGAGCAGATATTTGTCTACTGACAAAAGACGTGGAAACCCCCAGTTTTTTTGCCGCGGAGGAAAAGCCTGAAGTTTCTGCTACAGCAACGAATTCCGTGATACCTTCAAACATCATGCAATAATTAATATGAAATATTCACTATTATTGCAGTAGAAGTGGTAATTAGGCTAGAGCCTGTTGAACTTTGCGGTATAAGTTTTGTTCAATCTGAGCGCTTTCTGATCGCGGCATTGCTTTGCAGGCCTAGTGGGCTAAGCCAAAAAGCAATAACAAAGAGCAGGAGGCGCTCAGGAAGAACCCTTCGGGAAGCGCTTGTTTGGTATTTCTACTGCGTTATCGCCTTTTTATATAGAGCAACTACACTACAAAGACTCTGCCTTGTATAAATACCAAACAAACTGCTGCAAAAAAAACGGCACATCATGTGCCGTTCATTAGTTGCTTTGCTTTAGAACTCATCGGCGGTCATTTGCATCAGGTCGTGCTCATCTAATGCCAATGAGATCTTGTGTGCTGATGCGCGTGGGAAGATTCGCTTCAAATAGAAATCACACACTTTTGTTTTGCTTTGAGCTAACGCATTGCCGCTCGTTTGCGCTCGGTCAGCCATGCTTAACCAGCAAATAGCGATAAGGCTGTAGGCACTGTATTGCATAAAATCATAGGCTTTTGCAGCGGTCGCTACCGCATCTGTACCCAATAGAGACTCGGCCGTTGCGTGCCAATCGTTTAAAATCCCTGAAGCTTGGTCTCTACTTGAGCCATCAGCGATATCACTGACCATTTGAGCAAACAGTTCGTTAGTGACCGACAGAAGCTTACCACCGTCTCGTACTAGTTTACGCGAGATTAAATCGAGTGCTTGGATGCCGTTGGTTCCCTCGTAAAGCTGCGTGATTCGGCTATCTCGAATGTGTTGCTCCATCCCCCATTCTTGAATATAACCATGCCCACCGTATACCTGCACACCGTGTTGAGAAACCTCTTGACCCATGTCGGTAAAGAAAGATTTAGTAATGGGTGTTAAGAAAGCAATAATGGCTTCGGCATTGGCTTGCTCCTCCGGTGTGCCGAAACGAGCGATATCCATTTGTTTTGCGTATAGAAGACCAAGAGCACGTGACCCTTCTACCAGAGACTTTTGCGTCAGTAACATCCTGCGTACATCCGGCAAGTGAATGATTGCATCCGCTTTCTTTTCTGGTTCTTGAATACCTTGAGGCGCTCGGGACTGCAAACGGTCTTTGGCGTATTCAAGTGCACCTTGATATGACGCCTCACCGATACCAACACCCTGTAAGCCAACTTGGAAGCGAGCATCGTTCATCATGGTAAACATGCAGGCGAGACCGCTGTGAGGCGCGCCCACTAGCCATCCTTTGGCGCCGTCAAAGTTCATTACACAGGTAGGACAACCATGCAGACCCATCTTGTGTTCGATGCTGCCAACTGATAAATCATTGGCAGAGCCATCAGGCATGAATTTAGGTACGAGAAACAGGCTTATGCCTTTTACCCCTGCTGGCGCGTCGGGTAAACGGGCAAGAACTAGATGGATAATATTGTCTGTCCACTCATGATCGCCACCTGAAATGAAGATCTTAGTTCCGGTAATGTTGTAACTGCCGTCGTCATTGTTATCGGCTTTTGTGGTAAGTAAGCTAAGATCGGTACCTGCTTGTGGTTCGGTAAGACACATGGTGCCTGTCCACTCACCCGAGATTAAATTAGGAAGATAAGCATCCTTAAGTTCATCTGAGCCGTGTTTCTCTAACGCCAATACTGCGCTTTCAGTGAGGCCACAAATTAAACGCCAGCTTACGTTAGCTGACATTAACATCTCATGTACAGGAATGGCGGCCGAGTAAGGTAGTTCTTGACCGCCATAAATCTCGCTTCCTAACATCGAGTTCCAGCCGTTCTCAATATATTCTGCGTACGCTTTGGCGAAACCGTCCGGAGTACTGACCTTGCCATCTTCTAGGCGACAGCCTTGGTTATCTCCATTCAAATTAAGCGGAGCGACCACTTCTTCGGCAAATTTTGCCCCCTGTGTGATGATTTCGTTCACCAAATCAGCGTCAAAGTCGCCCTTGTTCATGGCTTGATAGTTGTCGGTTACCTTTAACCAGTCGTGCAGTAAGAATTTAAAATCGTCTAAGGGTGCAGAGTAAGCTGCCATATAGTTATCTCTCTAGGTGGTCAGATGAGTTCGATAATAAAGCAGGTTTTCAGTTTCAGCAATGAATTCTAAACAGTTGTTTACCTTTGTAATTTTTGAAATGTGTGAAATATCGACAAATTATATAAAAGTTTCTTTTGAAAGTTGACTAGTTGGTCGATAAATTAGAATGTGGTCGAATAAAGACCAAAAAATAATAAAAAAGCGTGTGGCGTCAAAATGTACCGTTCAGTTTTTGCACTATCGGCTAAAGCTGACTAGGATTTTGTATGAACACATGCATTAAGCACACGTGGAACCGCTCTGAATGAATTTATCATCATTATCTATTAAACAGCTCTTTGTCTCGTCTTTGCTCGCGGCCGTCTTCGTGTCCGTGACTCTAGTCGGTGTGGTCAGCCAAACGTCGTCGAGGAGCATGGTTTCCGATAGATTAGAAAATGTTGAGCTGCCAAATATCCTGACAAGTATTCGCAACGACATCGACAAACAGATATCGGTGTTTTTAGCCATCACAAAGCAATTAGCAAAAGACGAATTCATTGTTGATTGGATGCGCAGAGGTTCGCCTAAAGCAGAAGAACCATTATTAATCCGTCATCTAAATATCATCCAAAACGATTACGGGCTTAGCAACACATCAGTTGCTAACCGCAATACCGCAGAGTACTGGAACCAAGGTGGGTTCTTACGTGTATTGCAGAACGATGCGGCTGACGGTTGGTTTTTTGGTTTTCGCGAGAGTGGTAATGCACAGTCATTGAGTCTGTACTCGGAAGACGGTGAAACCAAAATGTTTGTCAATTATCAGAACGTAAATGATATTTCGATGGCGGGCATTGGGTTGTCGGTTAATACAATGGTGCAGAAACTCAATGCGTTCAAAATTGCCGATTCTGTCTATGTATTTTTAGCTGATGCATCTGGGATGATCCAAATACATAAAAACAAGAACTATTTGGCGAAAATGACCTTAAATCAGCTATATGGTAGCCAGGCTGCATCTAGTTTGTTGTCCAAATCCGATTTCCGAATGACAGAAGTAGAGGTCGATGGTGAGAACATGTTTATTGCCAGCAGTTATATCGAATCTGCTGATTGGTATGTTGTTGCCCAAGTACCCGTGAGTGAAGTCTTCGCAGAAATAAACGCGAGTCTGTGGAACATGATTATCTTAATGCTGGTGGTCGCAGGTGGCTCTATTTTCTTAGCCTTGTGGTTAGCGACATTGATTGCTAATCCAATATGTAACTTGGCGAGCGTGTTTACTGAATTGGGCCAGGCAGAAGCGAATTTGGATGTGAGGTTGAAAAAACAAACCTCACGCGAGCTACAGCAGCTCGGAGACGGTTTTAATGCCTTTGTGACTAAGATACAAAAAACGGTAGAGAATGTGGCTAGCACCAGTCAAGACTTGCGTTCAGAAGCAGATACCGTTGCTGATTCAGCCCGTACTTCTTTAAGTCTTGGTAAACGCCAATCTGAGCACACTGGCGAAGTGGTCGCGGCAATTAGCCAAATGGGTGACACGGTAGATGAGGTTGCGCGCAATGCCAGTAAAGCCGCGGAGACTGCTAACGATTTAGAGGTGTCCAGTGAAAAAGGTAAGGCCGTTTCGCAAGACGCTAAAGTTGCCATAGAAAGCTTGTCTAGTCATGTGGAATCAGTGGCGGATGTTATCAATGAACTGGCCAGTCATACAGATGCCATCGGCAGTGTGCTAGAGGTCATTCGCGGTGTTTCTGAACAAACTAACCTACTGGCACTCAATGCCGCAATTGAAGCCGCTCGAGCAGGGGAACAAGGTCGAGGCTTTGCCGTTGTTGCCGACGAAGTTAGGTCACTAGCGCAAAGAACGGGTGAGTCAACTGAAGAGATTCAAAAAACAATTGATCGTCTTCAGCAAGAAGCGACAAAGGCTGTTAAGTTGATGAAAGACAGTAAAGAACAAGCCCTACACGGCGTTGACTCTGTTTCTGAGGCAGAGAATTCGTTAGTGACCATCACCAGCGGAATCAGTGACTTAAAAGATATCAATAATCAGGTGGCGACTGCGGTAGAGGAGCAAGCTCAGGTTGCACATGTCATTAGCCAGAATTTGAAGCAAATTCAGGATGAGACGCACGAGAATTTAAACGTATCTTCACAAGTTGCCAGAACAAGTGAAGCACTGCAACAACTCGCGGGCATGCTGGATAAGCTTGTCGAGGCATACCGATAAAACTAATTCACACATAAAATCGGGAGATTGTGGGTCTCCCGTTTTTTTATTCAGTTTCGTTTAGCATTTGCAATAGTTTGCGCAGCTGAGCGTCTTTGTAGCGCCATTGATCTGCTTGGGTTTCGTATGGGTCTAGCATAAGCACCTTTTCTATTTCCAGCGAAGACCACGGCGGCACGCTAAATTCTGTTAAATCAGCACCAAAATCATCATGTAGCGTACATTGGTAAAATCGGAAGCCGTTTTCTGCTTCTCCCACCAATTTACCCACTTCAACATTGAAACCGGTTTCCTCAAAGGTTTCTCTATGCGCAGTACATTGTGCTGTTTCACCGTCATCTGAAGTACCTCCAGGAGTGTCAAATGCTCCTGAATTGCGGTGCTGAACGACTAGCAATTTGTCTTGGTAGCGAATAATACAACCGGCGTTACCGCTAGAACGGGTATCAATATGCGCACCATCCACTCGGCATACTGGCGGTTCAGGTTTTGTTACCGAATCGCAAGCTGCCACAGTAGCTAAAACAGATAAACACATTAAGGTTTTTACAGATTGCATATTGCTCCTTGCCAAATAAAAAAGGACGCTGTCGCGTCCTTTTAAGTTTAACTGAATTTTACTGCTCGTCTAGGAAGCTTCGCAGCTGCTCTGAACGGCTGGGGTGGCGTAACTTGCGCAATGCTTTAGCCTCGATTTGACGAATACGTTCACGCGTAACGTCAAACTGTTTACCCACTTCCTCAAGGGTATGATCCGTATTCATATCGATACCGAAGCGCATGCGTAAGACTTTCGCTTCTCTGGCTGTCAAACCGGCTAGTACGTCTTGTGTAGCTAACTTGAGGTTGTTGCTAGTCGCTGAATCGAGTGGCTGCACAATAGTGCTGTCCTCAATAAAGTCACCAAGATGCGAATCTTCATCATCACCAATTGGAGTTTCCATGGAGATGGGCTCTTTTGCAATTTTCAGCACTTTGCGGATCTTGTCTTCAGGCATCAACATGCGCTCTGACAATTCCTCTGGTGTTGGTTCACGACCAATCTCTTGTAACATTTGACGAGATATACGATTAAGTTTATTAATCGTTTCTATCATGTGCACAGGGATACGGATGGTACGTGCTTGGTCAGCGATTGAACGAGTAATTGCCTGACGGATCCACCAGGTTGCATAAGTTGAGAACTTATAACCACGACGGTATTCAAATTTATCAACCGCTTTCATCAAGCCGATATTACCTTCTTGGATTAAATCCAAGAACTGGAGACCGCGGTTGGTGTACTTTTTGGCAATTGAGATTACCAAACGCAAGTTGGCTTCAACCATTTCTTTCTTGGCGCGTCTTGCTTTGGCTTCACCAATAGACATGCGGCGATTGATATCTTTGATATCATCTATCTCAAGGCCAGTTTCTTCTTCTACTTGGTTGATTTTGCCGATACAACGCTCGATCTCTTCCTTCAAGCCAGAAAGCTTTTGCGCGTAATCGGCGTCGCTATTCATTGCGTCCTTCAACCAATCAGCAGTGGTTTCATTGCCAGCAAACATGCTGATGAAATCGCGTTTTGGCATCTTGGCTTGAACGACACAAAACTTCATCACCAAGCGCTCTTGTACACGCACTCTCTCCATCATAGAGCGCATGTTTTTCACCATGCGGTCAAACTGCTTTGGAATTAGTCTGAATTCTTTAAAAACTTCGCTTAGGTTTTTAATTTCAGCTTTAGCTACGTCATGAGCGCGACCTTTGGCAGCAATGATACTGCGTGTTTTTTCGTATTGAACACGAAGCGCGTCGAATTTCTCACGAGCCAATTCCGGATCGATTGAGTTATCTTCTTCTTCGTCTTCATCATCCTCGTCTTCGTCATCATCCTCGTCATCAAGTTCTTCTTGAGACAATTCTGAGCCGACGTGCGTAGCCGTAGGTGCAACATCATCGTCGTTAGGGTCGACAAAACCAATAATGATATCGCTTAAGCGTATCTCTTCAGCTTCGTACTGATCCCACTGATCCAACAAATAAGTGATAGCTTCTGGGTATTCAGCAACTGAGCATTGAACCTGATTAATCCCGTCTTCAATTCGCTTGGCAATTTCAATTTCGCCTTCGCGGGTCAGTAGTTCAACGGTACCCATTTCACGCATGTACATGCGAACCGGATCTGTGGTTCGGCCAATTTCACTTTCCACTGTGGCCAATGCTTGCGCGGCAGCTTCTGCAACCTCTTCGTCGGTTGTGGTTTCTTGCATCAACAATTCATCGGCATCTGGTGCGTTTTCAAACACCTGAATACCCATGTCATTGATCATGCGGATAATATCTTCAATTTGATCTGAGTCGACGATGTCTTGAGGCAAATGGTCGTTGACCTCAGAGAAAGTAAGGAAACCCTGCTCTTTACCTTTAGCAATTAGGAGTTTAATTTGTGACTGCTTACTTGCCATATACTTCCACAACTAATAAGTTTTGTTTCGGGTAAATGTCAGAACACTTTCGATGCAACAGCCTTTGAAGTTGTCCATTGTGTTCCTCATTTTTCACCCAGTTGGGTCGTTCGCGAACGCGCACGGAATTAGCGATTATAGCAGATATTGGGCTTTGCAATCTACGTTTTGTTCAAAATTTGTTTAGTTTCTTTGGTTCGCAATGTATTTAGTTAAATACGCATATTAACGCTGCGTATTTATCACTTTTTCTATAACTTTTGTCGTTGCATAACTATCCATCAATCGATGCGTTAACAAGCTCGAATCTGCTGTTTTTTCGCTTTTGTTTTATATGGGTACGAATAGGCAACAAAGCAATCCCAAATAAAGATTCGCTATCTTAGAAATTCTATGCGCGGGGTATTGTCAAGCACATGATTTGCAGGCTTTACATGTGCTATTCGCTTAGCTAGTGTTTTACTCTTAATCGTTTTAACTGAAGAGAAAAAAGTGAGATACAAAACGACTTTCAGACATTTTTTGGCACTGATGTTGGCGTTAATAATCGGCACAAATGCGCATGCCTTTCCAGAAAACTTGAAAGATTTGAAGCAGCCAGTTACTAACGAAGCTTTGTTCAACCTAATTAATGAAGTACAAAAAGAAGACCATATTAGCGTCTCGGTAGAAGGAAAATCTGTGCAAGGAAATCCTTTATACCTTTTGCGTTTTCATCATTCACCTAAGCCCAAATGGCGTTTGTTCTTTCACGCACAACAGCACGGCAACGAAACCTCCGGAAAAGATGCGTTAACTTCCCTTATTAAAGAGCTGGCGCAAGACAAGAGTCTTTTACCCGAAGACGTTGATTTATACATCATGCCGTTAGTCAATCCAGACGGGGCTGCAACATATAGTCGTCGCAATGCCGCGGGAGCCGATCTGAATAGAGACCACATTTTGTTATTGCAACCGGAAACTCAAGCATTGCACCGAGTCGGGCGTCGAATTATGCCGCATATAGTGGTCGATGGGCATGAATTCAAACGCGACACTGGAGACTATCTGGATAAAGGCTGGAAAGAATGGCCGGTCATAATGATGGGAACGGCAAACAGTCCGCTCTACAGCCCGGCCCTTTACGATTTGGGTAAACAGTGGATTGATAAAGTTGGGCAGAACATGCAGCGCCTCGGACATAACTATGAGCGTTATTTCCTAGCTTATTATCCCCCGCATGGTGAACTGAGATATAGCACGCTTGAGGGAGATGATGGACGAAACAGTTTTGGACTGTACTACCACTCTTTGTCTTTTATTATTGAATCGGGGGTGTATCGGTCTATTGTAGAAGACCCCTTCTTTGACATTGCCCAGCGCACCTCTGCGTACTTAAGTATCTACAAACAATTTATTCAGGATGCAACTAGCCGCACTGAGGAACTTGAAGCGATTGAAGCCAGCCGCAGTGCGCCGGTAATCCCATACATCGCGACTAACTTCTTTTGGGGCAGTGATGGCAATTTTGACCACACCTCCAAAGCGATTGATTTAGACACAGGAGAAACGGTTGAGTTTACTGCTCCTAATTTTATGACGAAGCGCGTAGTCAAACGCTACGTAAAAACACCACACGCCTATGCGATTAGAAGCAGCAATGTTGATTTAATAAAACCGTTGTTGGAGAGACACGAAATTGAATACGAAGTAGTGTCCAAAAAACGCAATATGTCTGTGGAGACTTGCTTTTTGTTAGCGTTAGAAAACGATTACGACGAGGTGTATGAGCGCTATGAAGGGCGTCAAATTGTAAGATGTAAACCGGCCCAGATGCGTGAATTTCAAGAAGGCAGCCTAGTTGTTAGATTGAACTCACTTCAAGCTAAGGAAGTCATTGTGACGATTGAACCACAAATGCTTTACGGCTTATTTCAATACAAAGCATTTGCCGAGCTTGCTGACTCCAGTAACGAAATCGGTGTTTATAGGGTGATGGAGTAATGACAGCGGCGTTGCCCGTGCATTTTGGGTGATGAATGCTTATCATGTGCTCTGACAAATAATTTGGAGTAATGAGTACGTGTTATTGTCCCACAAGCATCAGTTTCTTTTTGTGCATATCGCCAAAACCGGTGGCACAAGTGTGCGAGCAGCGCTAAATAAATATCGCTGGGGCAGTAAATATTCACTTCCATTGTTTGTGGTTCAGAAGTTGAGCCAGATGACAGGGCATAAAATCGCCTCTAGATTTCCCCGTCATTCAAAAATTATTGCGGCAAAAGAAATGCTGCCTGCGGAGTTTTTTGATGGCTTGTTTAAGTTTGTGTTTGTCCGCAATCCTTGGGATTTGCAAGTAAGCTCGTTTCATCATATCAAGCGCGAGCGGCCTAATGTGATGAACGGGATTACCGACTTTAACGAGTTTATGGCCTATAAATTCGATCCTAAAAGAGCCTATCAATATCACATTGATACCTCACTGCAGCTGCAGTCGGACTACATAGTGGATTTACATGGCAATACCTTAGTGGACTTCATTGGCCACTATGAATCACTGCAAGAAGATTTCGACTTTGCCTGCGACAAGATTGGTGTTGCCAAAAAGCAGTTGCCTCACAAACGTCATGCAAAAGATCGCAAGGGCTACCGTGAATACTACACAGATGAAACGGCGGAAATGGTCGCCAAACACTTTGCCAAAGATATTGAAATTCTAGATTATCAATTTGATTAGGCGATTATCGGCATTCGGATGTTTGAGGTTTCGGGATCCATTTGGTGATGGCTAAACCAAGTACCAATGCTATGGCAACCCCTATGCAGTTTGCCCCTAGATCTTGCCACTCACCGAAGCGATTAACATAAGGTTGAAGTAACTCAATAACCGCACTTAACAATACAATAGCACTGCACCACATCCACGTGTTGGGCGGGCGTCGGATAGCGAGGGGAAATGATAGCCCGAAATACCCAATGATATGATGGACTTTATCGTTGCTGGGTAATGGCAATTCTGGCAGAGGCCACAACGAGCCGTAAATAATGATGCCGGCGAACAAGCCGGTCAGTAAAATCCAGTACTTGTAAACAACGTCGTAGATAATGACGCTAAGCACTTTTATTTTGCACCTGCTCTTGATAGGGCGACGAGCTCTTGTTTTTCTTCAAGCGTCAAAGTGGCCACTTGTGATTTTGCCAAAAGCGTGTCCATTCTGGACTTAATGTGACTATTTATAAGGGTAGCGAAGCAGGCTCTGTATTCTTTTACACGATCTTTTTCGGGCATTTCTTCCACCAATAATTTGGAGAGGTGGCGGAAATTTGGATGTTCTCGAAAACGCTCCACAATTTGTGAGCCATGAGCATCGGGTGTATTAACACTTTCGCGCCATAGATCGACAAGCAAGTCGCTGCCGGGTTCCGAGAGTTGAGCGATGGCAGTGTCAGTGATTTCTAGGCATTCTGATGCGATAGAAGGTTGCGCAAGTAATAACCTGATCATCATTCTAATCGGCGATTGTTTTACCGTCGCGGGTGTTTTGTATTCGACAAACTTAGTTTTTTGCGCGTTATTGGCCGCTTCAATATCTTGCTGCGAACGCACTTGATCCTGTTCACCGGTAAACCTTGCGAGTTGTTGCAGGAGCATCTTCTTGGTTTGCTCTCCAGGTACTTTTTCTAAAAGTGGCAAGGCCGCAGCTTTTAGCGCGGCTTTTTCTTCAAGGGAACCGGCGCGGTATTGCTCCACTAAGTTGTCAAAGAAGAACTGTGATAGCGGTTTAGCCTGTGTCAGGCGTGACTCAAATTCTTCTTTGCCAATCTGACGAACTAACGTGTCGGGATCTTCTCCATCCGGTAGAAACAAGAACTTGATTTGGCAACCATCTTTTAAATGTGGCAGCGCATTTTCAAGTGCCCGCCAAGCTGCTTCTCGACCTGCGCGATCCCCATCGTAGCAACAGACAATTTCTTTCGTATTGCGAAAAAGTTGTTGCACATGTTCTGGCGTGGTAGCCGTTCCCAAGGATGCGACCGCGTAATCTATACCAAACTGTGCTAGTGATACTACGTCCATATAGCCTTCCACGATGATTACTTTCTCAAGCTTTCGATGATTCTGTTTGGCTTGATATAGACCGTATAGTTCAGAACCTTTGTGGAAAATACGAGTTTCTGGTGAGTTTAAGTACTTCGGACCATCGCCCGCCATAATACGGCCACCAAAGCCAATGACTCTGCCTCGCTTATCCCTGATAGGAAACATGATGCGTTCGCGGAAAAAGTCGTACTGTCGGCCATTGTCATTTTGATTGACGAGCTTAAGCGCCAGCAGTTGCTGCTTAGCGCCAGTGGACTTCCCAAACTGACTTAACACTGCGTCCCATTCTGGTGGCGCATATCCAATACCAAAGGCCTTGACCACTTCGCCAGTAAGACCTCTATTTTTCAGATACTCAATCGCTTCAGAACCTTTGCTGTGGTGCTTTAATTGATGTGAGAAAAAGCGGGTGACGTTCTCCATCAGAGAATAATCGTCTTCCAATTGGGCTTTATTGGGAGCGGGTCGGCTCGGTCTACTACCTTCTTCCCTTGGCACTTCTAGCTTGTAAAAATTAGCGAGCTCTTCTATTGCCTCTGGGAACTCAAGTCGCTCGTACTCCATTAAAAAAGAGATAGCGTTGCCATGAGCTCCACAACCAAAGCAGTGATAAAACTGTTTGTCTGGGGCAACTGAGAAAGAAGGGGTTTTTTCGTTATGGAAAGGGCAACAGGCTTGGTAATTCCTGCCGGCTTTCTTCAGTGGCACGTAGCTATCGATAAGCTCTACTATGTCAGCTCTAGCCAACAAATCATCAATAAACGAACGCGGAATTCGACCCTTCATATACCACTGAGATTTTTAATAGACAATAAAACAACAAGCCGTACCTTGTGCTAGGGTACGGCTTGTGTCAAGTCTAATTGCTGTTGGAAGTAAGTTATTAGGCTGTAAGCTTCTGCTTGATCACTTTACTGACATTACCCATGTCAGCTTTGCCTTGAACTTTGGGCTTTAACCAACCCATTACTTTACCCATGTCTTGCATGCCTGCGGCACCAGTGGCGGCCATAGCCTCGTCGATAAGTGTAGCGAGCTCTGTTTCAGTTAGCGGTTGAGGTAAAAATGATGTCAGTACCTCAATTTCACTTTTTTCTTGCTCTGCTAGGTCTTGGCGGTCGGCGTCTTCAAATTGTTGAGCGGCGTCTTTACGCTGCTTAACCATTTTGGTAATCACTGCGAGAACGTCTGTGTCGTTTAGCTCGACCTGACCATCGATTTCTTTTTGCTTAATGTCAGCTAACGCCATTCTGATTGTGCCTAAACGAAGTTTGTCTTTGGCACGCATTGCGTCTTTTTGTGCTTCTTTAAGTTGCTCTTTTAGCGACATGGTTTAGCAATAATCCTGCTGAAATAGCGAGTCGAATTAGTAAAGTTTAATTCTGCGAGAATTTTCGCGAGCAACTTTTTTCATATGACGCTTTTTAGCAGCTGCTTTTTTGCGCTTGCGTTCCCAAGTTGGCTTTTCGAAGAACTCTCTACGACGAACTTCTGAAAGTACACCAGCTTTTTCACATGAACGCTTAAAACGACGCAACGCTACGTCAAAAGGCTCGTTTTCTCTAACTTTAACGATTGGCATTAAAATCTCACCTCAAATCAAATTCTTATAGTCTGCCAGTTCAAAAAATAGACGGCACGGTTAAAAATGGTGCGCAATTCTAATCATATATATTGCCAATGTAAAGGGAAGGTTGCTTAATAATTGAAGGGGAATCATTAATATTGTATGAAATTTATCGAGTGTAGTGCTTAATGCTAAACACCAAATTAAGGTAAACTAAAGCAATCTTTAATATAAGTTGTTGTTTATGCTAGTACTCGGAATTGAAACGTCCTGTGATGAGACAGGGATTGCCCTTTATCACAGCCTTGAGGGATTGGTGTCTCACACGCTATACAGTCAAGTTAAGTTACATGCAGATTATGGCGGTGTCGTACCTGAGTTGGCCTCACGTGACCATATTCGAAAAATTATTCCTCTTATCGAAGAAACAATGCGCAAAGCTGATGTGAAATCCGAAGATATTGATGGCATCGCTTATACGCGTGGTCCGGGATTGATAGGGGCTTTATTGGTAGGGTCTTCAGTCGGCCGCAGTCTAGGGTACGCGTGGAACAAGCCGACAATTGGTGTTCATCACATGGAAGGTCACTTGCTTGCCCCACTGTTGGACAATGACCATATCGATTTCCCCTTTGTTGCGCTTCTTGTTTCAGGTGGACATTCAATGTTGGTGAATGTCACCGCGATTGGAGAATACGAAGTGCTCGGGGAGTCATTGGATGACGCTGCGGGAGAAGCGTTTGATAAAACCGCAAAACTCTTGGGTTTAGATTACCCTGGTGGCCCGATGCTCGCACGATTGGCCGAAAAAGGAACTTCCGGACGATTCAAGTTTCCTCGACCAATGACTGACAGGCCTGGGCTTGAGTTCAGTTTCAGCGGTTTAAAAACTTTTGCTGCAAATACGATCAACAACCTCAAAAAAGAAGGTAAATTATCACAGCAAGATAAGGCCGATATCGCATTAGCGTTTCAAGAAGCCGTTGTGGACACACTTATCATCAAATGCAGAAGGGCATTGGAACAATGTGGGGTCAAGCAACTTGTAATTGCTGGGGGCGTCAGTGCCAATAAAATGCTGCGTGAAAAAGTATCTGAATTGATGACCAACATGAATGGAAAAATCCTCTATCCTAGCCTCGAATTTTGCACTGATAATGGCGCTATGATTGCCTATGCAGGTGCGCAGCGCTTGTTAGCAGGACAAACCGACGAATGCAGCGAACAGGTGTTACCGCGCTGGCCACTCTCTGATTTGACGCCTTTGAGATAAATGTGATGTTAAAGAGTTTCTTGGCTGGTCTACTCAATATTGATGATGAAGACGACGGTTATGAAACACTTGTGTCCCTTATGAGAGCTGCGCAAGAAGCGCCGCCTCTCGCTGAAAGATTGGCTGAACTGTTATCGCTAGTGCCTTCTGAGAGAAACCAGCGTCTCGATATCTGGATAGCACAGGCGAGCGCAAGCGATGCGCCAATGGATTTTGTTGCCGCTTTGAGATTGCTAAAAGAAAACGAAGTTGCGCTTAAAGCCAGAGAGATGCTGCAAGAAGAGGTGTAGCACCTTTACATTCGCTTTTCAGTTCCTTTCACCAATCGGGATATGTTGCCACGATGCCGCCATATAATCAGGCACGCTAAACCAGTAGTCGCTATAACATACTTAGGCGCTAACCATAATGAGACTAGCGGAGCACATATCAATGCTGTCAGTGCTGCCATTGAAGAGACCCTAAATATTAGAAATACTGCCAGCCATATCGCGAAACAACACAATGCAAGGGAAGGCTCCAGCGCAATCAATGCGCCCAAAGCTGTTGCTACACCTTTGCCGCCTCTGAACTCGAAGTAAAGAGGGAATACGTGCCCAAGGCATACCGAAACGGCACTAAGACTGACAGTCACTAACGAATATTCGTAATATATAGCAACAAAGACTGGGACAAAGCCTTTTGCCACATCAATAACCAGAGTCAACAAAGCAGGTAATTTACCGTGTAGGCGCAATACGTTAGTTGCGCCAGCATTGTTGGAACCAAAATTTCTAGGGTCAAGAGAGCTTAGCAAACGACTGATCAATATGGCACTAGAAAACGAGCCTACTAAATAAGCTGCGATTACCACCAATAAATCTTGAGCCAGCATTCTCTTTTATCCCAAAAACAAAACCAGTACACTCTGGCATGCACAATGTATCCTATACGCACGCAATAACTAGTCGGATGTTATAATAATTGGTAGATAAAATTATCATAGAAGGCCTCGAACTCAATACCGTCATAGGTGTATATGACTGGGAAAGGGTTGACCCTCAGAGGGTGTTTGTAGATCTTGAGTTGGATTATTCGCTAGAAAAAGCCGGGGTTTCCGATCAGGTTGCAGATACTATCGATTACGCGGCGATTGCCCAACTCGTTGACGAAACGGCCAAAGAGCTCAAGCCTGAGTTAGTTGAGTCACTCGCTCATCACACTTGTCTGCGTATTCTAAAAAGCTACCCAGTTGATGCTGTCAGTATCAAGATAACTAAACCTGACATTTTGGATAGAGCAAAAAATGTAGGTGTGCAGGTACGCCGCACCAGGCTATGGTTTGAGGAACTGCATCTTGGTAAGCAGTGAAAGTGCAGCCATTGTTTATATTGGCGTAGGAAGCAATACTGACCGAGTTTGCAACGTGAAATCTGGTATTCGGGCATTACGCGAGAATTTTGCATCTATAAGATACAGTCAGATTTATGAAAGTGCGTCGGTAGGTTTTGTTGGACGAGATTTTTATAATTTTGTGGTCGAAGCGCAAACTCATTTTTCACTTGGAGAGGCGATAGCTGCACTGAAAAACATTGAGTTAGCGCATGGTCGTTTACCCGACGAACAAAGGTTCGCCCCTAAACGTCTTGATTTGGATTTATTATTGTACAATGACGTGGTGTGCGAGAGTCCAATACCCATTCCTCGGCCAGAAATAACCTACAATGCATTCGTGTTAAAACCCCTTGCTGAATTGGCGGGAGAACGGATGCATTTACCGACGAGAAAAACCTATAATGAGCTTTGGCAACAATATGATAAGTCCAAACAACCCCTGTCTTTGGTCGACCCAGAAGGAATATTGATATGACCATTTTTGAAATCATCGTATTGGCCATCATTCAAGGCATCACAGAGTTTTTACCTATCTCAAGTTCTGCACACTTACTATTACCAGCTGAACTGTTAGGCTGGAAAGCACAGGGCTTGAGTTTCGACGTGGCGGTTCACGTTGGCAGTTTGCTTGCCGTGATCTTGTATTTTCGCAAAGACATTGTTGATTTATTTTTGGGCTGGACTCGCTCCTTCACTGGCACGACTTCTCAAGAAAGTAGTCTTGCTTGGAACATTATTATCGCCACCATTCCTGCCATCATTGTTGGACTGGCGGCAAAGTCTTTTATTGACCAGTATGCACGCTCCGTCGAGGTAATGGCGACTACAACCGTTGCTTTTGGTTTGTTGCTCTGGTGGGCGGATCACAGAGCGAAACAAATCAATGGGCTACAAGTGATGGGGTGGAAGCAAGCCCTTATCATTGGTGTAGCTCAAATCGCTGCGTTGATCCCGGGTACATCACGCTCTGGGGTCACCATGACCGCTGGGTTAATGTTAGGTTTTGACAGAGAAAGTGCGGCACGTTTTTCGTTTTTGTTGTCTATCCCTACGATTCTGGGTGCCGGCACCTTAGTAACATTAGACTTACTTGCCTCTGACGAGGCCGTGGTTTGGTTAGATCTGGCACTAGGTGCAGTATTATCTTTTGTCAGTGCTTATCTTTGCATCGTGCTATTTTTAAAGTGGATATCGCGCATAGGCATGTTGCCATTTGTTATTTACCGTTTGGCCCTCGGTGCTATTCTGTTTGCAATTATACTGCTTTAAATTCTAATGGAGTGAGACGACATTATGTCAGAGACTATTTTTACCAAGATTATTGCCAAAGAAATTCCGGCTGAGATTTTGTACGAAGATGAACAAGCGCTCGCGTTTAAAGATATCAATCCTCAGGCACCTATTCATTTTTTGGTTATCCCGAAAAAGCCTATTGCGACTATTTTGGATATGACACAGGACGATAAAGAACTCGTTGGTCATATGCATTTTGTTGCTTGTGAGATAGCTAGAGAACAAGGCTTTGATGCAGATGGGTTTCGGACAGTAATGAATTGTAAAGAATACGGCGGTCAAACCGTGTACCACATTCATTTGCATGTACTTGCAGGTAAACCCCTTGGATGGCCGCCTTATCAAGAAAGACTCAAAGTTGAATGATAAAAAAGGGCGTTAGTGCCCTTTTTTTAGGTTCAATTCTCGGTGTTAAAGCCAAGACTTCTAACTAATTTATTTTTTACTGATCGCCAGTGAGTCATGGGTTTATTTGGTGCGTTGGCAAGTAGATAGTCAAAATCTGCATCGGTCAATTGAACTTCGCCACCGTGAGCGAGTAAAGTGCGCTCGACGGCTAGGGCTCTGAATTTCTCGATGGATTGCTTGTAGCGGTTGGGATAAAAAACAGGATAGGGCGGTATAAACTTGCCTTTTACAGACACCATCAAATCCGCTACATAAGCATAGCTAGTCGCTTCGTGATAAAGGGTTAGGTCTCTGTCGGTGTGGCCTTGCGTGAACAGTACCTGCCAATCCTCAAATCCGGGAATAACTTCTCCGTCGTTGAGTTTGTGATCAGCTTTTAACTTGGGTGAATACCATATTAGCTTACGGGGCTTTTTCATTCTTCCAGCGACCCAGCTTGCCAACATGATGTCGGTCAAATGCATTAATTTCCCATCAATACCCTTGTACCAATGACCGGGCACATTTGCGGTTATCACTTTACAACCCGTAATCTCTCTTAGTTTGTGGGCAGCACCAGCATGATCAGGGTGCATGTGAGTAACCATAGTCACTTTCAAGTCCGCAAACGGTCGACCTAGCTGAGTTTCAATGTACTTTTTAACGGTACTGACGTCGGCTCGGGAACAGCCGTCCAACAACATTAGCTTATCGGGGTATTCAACCAAGTAGATCGCCTGAATATAACCAGGAATTTTGTGTAACTTCATTAAATGTACGGGTCGTCAATTTCACTTGAAAAAATTAAGTCTATCACTTTCGCTATTAATTTAAACGCTTGTTTGAAATTGCCGTGTTCAATGGCTGTTGTCTCGACTAATAATGAAGGGGCTTTATCACCTTCAGTTTTAAATGATCGAAATCAAAAACTATGCATAAATCAACGAAAGTAGTATTGAATAATCAATGATTTAGCGCTTAACTTAAAACTAGGGAACAGAACCCTGCATTTTTCTCTGAAGCTTGGCTGGCAAACCCGTTAAGGACAAAAATGCGACCTTCATATTATGATTAATAAAAAATTTGCCAGAACTGCGATATTGTCTGGTTAATTTGCCATAATAAATTAAACTGACATACGCAATGAGCGCATGCATCTCTGTTTGTTTAGGAAGACTTTCACAAGCAAACGTAATTGGAACACAGCATAAGGTTGGAATATGTCCACAGAAAACGCCTTATTAACCATTCTGGTTGAAAAAATTAACAATGATACTCTGGTACTACCCACTTTACCTGCGATTGCACTTAAGGTGCGCAAGGCTGCAGATGACCCAGAGATAAATCTCAATGCGATGGCGGATGTGATAGGGCAAGACCCATCGTTGAGTGCACGTATAATAAAAATTTCTAATAGTGCTTACCTGGGAAGAACAATTAAGGTTGAGACGCTTAATCAGGCGGTTACACGTATCGGTCTAAACCAAATCAAAAATATCGCCACAGCTTTAGCGATGGAGCAACTATTCGTTAGCAAAAACGAGATAGTTAAAGGTTACATCAACAAAGTATGGGATCGTACTGTTGAAGTTGTAGCGCACTCAATGGCTCTGTTTAGTACTTACATGGCTGCCACTAAAGACCGCACAATGAATGCAGATACGCTAACGCTATGCGCATTAGTGCACAATATTGGTATTTTACCTATTTTGACTGAAGCTGAACGTCATGAAGAAGTGTTTGCTAACCCTGCATTTTTAAATGCAGCGGTACAAAAGCTGGCTGGACGTATCGGTGGTGCCATTACTCGTGAGTGGGGATTCGGTGACGATTTCGTAATGGTAGCGGAAAACTGGCGTAACCTTAAAGTTCAACAGGATAAGATAACCTATGTAGATTTTGTTCGCTTGGGCGCGGCGGTAGCTGGCTTTATCGGTAATCAAAAAGACGCAGTTATCAACTTGAGCATGCAAAAAGGTTTGCTGCAAGACATGCATACTATTGAAAGCGATGAATACAAAGAGTTGAAAGACAACGCCAAATCGATTTTCAATTAACATTGACAGCAAAAGAAAAAGGAGCGCACAGCGCTCCTTTTTTGTGTGTGTGAAAAGTATTTATTCTTCGTCCAATGCGAAGGTTTCTGTGATGAACTTCACCAGTCTCACTAATTCGGCTGACATCAGTGCAAAGTCAGCATCTAGTCGCGCTGCTTTCTGATCTTTAGGAATATCATCATTCTGTTCTTTTAACACATCGGTGAATTTGATGCGTTTAACAGTACAGTCATCTTGAATTATAGCTGACAAGGTTTCATCCCATTTGAACGCGATCTTGGTCACCATTTTGCCGGCTTCAATGTGGTTGATAATCTCCTCAGCACCTAAGTCCTGATTTTTACAACGTACGATACTGCCCTCTTCTGAACTATCTTTCAGTTCCGCTTCGTCCATGATTTCAACACTAGCAGGCACTGAGTCATCTTTTATCCAAGAAGTTAACTCGGCACTCAAACTGCGGCGTGCAATAGGTAAAACGGGTAAAGAGCCAAGTGCTTTGCGCAACATAGCAAGGAAAATTTCGGCTTTACCATCAGCGGAAGCATCTACCAGTACAAGGTTTTCATTTAGGTCAACCATGCCGTGTAAATAACTGTTTTTAGTGAAAGCTTGGGGCAACAAACGGTGTACGATTTCTTGTTTGAGGTCTTGTTTGGCTTTCTTGCCTACAGGTGCACCAGTTTCGGCTTCAATATGTGCCACTTTCTCTTCGAGCTCAGCATTAACAACGGAAGCTGGCAATAATCGCTCCTGTTTCTTCAGCGTCAACCATACTTTATTGTCTGCAGCGTGCACCAAATCAGCGCCGCCTTCTAGGGGGCTGACCCAACCCATGCTGGCTAATTCTTGTTTGCCACAATGTCTAAATGCATGGTCTGTAAGCTTTTGGGATATCTCTTCTGGGTTGGTGTTAAGAGATTCTGTGATGCTGTAGCTTTTTATATTTTTAAACCACATGTGGGTTTATTCCTTATCACTAATTAGATTCGACGCAGCATCGTAGGCTAGGCCGAATATTTGGATTATTTTATTGAGGGCGCGCAGGTTAGCAATAAATGTGGTTGGTTGCCACAGCAGATTTACGTTACTGCTGTGACCTATTGATTCAACGAGGTTTTTTGGGGCTATGAGAGAAAGCTACTTGTTTTTAGGGAATATGATGGTGTATTGAAGTCCCTTATCTGGCTCACTTTCGGCTTCGATTTTACCACCCAGTGTTTGGGTTACGAGGTTGTACATAATATGAGTGCCGAGGCCACTGCCACCGCGCCCACGGCGAGTGGTAAAGAAAGCGTCAAAATGCTTATCTAACATTTCCTTACTCAAACCTTTGCCGTTGTCTTTGTAGTCGATATGCACGCTGTCGGTATCATCCCAAATCAGCATCTTTATTTCGCCTTGAGATTGGTTCTCAAAGCCGTGAATAAGTGAGTTCATGATCATATTTGTCACGATTTGCGCAATGGCACCTGGTGCACAGCGCACAACAAGGTCGTCTGGACATTCTACATCAATCCGGTGATTGGTATTCTTGAAGTTGGGCGCCAGCGATTGAGTGACTTCGCGAATGTATTCTTTCATGTCTACATCGCGTTCTGCTTCACTGGTTTGATCCACTGCGACTTGCTTAAAGCTAGCAACTAGATCTGATGCTCGGTTCAAATTAGACAATAGCAACGTCATGGTCTGGTTGGCTTCTTCAATGAACGACGCCATCGTTTTACTGGTTAGTTTTTTGTCATCAAACGCAGTTTGTAATGTCTTGAGTCTGTCTTGTAAGAAACTTGCTGCAGTTACACTAACACCTATAGGCGTATTAACATCGTGTGCAATACCCGCAACTAAACCACCCAAAGAAGCCATGCGCTCCGATTCTACAAGTTGATCTTGCGCTAGTTTTAGGGTCTCCATTGAATCAGCAAGTTCGCTGTTTTTACGCAATAAGCTTTCTTCGGCAACCCTGCGATTCTCATTTTCTCTTTTTAACTCTTCCTGATTAACCATCAACTCATCTTTTTGCTGTTCTAAGTCCAGCATGATTTTCGATAAGCTTGCGGTTTTCTTGGCGACTTCTTGTTCTAACAACAAGTTTTGTTCGTCTAATTTTCGATTGGCCTCTTTGAGTTCCGATTGAGCGCCACCAAGTCGGTTCTGAAAATCTATTAAGTCATCAACGAGTTTATTGTAAGCGTCTCGAAGTACAGCTAGCTCGTTTTCATCTTCAAGTTTGACCAGCAACTTAGAGTTTTCAAGTCGATCGATATCGAATTCATTTATTTGATGGGTCAGTTCCGACAAGGGGTCGGTTAACATTCGCCTAAAGGCATTTAAAAACAGGAACACCAAAAAGCCCGTTTTAATGATGGCATTACCAATGAGAAAAAATACGCCGACCTGTATTCGGCCAAAGATAATTTCAAAGCTGGAATATAAGGTTACGTCGCCGACGTTGGATGTTCGCCCGGAAAACTCGAAAATTAGTGGGAAGGTATAACCGAAGGTGCCACCACCGTGGTCTTGCATAATGCCGGAGCTAACAGGATCCATTTGCAGCACAACGGTGCGTCCCAAATCGGCAATGTAATTGCCGTTTTCATCGCGAATTTGAACGCCTTCAACAATGGGTAACTCCATTAGACCTTCGGCAATGGATTGTGCTTGGGGAGTGTTAAGTTCCCAAATTGCTCTGGTTAAACTGGTGCTGAAGGTATTTTTAAGTGTTTGCAGCTCACCTTGAATATGATTTTTGGCATTTAGATATTCGGTTAGGATCTGACCTACCGTCACAATTAACGTCAAAATAAAATAGACCGACAATCCTCTTGTTAAAAGTTTACGCGAGAGTCCGACTTTTACCTTTGACATTCTCTGTCACCTTTTCGCTTCAATATGGTTATGTGTTTGATAATGTTCACAAAAACCTAGGCCGTTATCTGATGAAGTTGAGTGATAAATCCTATTATTATCACTCAATTCGGTTTGTTCCTTTGTTCTGTTTAAGAATATGCAGAAAATGATAATTAAACAAGCTAAGCGCCGGTTGCTGGAACATTTTATTTACTTTCATCAGGGGTTTAGACTGTGAATTGTGGATGTAATTCTTATTTGAAATGTTACGATTTTCATAATTCTGTCATTAAACCGACAAATAATTGCCGCGGCTTTGCGTTAAAGCCGATTTTTTAGTCATTGCTTTTGAGCAACTGGCGGGTGTTTTTGAAGAGGTGAAACAGTGTCAAAACGTATCTTAGTAGTGGAAGACGAAGCCCCAATCAGAGATATGATTAAATTCGTATTGGAGCAGTCAGAATTTATCGTTATCGAAGCAGAAGATTATGATGTTGCGATGGAAAAGGTAAAAGAACCATATCCTGATATTGTTTTACTGGACTGGATGTTGCCTGGCGGTAGTGGTATTCAAATCGCTAAGAAGCTAAAACAACACGAGCACACAAAAGATATCCCTATTATTATGCTGACTGCACGTGGTGAGGAAGAAGACAAGGTTCGCGGTTTGGACGCTGGTGCCGATGACTATGTCACTAAGCCTTTTTCTCCCAAAGAGCTCATCGCGCGAATTAAGGCAGTACTGCGCAGAACATCGCCAACGTCAAATGAAGAGCCTATTGTATACAGTGGGCTGGTGCTTGACCCTGTTTCTCATCGTGTTACGTCGCATGGAACTGCACTGAAGTTAGGGCCAACCGAGTTTAAATTGCTACACTTTTTTATGACCCATGCCGAACGTGTGTACAGTCGCGAACAGCTGCTGGATAATGTGTGGGGAACCAACGTCTATGTTGAAGATCGTACCGTCGACGTGCATATTAGACGTCTGAGAAAAGCGATTTCTGGTCACGGTCATGAGAATATGATTCAGACAGTGCGCGGTTCTGGGTATCGCTTCTCTTCCAAAACCTAGACACTCCTTCGTGTTCCAGGGATTGGACATAATTGAATGAACCAGGAGTAATTGGAAAGCCATGTATAACCCCTTTTCTTGGCTGAAAAGTTTAACGCGTATTATCGGCTTTTTTGTGCTGAGCGTTGCACTGGGGTTTTATGTTGGTGAGCCGTTATGGGCGTTTGCGCTAGCTGCTGGCTTTCTACTCATTATTAATTACATCTACTTGGTACAACTTAATAATTGGTTGTGGCATAGCAAAAAAATAACCCCGCCAGATGCCAAAGGAATATGGGGGCACATTTACGATGGCATCTATTACATGCAACGTCGTAACCGCAATAAGCGCAAGCAACTCGGCACGCTGATTCGTCGTTTTCGAGAGGGCTCTGAAGCGCTACCGGATGCGGCCGTTGTCATAGATGCTGGTGGGCATATCGTTTGGTGTAACAGATTAGCGCGGATTGAGCTTGGTTTGAGCTGGCCTGAAGATGTCGAGCGACGCATAGACAACTTGATTCGCCATCCCGAATTTATTGCATTTTTTAATGCTGGTAAGTATGACGCCCCGATTGTTGTTGAATCTCCCACCAATCTAGACAAAACCCTTGAGTACCGCATGATGCCCTATGGCGATCAGCATTATTTACTTATTGCGCGCGATATCACTCAGTTGAGTCAACTCGAACAAATGCGCAAAGACTTTGTTGCTAATGTGTCGCATGAATTGCGCACTCCACTTACGGTAATGACGGGTTATCTTGAAATGCTTAAAGATGCTCCTGATATGCCGGAAATGTTTGTTACCAAGGCGCATGATGAAATGGAAATTCAAGCCACCAGAATGCAAAGTTTGGTGGAACAGTTACTCGCTCTATCTAGAATCGAAGCGAGTACTGAAAGAGTCTATGAAAAAATAGTGGATGTGCCCGCCTTGCTTGCCACTATCGAAGTCGAAGCTCACTCGTTGAATAAAGAAAAGGGGCACACTATTAGCTTTGATGTAGACCAATCGATCGTTATGTATGGGGTTGAAACTGAACTGCGCAGTGCATTTTCAAATCTCATTTTTAACGCGATTAACTACACACCTGATGGCGGTGAAATTAAAGTCGCTTGGTGCACTAATGCAATTGGCGTGCGTTTCAGCGTAACGGATGATGGAGATGGTATCGCCGAAGAGCATCTGAACCGACTCACAGAGCGCTTTTATCGCGTAGATAAGGCGCGTTCTAGAAAAACAGGCGGCTCTGGATTAGGGCTTTCCATTGTAAAACACGTGTTGTCACATCATAATTCTCGACTGGAAATCAGTAGCAAAGTGGGAGAAGGGAGTGAATTTGCATTTTCCTTCAGCAAACAAATTGTTTCAAACAGGATTGATGCAGCGAGCTAGTCTCTTTTTCTGCTTAGTCTTTAGCCTTTGTGTAAATGCGCAGGAATCACGCGAGTATCAACCACAGATCGGCGTTACGGGAACCGTAACATCGGTTGGTTCAGAAACCATGTCAAACCTCATTGCTTTGTGGGCGGCTGGATTTAATGAACAATATCCGCATGTTAAATTTCAGCTACAAACTTCCGGATCAAGCACTGCACCACCTGCGCTTGCCGAGGGAACTGCAAACATAGGTCCTATGAGCCGCGCCTTGAAAATGTCTGAGCGCAATTACTTTATTCAAAAACATGGCTATGAACCCTTGCAGATACCTGTCGCATTAGACGCAATTACACTTTTTGTGGATGTGAATAATCCTGTCGATAAATTGACCAGAAAACAAGTGGACGCGATATTCTCTGCTACTCGTTTTTGTGGTGCTAATCGTTCGGTCACTCGATGGACTGAGCTTAACGACAATGCTACCAACCAAGGCAGTATTGTTTTGTTTGGCCGTAATGCTGTTTCTGGTACTTACGGGCTATTTAAAAAGTACGCTTTGTGCGATGGTGACTTTCGTGCAAAGGTAAAAGAGCTACCTAGCTCGGCGTCAGTAGTGCAATCGGTAGCATTTTCTGAGAGTGCATTAGGTTACGCAGGATATGGATTTTTGGGAGCCGGTGTGAAGAGCCTGGCAATAAGTGTTGATGGTGAGCAGTTTGTCGCCCCCACGGCAGCAAACATTAGCGAAGGCGCATACCCGTTTTCTCGAACACTTTATCTCCTGGTTAACAAGAAGCCCGGAGAACCATTAGAGAAGTTAGTTAAAGAATTTGTGTTATTTATTCTCTCCAAACAGGGCAGCCAAATACTCTCTGGTGAAGGTTATGTGCCGGTATCAGATGAACAAAAAAGAATGATATTTAGGAACCTTAATGCAGCAAGCCGATCATAATTTACCCGCAGCAACTAAAAAATGGATAGTGGAAAACTTACTTCGCGGAGTGAAGGGTCTAGATTTGTTAAAGAATCTGTTGAACCAAGGGTTTACTTTTGAGGCGTCGATAAAGGCACTTGCTGGAAATTTACCACAGGGCGTTGCCTACAAATATGATGAGTCTTTTTATCAGCAAATAGCCTTGCCTAAATTTTTAGATAAGCCCGGTGTGACGGATCACAGCAATGAGCATATCCAGTTATACACGGTTGATGACTTCGTCTCTCCAGAAGAGTGCGGCATGATATGGGAACACGCTTCAGGAAATTTGGAGCGCTCAACCACAGCCGCAGGCATTATCTCGCACCGTACCTCGAGAACGTGCCATTTATCTTTTTTGAATGAACCGGCACTTAAGACAATAGAGCAGCGTATTATCGATTTTATGGCGTTGGCGCAAGGCAATAAGGAAGTGATGCAAGCTCAACACTATTCAGTGGGAGAAGAGTTCAAAGAACACACTGACTTTTTTACGCCGGGAAATAAAGAGTATAAAGAACACTGTTTAAAGCGTGGGCAGCGTACCTGGACCTTTATGCTGTACTTAAATGACGCATGCACTGGTGGTCAAACACGATTTACTAAAATGGATAAGGAGTTTTCACCGAAACTCGGCAGAGCGCTTATATGGAATAATCTATATCCCAACGGCATGCCGAATCCAAATACTGAACATCAGTCAATACCAGTAGAGACGGGGGAAAAGTTCATTATCACTAAGTGGTTTAGAACCCTTAACTACGGTTGACCTTTGTTACAGAACCCTTACCGCAAACATTATTTTACAGTTTTCTTCAACAACTTGTCATACGCGCTGAAAATTGAATTCGGTTTCAACCTACATCCCTTGCTTAAAGGGCTTTAATAGGTTTTTGCAACGCCCAGATGTACCTGAGATCTACATTTTTTTCTGTCAAACAATCTGTTTTATGAAAGTTTTATTACACTTTCGGTGTGTAACAAAACTGTCATCGCTCTCCTATACCCTTCCTGCGATTTATTTATAACCCAATATTCCAACATCCGGAGCACACAATGGAACTTAAACAGCTTTTTAAAGTTTCTTCTTTAGCAGCTGCAATCGCGTTAGCAGGTTGTGGTGGTGATATTAATATCTCAGAAGGAGATATCGATAACAGTGTAAACAACAGTAACAACACAACTAATAACAACACTGGTAGTACGCCAACTACGCCAACCACGCCTGATACTCCTGTCACTCCTGACCTTCCTGGTGAAGAGAGTACTTTCCTATCTAATGAAGTTTCGCAAGCGTTGGGTCAAGATGTAACAGTAAGAACATTAACAGGCCGCTTAATACCAACTGATGGTGATGCAACTGTAACACTAACAAATGACGTTGTATGGGCGGTTGAAGGTCCGTTATTCGTAGGTAACGATAACGCTGATCAAGTGGATTTAGAAATTGAGCCAGGCACAATCGTTTTTGGTCGTAACGGTGAAGACTACATCGTAGTTAGTCGTGGTTCTAAAATTGAAGCACAAGGTACTGCTACTAACCCAATCATCATGACGTCTTACAACGACGTTATCGGTGGTGAAGTAGCACCAGGTCAATGGGGTGGTTTGGTTATTCTTGGTAACGCTCCATCAACTAAGTGTCCTCAAGACGGCTCAGATTGTGCACTTCAGGTTGAAGGCGCGCAGGAAGGTGCTGTATTCGGCGGTACTGATTCTGCAGATAACTCTGGTACGCTTAACTATGTTGTTGTTAAGTATGCAGGTTTCGAAATTGCACCTGATAACGAATTAAACGGTATAACTTTTGGTGGTGTTGGTTCAGGCACTACTGTTGATTATGTTCAAGTTCACTCTAATGCTGATGATGGCTTTGAGTTCTTCGGTGGTTCTGTTAACGCGAAGCACTTAGTGTTAACGGGTAACCTTGATGACTCTGTAGACTGGGACAACGGCTACAACGGTCGTATCCAGTACGTGTTCGTTGAACACGCAACTGACAACAGCGAAGCAAACCGTGGTATCGAAGGTGACGGTGACGGCGGTGACGGCACTGCATTTTCTGCACCTGTTGTAGCAAACATGACTATCCTTGGTAACACTTACGACACTGCTGATAAAGATTCAGAGGGTGTGTTATTGCGTGACCAAACTGGTGCGACGCTAATGAACTTCTTGATCTCTGGCCCTGAAGGCATGGGTGAGTGTTTAGAAGCTGATGAAGGTTCTGATGAAGAGCCGGATACTACTGTAACAGCAAACCTTGCTGACGGTACTATCACTATGACTAATTCTGTTATCGCGTGTTCTGAGCCTGTTAAAAGCGGCACAACTGACCTAGAAGCTTGGTTCACAGGCCAAGACGGTAACATGATTGTTGACGTAACTGATGACTCCGCAGTAACAGCACTAGGTATCAATACTGATGGTAGTATCACCAGCGAAAGCACGCTTTTGGGTGCAGGCGCAGATCCTTCTGCTGTTGACGGTTTCTTTGATTCAGTTGATTACATCGGTGCAATCGGCACGAATGACTGGCGTCAAGGTTGGGCGTTCGGTTACGGTGGCGGTACTATTAACGTTGTTAACTCAGCGTCTGGCTGCCCTGCTGGTACAGTAACTATCTCTTCTGTAGATGGCACGACTACGACTTGTGAACTTTCTGGCACGGTAACTTCAGACGTTACTCTAACTGCTGGTAACCTTTACTCACTATCTGGTGCAGTTTTTGTTGGCGGTGACAACGAGAACAGCGCAACACTTACTGTAGAGCCAGGCGTTACTGTATTTGGAGAATCTGGTGAAGACTACATCGTTGTTAGCCGTGGTTCACAAATCGATGCCAACGGTACAGCATCAAGCCCAATCACATTCACTTCACGTCAGCACGTTGTAGGCGGCTTAGAAGCTGGCACAGCTGGTCAGTGGGGCGGTATGATCATTCTTGGTAATGCGCCTTCTACTAAGTGTCCTCAAGACGGTTCTGCATGTGCACTTCAAGTTGAAGGTGCTCAGGAAGGCGCTGTATTTGGTGGTACTAATTCAGAAGATAATTCAGGTACTTTACGCTACGTTCGCGTAATGCACGGTGGTTTTGAAATTGCACCTGACAACGAATTAAACGGTATCACTTTCGGTGGTGTTGGTTCAGGCACTACTATTGAGTACGTTCAAGTACACAAAAATGCTGATGACGGTGTTGAGTTCTTCGGCGGTTCTGTAAGTGCTAAATACCTAGTATTGACTGGTATTCAAGACGATTCAGTGGACTGGGACAACGGTTACAACGGCAATATGCAGTTCGTACTCGTTAAACACGCTGAAGACGGTTCAGACGCTAACCGTGGTATTGAAGGTGACGGTGATGGCGGTGAAGGTACTGCATTCTCTAATCCAATGGTTGCTAACATGACTATCATTGGTAACTCTTTTGATACTACTGATGCTGATTCTGAAGGTGTGTTACTACGTGACCAAACTAACGCGCAACTATACAACTTCGTTGTTACTGGTGCTGCGGGTGAGTGTTTTGAAGCTGATTTAAGCGACGGTGACACGACTCTTGAAGCGAACATGAACGGTACTAACGACCCTCAGTTAACGTTCCAAAGCTCAGTACTTGCATGTTCTGAAAACATCAAGAACAGCGGTGACTTCGACCAAGAGACTTGGTTCACTAGTCAAGCTAACAACTCGCTATTGGGCGCCGATGCTGCGGTGCTAAACGGTATCTACACCATAGATGCGACTACTGCGGTTGATGTGAATGCACTTAACAGCTTCTTCACTACAACTGACTTTATTGGTGCAGTGAAAGATGCGGATAATGACTGGACTGCAGGTTGGACAGTTGGTCTAGAGTAAGACCTGACTAGCCCTCAATGACACAAGTGCGTCGTTTGAAAGACGCACTTGTTTTTCCAGTACTGGGGAGGCTATCTCCCCAACATTATTTGCTTTTTACAAGAGGTTAAGCATGAACAGACCCGCAGACAGGTTCAAAGTAAAACCGCTATGCTTAGCTGTTTTCGCCGGATTGCTTGTCCAGGCTCCCGCCTTTGCCCAGTCAGATGACGATGAGGTAATGGACGAAGTTGTTGCCACTGGCACGCGACTTAAGGGAACAGCAACAGCCGTTTTAGAGGAACGTAAAAATCAAGCTTTCGTGGCAGATATATTAGGCGCGGAGCAGATCTCTCGTACAGGTGATAGCGATGCGGCATCTGCACTCCGCCGTGTTACAGGCCTAACGCTAGTTGACGGAAAGTTCATTTACGTTCGTGGTTTGGGTGAACGTTATTCATCAACGCAACTTAACGGCGCAATTGTGCCAACCCCAGACCCGACAAGAAATGTTATTCCATTGGATTTATTCCCGGCAGATATTATTGAAAGTATGTCGGTGCAAAAATCCTATTCACCTTCAATGCCTGCTTCGTTTGGCGGTGGTAACGTTGATATCAGATTGAAATCAATTCCAAGTGAAATGATTTTCAACGTGTCAGGTAGTTTAGGTACCAATACTGAGAACAGTGGTGATGCGCTGGGCTACGCTGGCGGTGACGACGATTGGTTCGGCAGAGACGATGGCACGCGTGCTGTACCTGGCGTAATCCAAGACCGTTGGGACAGTAGAAACTTTCTAGATAACTTAGATCAAGCAACAGCAGTTTCTTTGTTGAGAGAAGTTAATCGTGATTACGGTCCAAATTCTGAGAGTGTTGATCCTGATATTGGACTGAACATGTCCATAGGTAACAGTTTTGATTTAGAAGGTAAGTGGCGAGCTGGCTTTTTTGCAACTGCAGGCTATGACGCGGGTACTCGTGTTTCTGAAGAGTACGAGTTAAACCAAAGTAACCGTATTACCTCCGATACAGGTGAAGTTAGGATCATCCGTGATGAATTTTTTGATATCACCAGCACTGAAAGATCAATAAAGTGGTCGAATTTAGTGACCGTGGGTATCGATTACGATAGCAAGCATCGCATTGATTACAGTTTTATCGCATTAAATGATACTCGTGACGAAATCTCAGAGTCTGTAGGACCTACCCAGAACATTAGTATTTCTGAGAACAACTCCATCGTTCGTGATATTGATGTTGTTTACGAAGAAAGATCCCTTTATACCAATCAGATTCGAGGCACCCACACCTTCCCGGAATGGAATTTTATGGGATTCGATTGGCAGTACTCGCTGGGGCGTTCTGCACGTTATGCACCAGGCGGTGTAGAAGCGCGTTTTACTTATAACGATGCTAATGAAGATGGCGTAATTGATGCGGCGGAAAGAGCTGGCAATGTGGCGTTACTCGATGCGCAAACTGCAATGCGTTATTCGTTCCAAGATTTGGATGACAGACTAGAAAATTGGGGCTACAACTTCACTATTCCTCATATGTATGACAGATGGGAAATGGAATTTAAGTTGGGTGCTAGCTTTGTTAGTACTGATCGTGTCGCCGAGAGTCGCAGATTCGACGTAAATACACTTGCGTTCAATGATAGAAGCTTACTTGCAGGTGATAACCTGGGCGCTATTTTAAGCAACCAAGTACTAGATACTGCTGAGTTCTCTACTTCGGCGAACCGCGCGATTATTCGTGATACCACCATCGCAGGTGATGATTACGTCGCAGCTCGAAAGATAGACGCTTATTACGTTGAAGCAGATTTTTTCTACGACAACAAATGGCGTGTAACTGGCGGTGTGCGCTGGGAAGATTTCAGACAAGCAGTTGCTCCGCTGGATCCACGTACAAACCAGTTTGATTTGACCAACGAAGATGCAGAAACAGCGGAAGAAAGGTTAAGTGAACTAGCGTTCCAGGAAGATGCACTTTATCCAGCACTGGCACTTACCTACTTCTTGACTGAAGAACATCAGTTCCGATTGAGCTATGGTGAAACCGTCGTACGCCCGGATTTGAGAGAAGTGTCTTCGGCAACTTATCTTGACCCGCTGACAGACTTCCCAATCTCAGGTACGCCTGGTTTGAAGACCACGGCTATTAAGAACTATGACTTTAGATGGGAATGGTATCGCGATGGTGGCAACAACGTTTCTGTTGGTGTGTTCTATAAAGATATGGACTCTCCTATTGAAGCGGTTCAATCACCAGCTCAGGATGGTCCTCCTTTAATCAAGATGGCGAATGCTGAGACAGGTGAAGTTTACGGCGTCGAGATAGAATTTTTGCAAGGCTTAGACTTTATAGGTGAGGGTATCTGGGACAACATTTTCGCCTCAGGTAACGTAACGCTAAGTGATTCAGAAATTGTTTTAGATACGCAAAGTATTGTTGAGCAAACTAAGGTTTCTGCGGCAATCACAAACACAACTCGACGTTTGACTGGTCATTCTGAATATGTGGTTAACTTCCAGTTGGGTTTTGATTCTGATAATGGTGAACACACCGCATCTTTAGTTTATAACGTATTTGGCGATCGCATCTTGATCCCTGGTATCGATGGCAACGATGACAATTTTGAACAACCATTCCATTCTTTAGACGCTGTTTATAAGTTCTTCCCGGACTTCAACACAACGTTAACGTTCAAATTACAGAATATTCTGGACGAACAAAAAGAGATTAAGTTCGAAGGCGTTGATCGTCAGATTGAAACTCGCGGTACAGGCGCAAGCGTGTCATTCAAATACGAGTTCTAACAACAATAGAAAGTATAAAAGGCCGCACTTGCGGCCTTTTAAAATATGGGAAGCACAGAATAACCACCGAACAAAAGCTCTCGCCCTTTTAGCTAAACCGCTACTCAAAAATAGCGTAAACATACTTTGGCAAAGCGGTATGAAAACTTCACTAAATTTTGTGTTGTATCCGATACGTCACAAACCTCTCTTTCGGTTGTAATAAAACCGTCACAGTCTGCACATAAAATGCCCGCCAAATTGACGTATACGATCTTTAATTACGTCACCATCACACACATTTAGGGTCAATTTATATGAAAATTTCGAAGAAATTTTCCCTTTCAGTGCTTGCAGCAACGCTTTCAGTTGTTTCGCTCACTGGGGGCGCTCAAGAAGACGGTTATTTAAAACCTGCCGTCGATGTTGCCAAAGAAATTAATGAATCAGCGGCAACTTCTCAAGAAAAAATAAATGCTTTTTCTGACCAAGTAGATAGCAAATTGCAAACCTTTAAGACCATCAACAAAGAAACTGATGGCCTACGTATCTACAACACTCAGCTTGATAAGCAAATTGCCAACCAAGTGCAAGAAATGGCTGACCTTAATAAATCTATCGATGAAGTAAGCGTTATCGAGCGTCAAATCACGCCACTAATGATACGCATGATCGACGGCTTAGAGCAGTTCGTGCAATTAGACGTGCCGTTCTTAATGGAAGAGCGTAACAATCGTGTTGCTGACTTAAGAAACATGATGGACAGAGCCGATGTTTCTCCATCAGAAAAATTTCGTCGTGTAATGGAAGCCTACCAAGTAGAAATGGACTATGGTCGCACCATGGAGGCCTACTCAGGCATTTTAGAAGGTCGCGATGTGGAATTCCTTCGCGTCGGCCGCAGTGTATTGGTATATCAAACGCGTGACGCTAGTGAGCAAGGTGTGTGGAATCAAGACACTAAGCAGTGGGATATGTTGCCAACTTCTTACCGTACTCAGGTAACTAAGGGTCTTCGCATGGCCAAGAAACAAATGGCACCTGACTTGTTAATGTTGCCAGTGGCATTGACTGAATAAGGATTACATCGATGAAATTAATGACTAAATTAGTTGCTGGCCTATTCGTAGGTTCCTTGTTCGCAACAAGTGCCATGGCACAAAATAAGAACCTTGATCTAGATGCGCTATTGAAGCAACTCGAAGAAGGTAAATTCCAACAATCGCAGCAGAACCAAGCTCGTGAAGCAGAGTTCAAAGGCAAAGTTGCAGAACAAGATCGCATGATCGCAGAAGCAACACAAACACGCGATAATGAAGTAGCGCGCAGTGAACGTTTGGAAACACAATTCGAAGAAAACGAATTTAAGATTGCTGACCTTCAGGAAGCCTTGGGTAAGCGCTTAGGTTCGTTAAAAGAACTATTTGGTGTGTTGCAACAGGTTTCTGGCGATACCAAAAATAAATTCCAAAACTCGGTTATTTCTGCCGAAATTCCTGGCCGTGGCGTGTTTCTAGATGAGTTAGCTCAGTCAATGGGTAAAGCGTCTAAACTAGCGTCGATTGAGGAAATTGAGCGCGTTTGGTTTGAAATGCAGCGCGAAATGACCCAAGCCGGTAAAGTGGTTAAATTTACCACTGATGTGGTTGAAGCTGACGGTACTAAAGTGAACAAAGAAGTAGTTCGCGTAGGTCCATTTGCACTTGTCGCCGATGGTAAGTACCTAGATTACAACCCTGCGACTGGAACCGTTGCTGAATTGATTCGTCAGCCTGCCGCGCGTTACGGTCAAACCACTAGTGATTTACAAGCCTCCAACGGTGAGTTTGTGCAGTTTGGTTTAGACCCAACAGGTGGTTCTATTCTTGGTCTTTTGGTACAAGCGCCTAACTTGCAAGAGCGTATCGAGCAAGGTGGTCCGGTTGGATACACTATTCTAGCTGTTGGCGCAGTCGGTTTCTTATTGGCAATTATTCAACTTATTAACCTGACCTTTATTGGCATGAAAGTGAATAAGCAAGCGAAAAGCAACGTAGTTAAAGAAGACAACCCGCTTGGCCGCGTTTTGAAAGTAAAAGAGAAGTATCCTGAAGCTGATGTTGAAGCATTAGAGCTTCACCTTACTGAAGCTATCTTGGGTGAGTTGCCGCGTCTTTCTCGCTTCTTGACCATCGTTAAGATTATTTCGGTAGTGGCGCCACTTATGGGTCTATTGGGTACAGTAACCGGTATGATCAATACCTTCCAGGCAATTACGTTATTCGGTACGGGTGACCCTAAACTAATGGCTGGCGGTATCTCAACAGCATTGGTAACAACGGTACTAGGTCTCGTTGTCGCTATTCCTACGACTTTGCTTTATGCATTTTTGAATACTCGCAACAAAGCAATCGTCAGTGTCTTGCAAGAACAATCTTCTGGAGTTATTGCAGAGCGCGCTGAGCGAGGTTAAAGACGATGATGTTCTTTATCGAGTTTTGGGAAGCAATTCGTGATTTCACAGAAACCGGTGGTGACGTATTACTCGTCATCGGTTTCCTGATTTTCATGATGTGGCTTCTAATATTGGAGCGCGCTATCTACTTTTTCATCTGGCATAAGAAATTAAAGGATGAAACAGTGGCTAACTGGCACGCACGCAAAGACAAAAGCTCTTGGAACGCGGAACAGATTCGTCAAATGTTGATATCCAGAATTAGCCTCAAGCTGAATGAAAACGTAGTGATCATTCAAGCCTTGGTTGCACTTTGCCCGTTACTTGGCTTGATGGGAACCGTAACCGGTATGATTGAGGTATTTGATGTAATGGCTATTTCGGGCTCAGGTAACGCCCGCTCAATGGCCTCAGGTGTATCTAAAGCAACAGTTCCCACAATGGCGGGAATGGTCGGTGCTCTTTCAGGTGTATTCGCGTCAACTTGGTTGACTCGAATTGTAAAAACCGAGCGCACGCACATAGAAGACGCACTTGAACTGGAAAGACATGGTTAAGACGAACGCTGAATAGCGTTTTCGTACATAGCGAGAAATTTATGAAACAGCATTTTCAAAATTTAGTAGAAGAAGAAGAAGCAACTATCGATATGACGCCAATGCTCGACGTTGTATTTATCATGCTTATTTTCTTCATTGTAACCGCTTCGTTTGTAAAAGAAGCCGGTATTGATGTAAACAGACCTGAGGCGTCAACAGCTGTATCTAAGCCTCGTGCGACGATACTTGTCGCTATCTCTGACAAAGGTGAGATTTGGATCAACAAGCGTCGCGTCGATGCAAGAGCCGTTCAAGCTAACATCGAACGTTTGAAAGCAGAAATCCCGCAAGGTTCTGTGGTCATCCAAGCTGACCAGAAAGCTAGCGTAGATACCTTGATTAAAGTGATGGATGCCTCGCGTGCAGCGGGAGCATATGACGTTTCAATCGCAGCGGCTGAGAAATAAATTATGATAAGGGTACTAATCGCGTTAATCCTCAGTGCAGGAATTACGCTGGTTTTGTTCTACATAATGCAATCTTTTATTCAGGCCGGTGGTAGCGCACTTACTGATCCTCCGCGCGGTAGCGTATTGGACTTTGTGCGCGTAAAGCAGGAAGAAGTGGTTGAGCAAAAAGAGCGTAAACCACGTAAACCACCACCGCCAAAAGAGCCGCCGCCGCAGATGGATCAGCCGCAACTAGACGCCGCTTCACCCAACTCTGATGGTGCCGGGGTAGACTTCTCTTCTGACGTAACTGCTGACGTTGCCTTAGATGGTGGTCTTGCGCTGGAATCAGGCGATGGCGAATATCTGCCAATCGTGAGGGTTGCGCCGGTATATCCGCGTCGAGCGCTTCAACGTGGCTTGGAAGGTTATGTAATCGTAGAATTTACCGTAAGTAAACAGGGTGCTGTAAAAGACCCAATCGTAGTTGAGGCGAATCCTCCTGGTATATTTGACCGCGCGGCATTGGATGCAGCATTGAAGTTTAAATACAAGCCAAGAGTGGTAAACGGTGAACCAATGGAAGTGAGCGGTATTCAAACGCGTATTTCCTTTGAGATTGACGGTTAAGGAGCAAAAATGAAAAAGTTAAAATTGTCATTTGTTGCTGCTGCTATCATGGCATCAAGCCTATACACTGCGCCCGTATTTGTGTCGGATCTAGGCGGCGTTGCGGTAGCACAAGAAGAGAAGAAAGAACGCAAAACGCGTCGTGTGCCTACTTTGCGTGGAAAAGTGTATGAGCAACTTGCCCGAGCCCAAAAAGCGGGAGATGCAGGGAATGTAGAGGAAGCCGTAGCAATTCTTGATGAAGTGCAAGAAAAAATTGATTCAATGAATAGCTACGAAAGAGCCATGATGTATAACTTCTATGGTTTTATCTACTACAACGCCGAAGATTACGCGAAAGCATTTGAGTCTTTTAAACTTGTGGTTGAACAATCTCCTATTCCTGAAGCTTTTGAGCAAACTACCTTGTTCAGCTTGTCTCAGTTGAGCCTAATGCAGCAGGACTATGACGCTACTATTCATTACCTAGAACGTTGGGAAGCGTTGCAAACGGGAACCATCCCGGCGAAAAACAACGTGCTTAAAGCGCAGGCAATGTATCAGCAGAAGAATTACACAAAGGCAGCAGAATATATTGAAGCCGCTATTGTGACGCAGGAAGCTGACCCTGATGACGGTATTGCTGATGAAAACTGGTACATATTACAGCGTGCGATTTATTACGAATTGAAGCGACAAAAAGATGTAACCTCTGTGTTGGTGAAGCTGGTTCGTTATTACGACAAGCCGAAGTACTGGATACAACTTGGTGGTATGTACGGTGAAATTGGTGAAGAGAAGAAGCAGTTAGCTGTTATGGAAGCGGCCTATCAAATGGGCTACGTTACTTCAGGTCAAGACTTGTTTAATCTTGCACAGCTTTATTACTACCATCAGGTGCCTTTTAAGGCTGCTGATGTAATGGTAAAAGCTATGGATGACGGTCTGTTAGAAGAGAACCTACGCAACTTGCGATTCTTGTCTCAATGCTGGGCGCTCGCTAAAGAAAATGACAGAGCCATCCCGGTGATGCAGGCTGCCGCGAATCTTTCTGAAGACGGTGAGTTGGATGCGCAATTAGCGCAAATTTTCCTGAACACCGATCAATGGGATAAAGCGATTGAGTCTGCTAAAAAGGCGCTGGAAAAGGGCGACTTGAGGAGTCCTGGTACTGCACATTTGGTTATTGGCATGTCCTTGTTTAGCCAAAAACGTTTTGCTGAAGCATTGAATGCACTGGCTGAAGCCGAAAAATTCAAACGCACCGAAAAGATGGCGCAACAGTGGCTTAAATATGTGACGTCTGAAAAGACTAGCCACGAAGTGTTGCAAGCTGAGTTATCTTCTTAACTCAGTTTATAACTACTAAAAAAGCCGCATCAAGCGGCTTTTTCTCTTTGGTAAGCCTCTCAAAGCCTACCGTCCCCTTTTAACGAGCTATTTTTACGCTGCTTTGTATATTCTGGCGTAAACAAGGCCACCAATCGCCCCGGCAAAGCATTGACTCAAGAAGCCTAATTCGCTTCTAGCACTGGCGATTAAGGTAATATTGAACAGTGGTTGCATCGCCAAAAGTGCGGTGGCTATTGCAATGAAGCCGCCAATAGCGAACCGCCAATCAGGTAAGCTGAATAACCATTTATTGATGGCTTGCATGATCAAAAATCCCAACAAAAGCGATAGCGTTATGATGGCACCGTACCCGACCAGTAAACCGGAGACATCACTGAGCGTCATCGTAATGCGGTCACTCATTGACACATTAATGCCTATTGCCGTGAGCTCTGCTAGTACAAACTGACTGTGCAGAACACTTGCCGCAATAAACGTGGTCATCACCGCAATTAAAAAGTTTCGAGTCGTAAGAAGGGCTTTTTTCATAAAGACTTTTTATTGGTGTTTTGCAGCAGTGTGGCACATTGGACTCACTTATTCAAAACTGGTAAATCAATCAGATCGAGATTAAGGTAGTAGCGTGACCTACTAGGGAAAAATTACATGACACTTAGACGCGTTCTAATTAGCAGCATCATAACTTGTTTGGGATTCAGCGCTTCAATTTATGCCCAACCCGTGTTTGACATGCAGGTAGTAACAGAGGAGTTGGAGCAACCTTGGAGTATGGCAATATTGCCAAATTCCGACATGCTAATCACTGAAAAACAAGGAGCTCTTAAACTGTTAAAAAACGGTAAGTTGCATGATGTGAGTGGGGTGCCAGAGGTCTACAGTGTCGGTCAGGGCGGCCTCCTCGATATTAAACTTGCTCCCGACTTTAGCGATACTCGAAAAATATTTTTTTCTTATGCTACGGGGAACAGTGATGAGAACGCCTTGAGAGTGGCCTCTGCAGTGTTAGATAACGAGTCTGCAGCACCAAAGCTTTCTGAAGTGTCCGTCATATTAACGGTGAGCCCATTTAAAGATACACCCGTGCATTATGGCGGCCGCATGTCATTTTTACCTGACGGTAGTGTCGTGGTGACCAGTGGCGATGGGTTTGACTACCGTGAGAAAGCGCAGGTAAAACAAAGTATGCTTGGCAAGGTGCTGCGAGTTAACCAAGATGGTTCCACTCCAGCAGATAATCCTTTTTTCACCGAAGAAAACGCAAGCAAAGAGATTTACTCTCTTGGGCACAGAAACCCGCAGGCACTGTTATTCGATGCACATCGCAATCGATTAGTTGCTCATGAACACGGGCCTGCCGGTGGAGATGAAATTAACATTATTGAACCGGGCAAAAATTATGGCTGGCCTGTTATTACCAACGGCAAAGATTACTCAGGCGCCAACATCAGTCCAGTTAGAGAGTACCCGGGCATGGAACAGCCTTTTGTTGATTGGACGCCTTCCATAGCGCCATCTGACATGATTGTGTATACCGGTGAACTGTTCCCTGAATTGCAACACGACTATTTAGTTACAACGCTCAAATCTCGCGCCTTATTGTGGGTCGACTTAACGGGGAATGATGTTGTTGGCCAAACCAACTTACTCACCGGTTTAGAAGAAAGGTTTCGCGGCATTCAACAAGACAAAAACGGGTATATCTATTTGTTAACGGATAGCGGAAAACTTCTTAAATTGGGCAAGAAATAGAGTTCCTAACTTATTTTCGGTATTCTTAAATTTATTCCATATGCTCGAATACAAATTCGTCAGAAGCCACATGGCACAGCATTTTGTAGATGCTGTCGACTTGCGATTTGGCATCTAGGTTTTCATAGTAGTGCTGTTTGAGTTGAACCACTTCGCTCGCTTGCAGGCTCGGCTCTCGAGCGAGGCGAGCGGCATAATCAATGTAGCCGTTCCAATCGCTGCAGTGCTTAGACTCTGGAACAATGGCGCTGATGTGTCCTTTGTCTAATGTGACTACCGCCATGCCATTAATAATGGCCGTTTGGCTGCTAGTACCACCGCCAGCTCGTGCGGGATTTAAATAACAGTCTGAAATAGCACAAATGGCTGGAAGGTCATTTTGAAAACCTATGTTTTGCACCCGTTTGTCATCAATGTAAGCCTTGTCGAAAACTTCTGAAATTAGCATCTCAGGTGTACCTGCTAGCAAAATCCGGCCATTGGGCACTTTATCGAGTAGCTGTTGGCAGATATCCGCAAACTCTCGATTAACTTCTCTGTGTAAACGCGTACCAACGATTAAGTAAACGTAATCCGATTCTTCTAAAGAATAATCTGCGCGATTAGCTGGTGTTTCACTCACCCCTTCAGGCGTAACTAACATGCTTTCCAACATAAAATTATCGTGCTTGTATTTTTGTGCCACAGCTTTAGCAGCATCATCAAATAAATCTTTGGGAACGAAATATGCATCACAATGATTAAATGGTACTACGGCGCCTGTGGTTGCAAATAAGGATGGCAAGTAACGGTAGAGGGACTCCATTACCATTAAGTTGTCTCCATGAGAGATTACCGCGTCACAACCCAATTGATTAATGGTATCAACAATAGAAGCAACTTTTTGTGTAGTCATGGCGCCCTGAGGGAAACTGAATATGGATACGTCGGACTCAAAATCCATATAATTCACCTGCACCTTTTGTCCGCCAGTAAGGGATTGATTAACGTTAAACTCTGGTGGTGACACAGTGTTTAACGTATTTATGCCTTTGTAGTGCATAGCGTTGGTATTGATAATGTAACATTCACACCCGTGATACTTTTCAAGGTGTAGTGATAAGCTGAAGGCCTCTCGCGTAGGAGAGTGACGCATCGTTAAAATTTGTGGGCTAAGAATCGCTATTTTTCTGGGTTCTGCCAGAGGGTAGTTGCGCTTCATTATGCCGCGCGTTTCTAAGAATTGTTTAAGGGAGTCCGCGGTTTTTTCAAATAGATCTCTAAGTGTGTCCACCACCATTTTTGAACCAGAGGTGGAGCTAAATAGCTGCTGGGTAAAATTCCAATACACTTCGTAAAATTCCGGTACGGTGAGTCTCGCTGGTAGGCACTCAAGTGACTTTTCCAAAAAACGTGCATCCTGGAAACAGTCAAATAGATATATATAAAGTCCAATGAGGTTGTCTTGAGGTAAAGGAGTCGACAATAAATATTCAGCGAAGGACTTCTTGTCCTCGCCCGATAACCGAGCAATCTCGCGTTTGATATAGGCAAGTTTAGGTACATCTTCTGAAAGGATTTGATTGCTGCTAAAGATGCCATCCAAGGCGGGTAATATTTGAGATTGTATACTCATTATTCACCAAAAATTTGACGTTATATTTCATGCGTCTGATGAAGCAATAAACAAGCCAGAGCATCTATTATTCACAATTAGAGTGAATAAACGTCTGTTCGCTTGTGTTAACTTTCAATTGGTTTGTTGCTTTTATGAATAACTAAACTCAATACCGACCTGCGCCAGTCTGGATTTCTCAATGTCTAATTCTGCGCTGACCAGCGGTTTGCTACCTAACCATTGTTTGTTGAAGTGCAGGTCAATCAATGCCTTATTGGCATGTACCTTAAGTTTGGGAAGCAGGTTGTCCTGACGTTTGATATTGAGCAATGTCGCAAGGCGAAGCAAACTAATTAGCTTAATAACGGTGTCTCTGGAGAATTGCTCAAAAGTGGGTAATTCTTCCAACTTAATTTTTTTGCGATGGTACAACACCATAGTTGCTAGCAGCTTCTGTTGCTCTTGGTTAAAACCCGGTAGCTCAGCGTTTTCTAATATGTAGGCCGAGTGTTTTTGGTAACCTCGGGTATTAATTTGAAAGCCTACTTCGTGCAACAGCGCTGCCCAATTGAGAATACTTTGTAACTCACTATTCTCAATTTTCCAGTCTTTTGCACATTGCTCATATAAGGTTGCTGTGGTGGCTAGAACTCGTTTTGCTTGGGCGATATCAACATCGTAGCGAGTGGCGATACTCTCAGCAGTACGTTGACGAATATCGTGATGTTCCATACGGTCTTCCATCTCATATAGAACGCCTTCTCTTAGAGCCGCAGAGCTATACTCCATTTTGTCTATTTGCAAGCTCTCGAATACCGCGCACAAAATGGCGAGCCCAGCAGGGAATACTGGGCGACGGTCGTCAGACAGTGATTCGAACTTTAACTTACCGATTTTTCCCGCCTGACAGCACGCATCAATTAACTGTTTTAAGCCTGAAAGGGTAATACCACTTTCATTGTCATTGCCAAGTAATTCTGCTTGTAGGTTGGCAAGAGTGCGAATAGTCCCTGAGGTGCCTATACAATGTTGCCATCCCAAATGAGAGTAGCGATCGGCGATAAGCTCCAATTCTTGCTGGGCTGCCAATATGGCTTTATTGAATGCCTTTGGACGCAATTCGCCATCAGCGAAAAAGCGTTGGGTGTAGCTAACACATCCCATGGTCAAACTGCGCATTAGCAAGGGATCAAACCCTTCACCTATAATAAACTCTGTAGAACCACCACCAATGTCGATGACCAATCTTGACCCCTGTGACGCTGATGTGTGTGCAACACCCTGATAGATTAGACGAGCTTCTTCCACACCCGAAATAACTTCAATCGGGTAGGGTAAGATACGTTTTGCGGCACTTATAAATGCGCCGCTGTTGATGGCTTTTCTTAGTGTATAGGTAGCAACTATTCTGACGCTATCTGGCTGGAATCCCTGTAAGCTTTCTTCGCATTCACGCAGTGCTTCAAGACCTCTTTCTATGGCGTCGTCAGTCAGCATGTTATCGCTGTCTAAACCTTCGGCCATACGTACTTTCTGTTTGACCTTGTGCAGTATCTGAATACTACCAGCGACAATTCTCGCCGTGACGAGGTGAAAGCTATTAGACCCAATATCCAGCGCGGCAATCTTGGTGTTATCACGCGGGGTTGCGCCGGATAAAGCGTTTTCGAGATCGGTCATTGATATCCTTATAAGTGGTGACGTATGTCACCTCTTAAGGTGGTTTATTCTTCTGCTAATTCGTCGTCAGAAGTATCTACTTCTTCTTCGCGTCCCGTCAAGTATTTATAGATTTCCACTTGCGAGCGCAGCTTTTTACGATTACCACGAGCGACATAATTGTTCTTTTGATCCTTGTCGATGACACGTGCCTTAGTCGTATCTTTAAACTGTATTTCCAATAAGTCGATAATTATCTGTTTACAGTTTTCGTCATAAATTGGGCAACCTACTTCTATGCGGTTGTCCATGTTACGCGCCATCCAGTCGGCTGAGGAAATATAAACTTTTGGATCTCCACCGTTTTCAAATACCACAACGCGAGGGTGCTCCAAGAATCGGTCAACAACTGACACCACAGAAATATTATCGCTAATGCCTTTAATGCCGGGCACTAGACCGCACATGCCCCTAACAATGGCTTTGATTTTAACCCCAGCCTGACTGGCTTTGTACAAGTCATCAATCAGCTCTTTATCTACCAGGTTATTCACTTTTAGGCGGATTCTGGCTTTTTTACCTTCATTCGCGTGTTGAATTTCTTGTCTAATCAAACGCTGAATGCTGGTTCGATTGTTAATCGGCGATACTTGTAAGTGCTGGAATTTAAAGTTTCTGTAGGGGTATTTGATGAGGTCAAATACGCTTACGGCTTCGCGCGCAATCTCTTGGTTGCGAGTAAACAAGCTAAAGTCGGTGTAAATCTTGGCCGTTTTTTCGTTAAAGTTACCCGTGCCGATATGGGCATAATGGACTATTTCACCTTTTTCCTCACGCGAGACCAGACAAAGCTTGGAGTGAATTTTAAGCGTAGGAATACCCAAGATTACCTTAATGCCAGCTTCAGTCATTCTCTTAGACCATTCGATGTTTGCTTCTTCATCGAAGCGAGCCTTGAGCTCCATCACCACGGTTACCTTTTTACCGTTGTCCACGGCGTCGATCAGTGAATCGATAATTCTTGAGTTCTTCGCTAATCGATAAACATTCATTCTAATGTGCTTAACGTTGGGGTCGAAAGACGCCTGGCGCACAAACTCTGTCATGTGTAAAAAGCGATGATAAGGGCAATAGAGCAATATATCGTGTTGACTTATGGCTTCGAATACCGTGTTGTACCGAGAAAAGTCCTGCGTGTGAATCGCGGGCATTTCGTTATTTTCAAGGTATTCACGGCCAACGTTGGGAAAGCCAATAAAGTCTCTGAAGTTGCGATATGGGCCGCCGGCTATCAGGCTATCAAGTGAGGACATGCCCAGCTGCTTTTTCAAAAAGTCCAACATAGTGTCTGGCATTTCTGCATCGTATTGGAAACGCACTGGTTCGGCAATCAATCGCTGTTTCATACCTTCCGACATCTTTTCCATGAAGCTATCGCCGATTTCATCATTGATTTCGTACTCAGAGTCTCGGGTCATTTTAAAAGAGAAGGCTTGCAGTGAGTCGAACTGTACGAAACCTCTGAAGATGCGTTCTAAATTAAGCTTTATGATGTCATCTAGCAGGATAATATGCTTTTTCTTACGGCTTTTTTCCGGAGGCAGCAACACAAAACGAGACATGTTATCGGTTGGCACCTGCAAGATAGCATAGCGGCTGGATTTCCCTTCTCTTACTATTTCGACCACTAAATAAGTACCAGAGTCATTGAGACGCCTGACTACGTCGACTTTCTTGTTGACCAAGATAGGGGATATGTGTCGAAGCACCTTATTTTTGAAAAAACCGGTGAGAAAGTCGCGCTGAAAGTCGTTTACGTCGTCTTTACCGATAATGTAAATACTATAGCGAGCTAGCCCTTTCTCAACATCTTTGTATACGCGTTCAAAATCTTTGGTGAGTTTGATGACCTTCTTTTGAATTGTGTCCAACAGAGTCTTTGTGGCTTCGACTTTTTCTTCGTCTTGGTTATTGATATGAATGGTAACCTGACGTCGAACTTCGGCTACCCGAACGCGGAAGAATTCGTCCATGTTATTTGAATATATGCCCAAAAAGCGAATTCGCTCCACAATGGGGTTGTTTTTATCGGCAGCTTCTTGCAGCACGCGCTCGTTAAAGGACAACCAGCTTAATTCTTTGGGAAAGTACAGACTAAGTTCTTGGGACATATTTCTCGAACAAGGTTATATCGGTTTAACAAATAATGATCGAACATCAGGGTGACGTTTTTATTACAGCCCCCTTAAAAGCTGCTATTTGAAGCTTATTTCTACCATCAAATCTGATGCTATTTCTTCTAGTGATTCTTTTAACTCGTCAGTGTCGAAGTCTTTCGGCACATCAATAATAGCATTGGCCTTAAAGATGGCGCTTCCCCAATTTGGCGCACTGCCAAATTCTGAATTTAGCTGGCAAATGTTTAAATTAAATTGGTTTAAGATACCGGTTACTTCTTGAACGATACCCGGTTTGTCATTGCCCACTATTTCAAGTGCCACGGTATCAAATTGCTCTGTGCTGGCACTTTTTCCTTCGGAAAGAATAACGTTTAAATCAGGGTGCTTGGAAAACGTTTCGAGTATTGCAGATTCTTCTTCAGCGGGAATGTGAATTTCTGCAAAGCCTGCAAACTGGCCTGCCATACGAGAGAAGCTGCTGTTTAGCCAATTGCCCTTGTGCTGATATACCACTTTGGCTAACGAGTCGATAAGACCCGGCTTGTCTTTTCCAACTATAGTAATAACTAGAGATTTCATAGCAATTGTCCGTTCTTTGACACTAAAAAATTATTAACCTCAACTATACGTCACAGACGGCTTTTCCTCTAGCGTAACCCGCTTATTTATCTGGAAATTTAGCATGCCTGCTGGTAATTTGAGCAGTCGAACTTAGCGCATTATTTTTTCTGGCTATTTGATAAAGTCTCTCTAGAATTAGCGCGTGCACGAAAACCTTATGTGAACCTGTGAGCAGCCAATACCTAAAAAAACTCCAAAAGCAGCGCTTACGCAGAGACAGACGAGTAGCCATACTGATCACCTCCGGTGGTTGGCTGGTTTTAGTCGCACTGCTGATGTTGATTTGGCATCTGTTCAGTGTTTCTGCTCCACTCCTGGGAGCGCCTTCCTTAAAACAAGTAAATAGTTGGCAATTGTCGGGTACAGGTAATGCACTTGCTGTTGGCAACAATGCTTTTGGCTACTACCTGTATTGGCAAAATGAAGAATGTACTAGCTCATTAGTCCAGCTTTCGCAGGAACAAAAGAGTATTTCGAGCCAGCGAGTATTGCGCTCTGCGTGTGCCGAAAAATCACAAATCATATCGTTGCAAAACGAGCTCTATTTAGCTGATCTTGCAAGTGAAGGACGGTTGCGAGTGTATCATTTATCCATTGCACCAGAGAGCTCGCCTAAGAAACAACTTTGGTTCAGTGTCAGACTTCCCAACGACATTGAGTTGATTCGTTATCAAAAATGGCAGGTGCAAATTACCCGAGATTTGGTGTTGTTTACGGCTGAAACACCTGATAAACAAAGTGAATTGTTAGCATTTAGTCGTACAACTCGAGAGCTTGAGTATCGTCAGATTATCGAAAACGGACTGTTAAGTGCCACCGCTGATTCAGGCAATACTCTGGCTTGGTTACCCTCTGGTATCCTTAAATTCGGTGCACAAGACAATACATTTTACGCCAAAGAGTTTCTTACCAAACCAAAGCGCATTATTCAGTCTCCAGGGGCTAAGAGTTTTTATCTACTTTATGATAAAGGGGTTGAAAAGTTTACCTTCGCCAATCAGCTCGGACAGTTATCTATTCTCAAGCAGTTTTCCCTCAGTATGGATACTTCAATCAACGATTTTAAGCTGGCACCTAGCGGCCAGACGAGTTTGATATTTTCCAATAATATGGTGCATTGGCTAAACAATACCACTGGTGAGCTGATGACTAGTGAAGCCCTTGTGCACGGTTCATCTTATCGTTACCTAGATGAACGCCATTTATTGATCGCCCACAACGATAAACTAACAAAATGGGAAATCATAAACCCAAGTGCATCTATTACCGCTTCCAGTTTGTGGGATGAGCTTTGGTACGATGGTTATCAGCAGCCCGATTATGTCTGGCAAACATCCAGTGCCTCAGATTACCAGCAACCTAAATACAGTGTTGTTCCTTTGGTTTTGGGAAGTATCAAAGCCTCGTTTTTGGCTATTTTGGTAGCATTACCTCTAGGTTTTGGCAGTGCTGTCTACTGTGGTTTTTTTGTGCCTTTTCGAGTACGAAAGTACCTGAAGCCGGCAGTGGAATTAATTGAAGCAGTACCTTCTGTAGTGATTGGCTTTGTCGCCGCAATTTGGCTTTTACCTATTGCGGAAAAGTACCTAGCAGGTGTGTTTTTATTTATTCTTTTTTCCCCCATCGCCTTGCTTGTGTTTGGTGTAATAGCTAACAAATGGGGCGTGCGGCTAAAGAATGGCTGGGAATTGATTTTTGCGGTTGTTTGCATTGCTAGCTTTTTGACGCTCTTTGAATTGGCTTGGTCCAACGATAGCCACGGTGCTCATATGTCACTTTTGCATCAATGGGTAGACAGTGTGTTTGAACTACACGCAAACAAAAACACATTAGTGCTGGCTTTAGCGCTAGGTTTTGCGATTGTACCTACCGTGTTTTCTATTGCCGAAGATGCCATACATGAAGTACCAAAGAGCATCCAGTTAGCTTCTTTTGCGATGGGAGCAACGAGAGTGCAAACCTTGCAACGAATTGTTTTAGTAGCCGCAATGCCGGGACTTATTTCAGCGGCGATGCTCGGTTTTGCGCGTGCTTTTGGTGAGACCATGATCGTTATACTCGTATCGGGAAACACCCCGATTGCTTCATGGGATTTATTGGATGGCGTGCGCACACTTACCGCTAACCTCGCTATTGAATTACCAGAGGCGCAAGTAGACAGTGCTCATTACCGAATTTTGTTTTTCACGGCGCTTATCTTGTTTGGATTTACCTTTGTCTTAAACACTATCGCGGAATTACTGCGTATCCGGTCTAGGAGGAATTTTGGTTCCCTTAAGTAGACCTGCGTGGCTCACAAAAATGAGTGGACGGTTCGTCAATATTGTCTGGCCCAATTGGCAATTATTTTTTGCCGGATTGTCCCTGATATTTACTCTGTTGGCGTTAGTGACCTTGTTATTGCTCATTTCCAGCAAAGGCTTAAGTTATTTTTGGCCAAAACCCATATCTCAGATCACCTTTGATGTACCTACTGGTAACAAAACTGTTTATGCCTACGCTTACACTCCGATTGAACACGGGGATATTGAGGAAAGCTTATGGTTGCAGTTGGACGATTATCACCACAATAAGCAAAGTGCCCAGTATTACTTGCAAAAGACCCAAGTAATATCTGAAGAACAGCCCACTGAACTGGTGCGAGTTACGTTGCGAGATAGTCGCTTTTTGCTAGCAAAGCCGGTTTTTGTTGAAGCGTTAGGTAAACGATTAGATATCAGCGAATTAGCTATTCAAAGAAAAATTGTCAGCCGATTACAGGAACAAAAACGCGACATTCAACTTGGCTCTTTGGCAAGTATCCACAGTACTCTGTATGACTACGACCAACGCGGCGTAGCCAAAGATAGTCGGGCATATAGGATTCAAGTTGAGTCGTACAACGAGCTAATGAACGATATTGCTACAATTGATGAGATTGTTAGCCAATATCAACTGCACTATCAAACAGCAGATGGGGTCGTTAAGAAAATATCGCTTCAAGACATTAAAAAAGTATCGAGAGTAAATGCCCTTTCTATCGGTACCAAAATAGCACACTTCTTTGACGGAATTGTACAGTTCTTAACAGAAGACGATGTCCACGACAATCGCTCGGGCGGTGTCTATCCCGCGATTTTTGGTACTGTGCTAATGGTGTTGTTGATGACGGTAATTGTGGCGCCTTTGGGCATTATTGCCGCTATATATTTAACCGAATATGCACCAAACAACGCCGTGGTATCGGTAATTCGCATCGCCGTGAACAATCTGGCTGGCGTGCCTTCGGTCGTTTATGGGGTATTTGGTTTAGGTCTATTTGTGTACCACCTTGGTGGCAACATAGACGCCTTATTTTACGCTGATAAATTGCCAACACCTACCTTTGGTACACCTGGGTTATTATGGGCGTCTCTTACGATGGCGTTATTGACACTACCTGTAGTAATAGTGGCAACCGAAGAGGGGCTCAGACGTGTGCCTCAAAATTTGCGTCACGCTAGTTACGCCCTTGGCGCGACAAAATTTGAAACTCTCAAAAAAGTGATATTGCCAGCGGCCAGTTCAAGCTTGATGACGGGGATTGTACTGGCGATTGCCAGAGGCGCGGGTGAGGTGGCGCCAATGCTGTTAGTCGGCGCGGTAAAATATGCACCGGTACTGCCAATTGATAGTGATTTCCCATTCGTCCATTTGGAACGACAGTTTATGCACCTAGGTGTTTTAATATACGACGGTGCGTTCCACGGACAAGCTGCGCAACCTAGCGCCACTTTTATGTTTTCAGCCTGCTTATTATTGTTAATCGTGGTGACACTGCTTAACATGGTCGCCATTTATATCAGAGCTAAACTGCAATCTAGGTACCGAGCACAAGTTAATGCCTGACCAATCTACTAGCCAAAAATCGTTAAAAGCGCTCTCGCCCGAGCAAACGGCGATAGAGGTGCGCAATTTGTCATTGAGATTTGGCAAGAAAACCGCATTGCGCGATATCAGCCTAAAAATACCCAAACACAGTATTACGGCGATTATTGGCCCGAGCGGATGCGGCAAGTCCACTTTGATTGGTTGTTTCAACCGCTTAAATGATCTCACTCCAGATTGTCAGGTCGATGGCAAGGTATTGGTGAACGATAAAAATATTTACGGCTCAAGACAAAATGTGCCTATCTTGCGCAGCCAAGTGGGAATGGTATTTCAGCAACCCAATCCGTTTCCGATGTCTATTTATGAGAACGTGGTTTATGGGCTAAGAATAAAAGGTATAACCGATCGCAGAATTTTAGACGATGCAGCCGAAACTGCCCTGAATATGGCGGCACTATGGGACGAAGTGAAAGACTCACTGTTCCAACCTGCAATGGTGTTATCCGGAGGGCAACAGCAACGCCTCGTGATTGCTAGAGCACTTGCACTGGAACCGGAAATACTACTCTTGGATGAACCCACCTCAGCACTGGATCCGATCTCAACCCTGCAAATAGAAGAGCTTATTTTTGGGTTAAAACAAAAACATACTGTGGTTATCGTTACCCATAATTTGCAGCAAGCCGCGCGTGTCTCAGATCAGACCGCTTTTTTAAATCAGGGCGAGCTTATCGAATACTCTAAGACCGATACGATGTTTACCATGCCACTGAAACAACAAACCGAAGCTTTTATTACTGGACGCTTTGGTTAACACCATAGCGGTAAGGCTACTATGCAAAACTTTAATATATCTGGACACATATCAGGAAAGTTTAATCAGGAATTGGAAAGCCTCAAAAATGCTGTTTTGGCAATGGGCGGACAGGTTGAATTGCAACTTCGCCGTACCTTGACTGCACTTCGTTCTGAAGACAAGCGCGCGGCAGAAAAAATCATTCACGATGACAATAAAGTGAATGAAATGGAGCTGAGAATAGATGATGAATGTATGCGCATTATCGCCCGCCGGCATCCTACAGCGAGTGATCTGAGGTTGGTACTTACTATCGTGAAAATTAACGCTGATGTAGAGCGCATAGGCGACGAAGTTGAACGAATAGCACGTATGATTACCTTAACTGACTTACCTGCGTCAGCGCGCATCAAAGCCGATATGTTCGAAACCGGCCAGCAAATTCTAGAGATGTTTAACAGTACTCTTAATGCTTTTGCGCGTATGGATTCTGAATCAGCAAAACGCATACATACCGATGACAGAAAAGTGGATGAGAAGTACAAGCATTTGCTTGTCCAAGTGATTCAAGAAATGCAGGACAACGAAGAAATAGCCCCTGCTTGGCTCGATATTCTCTGGTCTTTAAGGGCAATGGAACGAATTGGAGACCGTTGTAAGAACGTTTGTGAATACATCATTTATTTCGTAGAAGGCGTCAATGTGCGTCATGATGATACTGACTTTGCCGACGAATGAAGAAATTTGCCCTGAAAATACCTATGTGACAAACAAATGAAATCTAAGGTGCCTTTTCCAATTAAGCTAGTGTAGAATCCCCCCCAAATTTTTACATGTTAACGCTTTTATTCATTGAAACTACTCGTTAAATCGACTCTTCAGCCCAAGTTGGCTGCTAATGGTTGAGCAAGTTGTAGCGAGGACGTCAGCAACAAATTGATGACAGCAGTGAGTAAAATTAGAGGTTTTAAGGCATGGATATATTATCCGCTTACGGGTTGATTCTCGTTATTCTCGCTGCATCAGTTGGGTTGCTTATGGCCTGGGGTATCGGTGCAAATGATGTGGCAAACGCCATGGGAACCTCTGTAGGTGCGAAGGCACTAACCATCAAACAAGCTATCTTGGTCGCCATGGTGTTTGAATTTGCGGGTGCTTATTTGGCCGGCGGTGAAGTCACCTCCACTATTCGCAAAGGCATTATTGATTCTTCTTACTTTGTCGACAGCCCCGAACTGCTCGTCTTTGGCATGATTTCAGCGTTAACTGCTGCGGGTATTTGGTTGGTGATCGCTTCCTACCGTGGCTGGCCCGTATCCACTACTCACTCAATTGTAGGGGGTATAGTCGGTTTTGCAGTAGTTGGCGTAGGCATGGAAGTTGTCGTTTGGGGCAAAGTCGGCGGTATCGTAATGAGCTGGATTGTAACCCCTGCACTGGCTGGCTTCTTGGCTTACGCAGTGTATATGAGTGCCGATAAGTTCATTTTAAGCGCTAAAGACCCATTAAAAAATGCGCGTCGTTATGTTCCTTTATACATGGCGCTAGCAGGCTTTGTTTTGTCTTTAGTTACCATCAAAAAAGGGCTTAAGCACGTTGGTTTAGATATTCCCGATGCCCAAGGCTATCTATTGGCAGTTGCAATTGCGGTAGTCGTTGCCGTTATTGGCAAGTTTATGATTAATAAGGTGCTCGCCGAATCATCTGAACACAGCGATGTTTTGGCTGATGAAAACCAGTTCTCGCCAATTGAAAAAGTGTTCGCTGTACTGATGATTATTACCGCTTGCTGCATGGCGTTTGCTCATGGCTCAAATGATGTAGCCAACGCAATTGGCCCATTGGCCGCAGTTGTCAGTGTCGTGTCCAACGATGGCGAGATTGTTAAGAAAGCGGCTTTGGATTGGTGGATATTACCGTTAGGGGCATTTGGTATTGTTGCTGGTTTGGCTTTATTCGGTAAACGTGTGATGCACACCATTGGACATGGCATTACCAAACTAACACCTAGTAAAGGTTTTGCAGCTGAGCTTGCTGCGGCCTCTACGGTCGTTATTGCTTCTGGTACCGGGTTACCCATCTCCACAACGCAAACACTTGTTGGCGCTGTTATAGGTGTTGGACTTGCGAGAGGCGTTGCGGCTGTCAATATGAAGACTTCTCGTACTATCGTGATTTCGTGGGTAGTTACGCTGCCTGCCGGCGCTATTTTATCGGTGCTATTCTTTTACCTACTGCAAATGATATTTGTCGTTTAATAGGTCTTTACTTAACGACATTTGGGCGCTCAAAGTAAAGGCCAACTGGTTCTAGTTATAAAGTCTAATGTTTTTAGGGTGCCCAACCCGTTACATTTGAATCTACTCAAATGACATCCTTTTACGAGCGATATTTTCGATATCGATTGACTGTGCAGGTTTTTCTTACACAGTGTTTCACGTATCATAAGAGCCTCTCGTAACGTATTCGGACTGAAAAGGGCAGGGTCGCACTATTGAGCGCTAAAATGACGTTTTTCTCCTGGTTAAAACGCTATTTCTGGAAGTTATTATCTGTGATGCTGGTGGCGTTATTCGCCTATGGCCTCTACCTAGATGCGCAAATTAAAGCCCGATTTGATGGCAATAAATGGGTTGTTCCAGCACAACTTTATGCTCGCCCTTTGACCATGCAAGTTGGACAGGATTTACGCCTTGAAGAAGTGCTTCAAGAGCTTGATATTCTTGGTTATCGCAAAGTCACCAAACCCTCACAAAGCGGCGAATATCGCGTCACTCGAAATGATATTCATATCATTCGTCGAAGCTTTGCTTTTGCCGAAGGCTTTGAACCTGAGAAGTCGGTAACACTTAGCTTGCGACACGGGAAACTGGTTAATATCCGTGACAATGTGACAACTGACTTTATCCAATCAATTCGCTTAGAACCTCTGATGGTATCTCGCATTACTACGCAGAGCTTTGAAGACCGCATGTTGGTCACTTTAGACGATGTGCCCAAACACCTGATAACGGCTTTACTGCATACCGAAGACCGCGATTTTTACAATCATTTTGGGGTAGCACCACTGGCCATTGCCAGAGCATTAATTGCCAATGTTCAAGCAGGAAAAACGGTACAAGGAGGCAGTACTCTCACTCAACAATTGGCTAAAAATCTCTTCCTTACCCGTGAAAGAAGTCTTGTGCGCAAGGTTAATGAAGCCATCATGGCAGTCATCATGGAAATTCGCTACAGCAAAGACGAGATCCTTGAAACCTATATCAATGAGGTGTTTTTGGGACAAAAAGGTGAGTTAGCAATCCATGGTTTTGGTCTGGCAAGTTATTACTATTTCAATCGACCCATCAATGAATTGAACGTCGCAGAAAGTGCCATTTTGGTAGGAATGGTGAAAGGTCCCTCTCTTTATAACCCTTTCCGCCGTCCGGAGCGTGCGATGGCACGCAGAGACTTGATTTTACGCACCTTGATGGATGATGAACTGATTTCTTTAGAACATTATCAAGCGAGCGTGAATGCGGAATTAAACGTAACTAACCAAGGCTTATTGGTTAAACATAAATATCCTGCGTTTATGGACGCGGTTAATCGTGAACTGCGGGCTACCTTAATTAATCCTGACATTCGAGATTCTGGGGTCAAAATATTCAGTACACTTGATCCGTTTGTGCAACGTGCAGCTGAGCAAGCAGTTGAGCAAAGACTACCCCTGTTGAAGGAGCGCAGTGGTGAAGTTGAACTTAATACTGCTGTAATTGCCAGTGCGTATCGGACAGGTGAAATACGCGCCATTGTTGGCGGCAAAGATTTCAATTATCGCGGTTTTAATCGAGTGTTGGATGCAAACCGTCCAATAGGGTCTTTGATCAAACCCGCGGTTTATCTAACCGCATTGGAAGACGCGGGTAATTATAATTTGGCAACGCCAATTGAAGACTTACCTATTACCCTCAGCAGTACTCATGGCAAGCAGTGGCAGCCCAAAAACGTGGATAAAAAGTTTCGTGGAACCGTATCACTGCTCTCTGCACTGACTCAGTCATTAAATGTACCCACAGTTAAACTTGGTATGGATATGGGGTTGGACAACGTTACAGATACGCTCTACCGTCTTGGTGTGAAAAAATCTGTCGAGGCATATCCGGCGATTACGCTTGGTGCGGTAAACTTATCACCGTTCCGAGTGAATCAAATCTATCAAACAATTGCCAATCAGGGCAGCCAGCATAAGCTACATGCAATTACGGCAATTACCAGCCATGACGACCAAGTCATCTGGTTGCGTACGCCAAATCCTGAGCAAACGGTTGATCCACAAGCAGCGTATTTGACTAACTACGCGTTACATAAGGTGACTCGTGAAGGGACAGGCAGACGCTTGAAACAAGCTTTTCCTGATATTAATTTAGCAGGTAAAACCGGCACCACAGACGACTACAGAGACAGTTGGTTCACAGGCATCGATAGTCAGTTGGTCACGTCAATATGGGTGGGGAACGACGATAACTTGGAGACCAACCTTACTGGTTCAGCGGGTGCGATGAGTGTTTATATCGATATCCAAAAACAAATTCAGCCTCGCTCATTCGCACAAGCTTTTCCTGAAGGGGTTCATATAGCCCATTTCAATCCCAATTCAGGGGTGCATCAGCAGGCAGGGTGCCAAATATCTATCAGTGTGCCAGCTATCCTAGATGCTTTGCCAACGGTGATGGGCTGTGATGGCCAGATTCCTCCAGAGCCTGAGGAAGAGCAAAGTTTTTGGGATAGATTTTGGGGAAACGAATAGGGTAACAACCCGCTCCTTTATTGCCTAACAGGGTTGTGCTGGGTAGTACCACACGTTGAGTATTTTATCGTTTTTTAGCTCATAGACCCCAATACTACATTGGCTTTTGGCGACGCCATTATTACTCCATGTTGCTTTCTCGATAGTACTCACGAAATTTTGATTGGTAAAAATGTTAACGATTTCCGATTGGGCACTAGGTACTGATTGGAAATATCCCTGCATCGCGGTGCCCAATGCGGTTTTAGATTCGGCTTCTATTGTCAGTTCATTCACTTGAATGCTCATCCATCGAATTTTGGGATCTGCGTGTTTGAGCATCGCTGCAACATTCTTTTCATTAAACGCGGCAACAAACTCCTTTACGATCGACTTCGGCTCGTCGGCAATGGACGAAAAACAGACGAATACTGCCGAGAAAAACGCAGTGAACTTCATTGATAACTCCAGTTTAGAAGGCGAAAGACGTAACTATACCTGAAACACCTCAAGATCCTTGCTTCAGAGCTATCACAGCGCTTTCAGTACAAGGCACACTTGAGAAGGAATGTGGTTACCTTTCAAGCAATTGTTACGCAGTAATGAAAGCGCTGTGAAGCTCCAAAAGGGCGAGGCCTAAAAGGATTTATGCTGCGTTAAATTGTATTGACGTGAAATAACCATGCCTTCAACAATTTGCCTTGCCTAAATCCTTTTATTCAC
>WKFJ01000033.1 GCA_014872785.1 Alteromonadaceae bacterium
ACACAAGACCGCTTAGATCAGCCTGAAGTAACGGGACCGGAACGAGACCGCTTTGAAGAAAAGCTCATTACGATGGTTTCAATTGTAAATAAGCTTGAAAAGGCGATCCCGGACAAAGACAATAAATCGACTAGTGCAAAGGTATTGGTCGTAGACGATGTCGAGTCTATGCGTAAGGTACACAGACACTACTTGTTGGATTGCGGCTTTAGAGACGTAAGTATGGCTGAAGATGGTTTGCGAGCTTATACGATGCTCAGAAAGGCACACGACAGTGGTATGCCTTTTGACCTTGTTGTCTCTGACTGGGAAATGCCGAAAGTAACAGGGCTTGAGCTGCTCAAAAAAGTGCGAACAGATAAAAAGTTGTGGCGCACCCCCTTTTTCTTAATTACTAGTCTAGGTGACAAAAAGCATATTATTGAAGCCATTAATAGCGGTGCCACTGGATATATGGTTAAGCCTGTTAATCAAAAGATGATGACTAAAAAGTTCAGTGAATATCTAAATACTTAACCGCGTATTTTCGTCGACATTCTGTCTAGCCATTGAGATGTTGTAAAAATGTGTAAAAAAGCGCCTAAAAAGGACGCAAATTAAACTAAATTGAACTAATGTATGAGTAGCTATATAGGCAGATTTTTGCTCTAATAGCAGGAAATAATTAAAAAAATTAAAGATGCGCGTTGGGTGGAGTAATTTATTTTCCTACTTAAGTAGAAAGCCGGGAAAGTACTCATCAATTGGAATTGGGTACGATGTCAACGGCCTTCATCTTTGCGCTTTCAAAGAAGTCGATAATAAGCAAATTTGCATTTTAAACCAAACTTTCAGTGGTGAAGATTGGGCTAGTGAACTTAAGTTTTTTGTCGATGCCGAAGGCTTAGAAAATAGCCATACTGTTATCAGTTTTTCCCCAAAGAAATACCAACTTGTGCAAGCAGATAAGCCCTCGGTACCTGAAGAGGAATTAAGTCAAGCATTGAGTTGGTCGATAAAGGAATTACTCACCACTCAAGATGAAGTGACAGTGGACTATTTTGATATTCCAGCGCAAACCATGGGCGCAAATAAAGTTAACGTCGTGGCTATTCCAAAAGCAGAACTGCATGAGGTGTGCGAAAAAATAATGCAAAGTGGTTTGCATTTAAAAACGGTGACTGTCGATGAATTAGCCCATTGTGACTTGTTTCCAGCCGAATCCGATGCCTACATTTCAGTTATTCAAGAGCCTGGCGCTGAAGTTTGCTTAAATATTGTAAAGGATGGTCATCTTTATTTTTCCAGAAGGATAAGAGGTTACGAGCAATTAAGTACCTTTTCTGAAATGGAACTTCAGATGGGGATTGCTGAAACCTTGAGTGTAGAGTTGCAGCGTTCAATGGATTTCTTTGAAGGGCAACTCAAGCAAGCTCCGGTTAAAAAAATCTTGTTAAAAATGGATACAGAGCATCAAGGAGCACTAGTTCAGCTAATCAAGGACTCGATGTTAGTTGACTTGCAACCTCTGCAGGTTGACGTTGAAAAAGACGATGCAATATCAATTGATAACCTGTCTCTCGGTGCTTTGGGTGCGGCACTTAGTTTATTGAGAGAAGAAGAGACTAGTGAGCCAAAACTGGAGGCGACGGCGTGAAGAGTGGCGTTAATCTGTTTCCCACTGAACTCAAACCCAAGCTCAAGTTGTTTACTGTCGGCGCGGTTCTTTTGAGCTGGGCACTTAGTGGCATTATCTTATTTTCGGTAAGCCAAAGTTATCAGGCTACTTATGATGACTTTCAAGCGAGTACGAAAAGTACTCAAAATCAGTACAACAACCAAAAGAGAGTGCTGGACAGTCTTACTGACATGAGAGATAACCGAGCGCAAGATGCGGCTTTACTTGCAGCCGTTGAAAAGCTTCAGAGTGAAGTGCGAGATAAAAAGCTGTTGTTAGATGAATTAAGAGGCAGAGAGCAGTTAAAGAACCAAGGGTTCTCAACATTGATGTTTGATTTAGCCGAAAGCCATGTGCCCGATATTTGGCTCACGAGAATAAGTATAAATGAAAGTAAGATTCGCCTTGAGGGGTCTACCCTTGAGTCATCAAATGTGCCTTTGTGGGTTAGTAATTTACGAGACTCAAGCTATTTCGCAGGGCGCTCGTTTGCTGGAGCGAAAATGTTCCGCGACGATGAAGATGACCTCAACTTTGTAATCAGTTCTGATCTCGTTGAATTAGCTCTAGAACAGGAGCTTAGTGAGTTGGGTGGTGGGCAACCGTGAACCTGAAGTTACCGAAATTTGAGTTTAAGGCCTATCAGCAACTCGAAGAAAAGTTCGACGAATTGTCCGACAGAGAAAAATGGCTCGCACTTATGAGCGGATTGGTAGCCGTTTTATTTGGTGGATACGTCTGGTTGGTAGAACCTGTGCAAATCGAAATCAAAAAACTAAATTCAAATGTTACGCGACAAAAATCAGAGCTAGGTCGGTTAGATAAGCAAATCGCAGCGGTTGAAAGAGAGTTAGATGAAGACCCAAATGATCCGCTACTCAAGAGTCGGTCGAGATTGACTGAAGAATTAGTGTTGTTGGACGAAAAACTACGGGAACAAACCGTTGATTTAATACCGGCCAAGAGAATGCCGGCGGTGCTAGAAAAAATCCTTGGCCAATCAAGTGAACTCAAAGTATTAGAAATGAGCTCGATTGCACCCGTCAGAATGATGGATATTAATGCAGACAGCGGTGCACAGGTCAACCTCTTTCAGCATGGGATTCTATTGGTACTGGAAGGTGAATATAAAGAGATTTGGAAATACCTAAACGAGATTGAGAATCTAGAGTGGCGTTTTTACTGGAAGCGTTTCGATTATGTGGTGGGAGAGCATCCAATAGCGAAAGCCGAGATTGAGTTGTATACATTAAGTACTAGCCAAGCTTTCATAGGAGTTTAATCTTGAGAACCTGTATAATGTTGGTCATCTTGATGATACTGTCTACTGGCTTGAATGCTCAGGTTGTTATTGACCCGACACGACCGGCTAATAAAGTGATTGCATCTCCCGAATCGGTAGATAAATCTGGCGAACAAGAAGATACCGCTGCTATTCAAGAAGGAACAATTATTCCAAGAGCAAATTTGACCGCGATTTTTCTGTCTGAGGAAACAAAATACGCCATTATTAACAATCAGATAGTCTATGAGGGAGAAAAATGGCGCAATGCGATTTTGGTTGAGATCAAACCGAACAGCGTAGTGATGAAAGCTGCGCAAACGACTAAGGAATTTAAGTTATTAGAAACTGGGATTATTACGGCCAAGCATGAAGACGTTTTTTAAATTTTCTATCGCCCTAACTTGTTTGGCATTGATGGCATGTCAAAGTAGCCGCCCTGTTTTTGATAAACCAGCTGAGCGAGCGTTGGGACAAGCTATTGGTGAAAATAACCAATCAGAATCTCCGGCGGAACCTTTAAAGGAAGTTCCGCAAGCTATTACCGAGGCACTGAGGCCGGAACTTCCTCTGCAAAAAGAGAGAGAGTTATTTGGTGAACCAAGATATGACATCAAAGCCAACGATACTGATGCTCGCGCGTTCTTTGCAAGTCTTGTGCAAGATAGCCATTTCAGCATTGCTCTACATCCGGATGTGACGGGCACAATTACGTTAGATTTGAAGCAAGTTAGATTGCAAGATGTGTTTGATATTGTCAGTGAAATCTATGGCTATGATGTGCAAAGAAGAGGCAATATATTTCGCGTCTATCCATCTGGTATGAGAACGGAAACGTTTGCCGTAAACTATCTCCTTATGCAACGTGATGGCACCACGACGAGCAGTATTAGCTCCGGTGGCGTGTCTCAGTTTGGCGGCGGTTCGTCAGGCGGGAATAACCGAGGACTTTCTGGCGGCAACAATAACAATAATAATCAAAATATAACGGGTGGTGGTGCTGGTGGCAATGGTACTAATATTTCTACTGTTACCCAAACCAATTTCTGGGCACAACTCGAGACGGCGCTTGTTTCAATGGTGGGAAATGCACAGGGTAGAAGCGTAGTAGTTTCGCCTCAGGCAGGCTTGGTTACTGTGAGAGCCATGCCAGATGAGTTACGTCAAGTGAGGTTGTTCCTCCAGGCATCAGAAGAAAGTGTACAACGCCAGGTTATTCTAGAGGCTAGAGGGGTTGAGTTAACTCTTGACGACGAGTATCAGCAGGGAATTAACTGGACGCAGATACTGTCGCATTCAGGGAATACTGATTTTCAGTTTACCGCCAATTCGAGTACGCCTGGGAACTCAATTACAGGCACACTGGGCGGCATATCAAGTCTTAGCTTTTTAAACCAAGATTTTTCCGGTGTGCTTTCTTTGCTCTCTACACAAGGAAACGTGCAGATATTGTCTAGCCCGAGAGTGACAGCACTTAACAATCAAAAAGCGGTAATAAAAGTGGGTAACGATGAGTATTTCGTTACCGATGTTTCTAGTAACAGCACGAGTAATGCCAGTACCACAACGACGTCTCCCGACGTGCAATTAACACCATTTTTCTCTGGCATTGCGTTAGACGTCACTCCGCAAATTGACCGCACAGGCAATGTGATATTGCATGTTCATCCCTCCGTTATCGAGACAGAAGAACAAACTAAAGTGGTTACGATCAATCAAGAACAACTCGTTTTACCACTAGCACAAAGCAACATTCGAGAGTCAGACACAGTGATTCAGGCTCGCTCTGGGGAAATTGTGGTTATTGGTGGCTTGATGTCAACGACCACGACCGACCAAACGTCCAAAACGCCATTCGTAGGAGATGTACCTATTTTAGGGAATCTTTTTAAGAACAAGCGTGAAGCGGTTCAAAAGAAAGAACTTATAATATTGATTAAACCAACAGTAGTACGTACAGGTACTTGGAGAAAACAGCTTAAACAAAGCCAGGAATTCATCGCTGACTGGCTATATGTGGATTAATCGATGTACTTGTATCACTTTGGTGTTAGAGAACTTCCTTTTACTCTTACGCCCAACACTCAATATTACTACGGCTTGCCATGCCATAAAGAAGCACTTGAGGTACTTTTACATGCTTTAAAAGCCGGAGAAGGTTTTATTAAGGTAACCGGCGAAGTCGGGACCGGCAAAACCTTAATTTGCCGTAAGATCCTTAATGAATTACCCGACCACTTTGTTACCGCGTATATACCTAATCCATACCTGTCTCCCGATGAATTAAGACGAGCTGTTGCGGCAGAACTGTCAGTTGAGTTAAGTGTTCATACCGATCAGCAGGAATTTACACATCGCATTCAAGAAAGGCTGATTGAAATTCATCGAGGGGGGAATTCTGTCGTATTGATTATTGATGAAGCGCAGGCATTACCACTCGAGAGTTTAGAAGTCTTACGATTATTTACCAATTTAGAAACTGAATCGCGGAAATTACTGCAGGTTGTACTTTTCGGTCAGCCCGAATTAGATGAAAAGCTATCAAATGAGGAAATTCGACAATTAAGGCAAAGAATTACTTTTAGTTATGGCCTTAAGAAAATGAACCAAGATCAATTATACTTTTATATCATTCACCGGTTAAGCGTAGCTGGTTATAATGGTAATGAAGTATTTAGTCGCAAGGTGTGCGCTATGATACATAAAGCGTCCGGCGGCACACCAAGACTAGTTAATGTGTTGTGCCATAAGTGTCTCATGCTTACTTATGGCAAAGGTAAACGCAAAGTGGAAAAGGCTCACGTAAGGCTTGCGATTGCCGATACAGATGCGTGTGAGCCTAATTCCAAAAAGAAACGTTTATCGGTGATGATGCTATTGTTGGCATTTGTTTTGCTTTCTATTTTGGGTGTTGGTTATTTGACAGGAGTTTTACCTAGGTGAGTGTCGTAAATAAGATGCTTAAAGATTTAGACGACAGAGGCGCTTTCCAGGAAGGCGAGGAATCCGAGTACGTCGAATCTGCCGAAAGTAAACGCGTCAAGTATATGGTTATGTTTATCGCTGCCGTAGTGCTTGCTGCAGCTTCCTACTTTTCCTACCGTATATTAGGGGAGCAGTACTTTGTCGACCTCTACGTTCAAGTCTCAGGGTATTTTGAGGATGATAAGCCTCAACCAAAAGAATCAAAAAAGGTCAAAGTAAATAGCGCGCTTGACCAAATGATGCCAACGCGTAACGGCACCAACTCTGAGCCGCCAGAGCAAGTTGCGGAAACTGTACAGAGTTTAATTGCAAAAGCGAATAATCAAGATAGCTCCATTTCTCAAAATGCCACGACAGTGCAAACGAATGAGCCACCGCAACCAGTTGGTTTGATACCTGATGAAAAAGAGGTTCAACCTATCGAAGTAGAAACCGAATCTGTTGTTGCTAGTGTAGACGCACAAACAGAATCTGATCTAGAAGAACAAAGTGATTTAAGTGAATCTGAACTAACGGTTCAGGTGTCTGACAATGAAGGTGTTGATGTCGGTGAGCAAATAGTCCAACTTCGCAACCGTGCGGCTCAAGCAGTCGCAGACAAAAATATCCCAGAAGCTATCCACTTTTACAGTCAAATCGTTGAGCTTAATCAATCTGCGCACGATACTCGTAAAAAGCTTGCTGTATTATATTACTCGACGGACGCTAGTGAAGAGGCGAAAGAAGTACTGTCGGACGGTGTCGACCTAGTCCCACAGCGAGTTGATTTTCGATTAATGCTGGCGCGACTTTATTATCGAGAAGGAAGCTTTTTCGATGCTTATGAAGTGCTGGAAGACTTAGAACCTGATGTGCAAAGTAATATTGATTACTACGGTCTCAAGGCCAACGTTGCTAAGGAGTTGGAAGAGTTCGCTGAGGCCTCACATATCTATGTCAGACTAGCATTGTTCGAACCCAATCGTGCTCAGTGGTGGCTCGGTTTAGCTGTTTCATTAGACAAGATTGGTCAAAGCGAAGGTGCTTTGAAGGCCTACGAAAATGCGATTGATTTGCGTCAACTTTCTGCATCAGCAGACGATTTCATAAGGCAGCGAATATTAGCTCTTGGGGGGTAACATGAAACCCAAGTTAAAGATGCGCTTAGGTGATTTGCTGGTTCATGAATCGGTAATCACTGAAGACCAATTAATGCAAGCCTTGGGGTCTCAAAAAGAGACTGGGCGTAAACTAGGTCAAACCTTAATCGACCTTGGTCTTGTGACCGAAAATGGTCTACTCACATTCCTCGCGCAGCAACTGAATATCCCGTTACTTGATATCTCAAGTAAAAAAATCGACCCTGACGTCATTAAGCTGGTGCCTGAAGTTCAAGCACGTCGATTAAAAGCACTCCCACTAGAAGACAAGGGCAACAGTGTTCTGATCGGCATGAGCGATCCGGCTGACCTTTCGGTCGTGGATGTGCTATCTAATATTATTCCCAAACCTCTTGAGTTGGCGATTGTTCCTGAATCACAACTCTACAATGCTTTTGATAACTATTACCGGCGCACAGAAGACATTGCCTCGTTTGCATCCGCGTTGGCATCTGAATATGAAGATGACGATGATTTCGAACTGGCTGGTGGTGCAACCGCAGAAGAAGACACAACGGTCGCGAAGTTATTGCAGTCTATCTTTGAAGATGCAGTGCAAATGGCCGCATCTGATATTCACATTGAACCAGATGAAGGCAAGTTGAGGATACGTCAGCGCGTAGATGGTGTATTGCAAGAAAGCGTGATAAACGAGAAAAACATCGCTGCGGCTTTGGTGTTGCGTTTAAAGCTCATGTCGGGTTTGGATATTTCAGAAAAACGACTACCACAAGATGGACGCACCAATGTGCGCATTAAGGGGCGCTCGATTGATATTCGTGTATCGACAATGCCAGTGCAGCACGGCGAATCTGTGGTTATGCGTTTGTTAGATCAATCTGCAGGTTTACTAACACTTGACCAAACGGGAATGCCCAAGTCTTTGTTAAAGCGTTTTCGTATGCACCTAACGCGACCACATGGCATGGTACTCGTAACGGGGCCGACAGGTTCGGGTAAAACCACTACGCTCTACGGTGCGCTGAGTGAAATGAACTTGCCAGCGAAGAAAATTATTACTGTTGAAGATCCTGTGGAATACAGACTTCCACGCATTAGCCAAGTGCAGGTCAATCAAAAAATAGGTTTGGACTTTTCCAGTGTTCTACGTACAACACTGCGTCAAGATCCAGATATCATTATGGTGGGTGAAATGCGTGATCACGAAACCGTCGAAATAGGTTTACGTGGTGCATTGACCGGTCACTTAGTGCTTTCAACGCTTCACACTAATGATTCAATAAGTAGTGCAATACGTCTATTGGATATGGGAGCGCCAGGTTATTTGGCAGCAAGTTCATTAAGAGCCGTTATTGCGCAAAGATTAGTCAGGAAAATCTGTAAGAATTGTAGAGTGGAATACAAGCCACAAGAAGATGAAAAATTCTGGTTAGATAGTATTGAACCCAAGGCGTCATTGAGAAAGTACGTAAAAGGACAAGGTTGCCAGACATGTCATCAAACTGGCTATCGTGGTCGAATTGGTGTATTTGAATTGTTGGAAATGACCGATGCGATGATGAATGCACTTAAAGATAATGATACCGGCCAGTTCACACGCGCGGCCAAAGCGTGTCCTGGCTTTGTGCCACTAGCAAGAAGCGCACTTCAGTATGCTAAAGCAGGAATAACCTCTGTCGAAGAGGTACTCAAGTTAGTAGAAATGGTCGCTGAAACTGAAGATAAGAGTCGGACTAAAAAGGTTGAACAGAAACCAAATGCAACCTCTCAAAGCCCATCTACGGGAGCCCATAAACATGCAACAAGCTGCGGGGTGGTGATATATGGCGACATTTAGTTATTCTGCTCGAAATGCTTCGGGGGCTTTAGTAAAAGGGCAAATTGATGCTGCCGATCAAAATGCTGCGGCGCAAGCTATTTTGGGACGGCAGATGATTCCAGTGCAGATTGTTGTTTCAAAAGGTGGCAAAGCTAAAAGCCCTGCTAACAAAAAAAGTAAAAGCGGCGACAAACAACAATTTAGTTTGCAAATGGATTTGATTGCGCCAAAGGTTAAGTTAGAAGACCTTGTTATTTTCGCTCGCCAAATGCATTCGCTTATGAAAGCAGGTATACCCATATTACGTGCAGTAAATGGTTTGGCTGAAACTTCAAATTCGCCAAGAATGACAACTGCACTGTTGGACATTTCTGACCAACTTGAGCGAGGTCGAACTCTGTCTAATGCGCTTAATCAGCACCCCAAAATATTTGAACAGCTCTTTGTGAGTATTGTCCATGTTGGCGAGAATACCGGTAAGTTAGACGAGGCTTTTTTGCAGCTTGCCGTTTATCTTGAACGTGAGCAAGAAACTCGAAAACAGATAAAATCGGCGACCCGATATCCTACTTTTGTGGTTGGCGCTATCGTGGCGGCTTTGGTCATAATGAATATCTTTGTTATTCCAACCTTTAAAGGCATGTTCGACAAGCTTGGCGCCGACTTGCCTCCAATGACTCAAATTTTGTTGGGTATGTCAGATTTCTTTGTAAATCAGTGGCCTTTGCTAGTCGCTGCGGTCGCAGGTGCAGTTTTTATGATTGGTCGATACGTAAAAACTGAAGCCGGAAAACTGAAGTGGGACAGATACAAGTTAAAAATGCCCGCAGTGGGAAGCGTCCTCGATCGTTCATTGATGGCGCGTTTTTGTCGCAGCTTCTCGTTGATGCTAAAAGCAGGGGTGCCGATGACCAATGCATTAAACCTTACGGCTGATGCGGTCGATAATAGTTATGTGGGTAAGAAGGTCGTCGGTATGCGTCAAAATATAGAGCGTGGAGAGAGCCTGACTCGTGTTGCTTCAAATTCGGGATTGTTTACGCCTCTAGTTATGCAGATGATTGCGGTTGGGGAAGAAACGGGACGAGTTGATGAACTACTTACCGAGGTTGCGGAATATTATGAACGCGAAGTCGATTATGATTTAAAATCATTAACTTCTAAAATCGAGCCGATTCTGATTTCGATAGTATCAGCCATGGTTTTGGTGTTAGCTTTGGGTATATTTACACCCATGTGGGATATGATGAATGCGCACCAGTAAGGAGAAACTGATGTTTAACAAATATAAGCGCGCCAAGTTTTCGTTGAATAAGATGCGCGGTAACTCTCGTGGTACTTTTATCAACTTCCTAATTATCGCGTTGTTTTTTGTGCTCATTACCTCCTTTATTATCTATTTTGATGATACAGATCCACACATTCAAGCAGCGGCCCTCAATAGGACTGCCGACAAAATGTCGACCTTGGTGACTAGTGCTCATTGGCTGTGGCGTGCAAAAGGCTCACCGAACCGAATCATGCTGGTGGATTATGATGATGCCGGCAAAGAAACCAATCGTCGACCGGTGACCATGAGTGATTTAGGCTGGCCCAGAGTGGAACCCAGCGATATGGGGTGTGCCGTCCTTTGGGACAACATATTAGATATGCCGATGCAAATAAACACTTTTAGAGTGAAGGCTGAGTTTGTGGATGGGATAAATACCACAGGAAAGATATTGGATTCTAAATGCCGTTATAAACTCGCGATGGGGGCGTCATTTGAGTATTGGGTTTATACTGGACGTGTAGTAAAATATGATTAAATTACATTCATATTTTGGTGAAAGTGCAAACTATATGGCTGATATTAGGCGTTTTGTGAACTACTTCACAAAATAGAGTCAAGATTAAGACTAAAGTTGGATGTATTTACATTGATGAAATTATTAAATTTACCGATAAGAAAAGTAGCTAAAATACAAAGTGGCTTTTCACTGATTGAATTAGTCATTGTGGTCGTTGTCTTAGGTTTATTAGCCGCAACTGCTCTGCCGCGATTTCTCGATGTAACAGATGAGGCGGAAGATGCTACGGTTGAAGGTGTCGCCGGAGGATATGCAACAGGAGTTGGGTTGATTCGGGCACAATGGGAAATTGAAGGTAGACCAAGCGAGAATATTAGCGCCAATGTTACAGCCGTCACATTAGGCGGCGTCGAGATAGCGGTGGATAAAGATACTGGATATCCAACGGGACTTGCACAGACAAATAGTGAAGATGTAGATATAGACGACACTGACTGCGAAGAGATATTTCAACGTATTATTCAAAGCGCGCCAACCATAACCAGCGTATGGGATAACACTGGGGAAGATGCGTTTCAGGGCGTGCGTTATTATACGACAGTAAGTGACGGCTCGGGTGAGCAAGGTAATGACATTTGTTATTACTACTTAACACAAACAGTTAAAAACGAGGCCGCCCAACCAACCAACAACACGGTAGGGAATGGCTTTGTTTACGACCCAAGATTTGGACAGGTATCAACCTTTAGCAATAACTAGTTGTTAAATTGGCGTGATGTTTGCTTAAGTAAAGGAAAGTTAAGGTTTAGCGGTATCAGACAACTTTTTGACACATTAAGTATGGAATAGATGTGCCATTGGAATCGTTTAGGGGAATGTGATTCCGGAAAAATGGATTATTAGTCGCGAACAAATTTATTTAGTTTTGAGGTAAGGTTTATGAAAACAATCAAAAAACAAAAAGGTTTTACGTTAATCGAACTGATTATCGTAGTAATCATTTTAGGTATCCTAGCAGTAACTGCAGCACCTAAATTTTTAGACGCATCAAGCGACGCTCAAGAAGCAGCGATTGATGGTGTCAGAGGGTCTCTACAGGCAGCGGTTCAAATCGTTCGTTCACGCGCTAGATTAGACAGCAAAGGCAGTGATGCTTATGATGGAACAGACGATGAAACAGTTACTTTAGACGGCACGTCCATAACATTAGATGAAGGCTTTATCGCGCCGTTTGCATCAAATGTTTTGGCTGCAATGGATATTACAGGCTTTACCGCAGTCGCGGATAGTGCGACTGCAACCGCGGCAACGCAAGTTCGTATTTGGCCGACAGGACTGCAGGGCAGCGCTGTAGACGGTACGATTGGCGGCACAGACCCCAATAATGCTCCTGAAGACTGTTATGTTCAGTACGACTTCGATGAGCCAGGCGGTGATACAGCTCCATCAATCAGTGTGACTACAACTGACTGTTAATCTAAGCAGCGGTTAAAACACTTGCGGTACAAGTGTGAAATGTTTAGATAGCTATACATCAAAGTATGTTAACAACCAGGGTTTTACCCTGGTTGAGCTCGTTGCTGTGATGGTAATATTAGGCATACTCGCAGTTTACGTCGCACCACGTATGTTTGATAAATCGGATATCGCTGCTTATTCTGTAAAGAACCGAGCCATATCTATATTTCGAAACATGCAAGTAAGAGCTATGCAAGACACCCGCAGTACCAGTGGGTTTTGCTACCAAGTGGTGGTTGATTCAAGTAATACCCAACTTGGCACACCCGCATTAGATTTTTCCAGTTCTGGCAGTGCCAGCGATAGCTGTAGCAGCACCATTGACACTTCAGATTCTGGCTCATTTTATTATATTCCAACCACCGAATTCGACGAGGGGAACGTCACCGTAAGCGCCTCAAACAGTGAGGGGGCGAGCCTAGGTGCGATAAGGTTCAACAGTAAAGGACAACCCATACCTATTACTTTTGATGGCAGTGACGCCGAGGTTACTGGCACTTGCAACTCTGGTTGCACCTTAAACTTTGTGGGGGGCGACTCTGCAACAGTGTGTTTCGAATCTGAGGGGTATATCTATGCGTGTTAGATATTTGCGTTCAAATTCCCTCGGTTTTTCTTTGCTGGAACTGGTCGCGGGGATAACTGTATTTGCAGTGGTCATGACCATAGTTACGGGTGTTGTTGCCCCCCAAGCTCAAAAAACGATCGAGCCGATGCAGCAGGTACGGGCTACCGAACTTGCCCAGTCATTGTTCAATGAAATTTTAGGTAAGTATTACGACGAAAACTCAGACAGAGCGGGTGGTCGCATCCGATGTAATGAAGATCTCGATGGCTCTGGCACAATAATAGACACTGCTGGAAGTACCGACGACGATGGTGAGCGTATTTGTACTCTGTATCCTGGCCCTGAAGACGGTGCTACAGGCACCGATTGCAATGGTTTCTCCGCTACCAGAGCAAACGACAGTGAAACCGACCGGGCTGATTTCGATGACATAGATGACTATCACGGTATGGTCTACACTTCGAGTGATATCCTTGAGAACTCTTTAGGCGAAAACCTCGTTGTTAATATCGATTCAGAAGACATTGAGTTATACGCCAATTTCCAACTTTCAGTCTCCGTGATATACGATGAGAATATGGATGGTGTTGCTGACCAGAGTGGTGGTAGCTGTATATCAAGTAACAGTAAGCTTATTACCTTGCTAGTGACCACACCGTCGGGGGCAGAGCTGAATTTTGCCACCTACAAACACAATTATTGAGCGTGATAAAAATGAAATGTTTAATCGCTAACAGACGCAAATATTCTTCGGGCTTTACGCTTGTTGAACTAGTCGCGGTTATCATTATCGTTTCAATTGTGGGACTTGGCATAGGTAATTTCGTCTCAACTAGCACTCAAATTTATGTTGATAGTGCAGAACGCGAAGAAGTGATAGGTAGCAGCCGGTTTATTGTTGAACGCTTAAATCGCGAAATTCGTTATGCGTTACCCAATAGTATTCGTGTTGCCGCGCATCAAGAAGCAGGCATAACGGTCAGCCATTGTTTAGAGTTTACGCCCATTCAATGGAGTACGTTTTACATGGATTTACCTGTCGTATCTGCTGACGCAACCGATACAATCCAAGGCCCAGAAATGATTGGTACGTTAGTGGCGGATAGTTACGATAGGGACTCGGCAGATAATCACTTTGTTGTAGTTTATCCCACGGACGCTGAGCAAGTGTATAGCGCAATCACTACTGATGGCACGGGAAGACGCGTTGGGCTTAGCAGTGTCAGTGACGCTGTTGATGGCCTAGTCACTGTTGTTTTTGATGAAGACATGATTTTTGAGGAAGAGTCATCCGTAGGACGCTTCTATATCGTTGAACAACCCATCAGCTATTGTTATCGCTCTGCCACTGGTCAGTTGACGCGCCACACCAATTACGGTTTCCTCGAAAACCAAACCGCGGATGTCATCGATGGTGCGATTACGGTATCCGGAAACCCATCTGCAGAAGTGGTTTTAATGGCGGAGTATATGGTCAATGAATTGTCTGACGATCCCACTGATACTGATTCCAATCAAGGTGACCCCTTCAGGATAGCCGAAGCTTCATTAACTCGAAATGCGATTGTTCACACCCTACTGGTGTTTGAACAATTTGGTGAAAAAGCGATTTTTAATAATGAGATACACCTCCGCAACGCCCCGTAAAGCAGGTCTTGTAAGACAGGCCGGTAACATGATGATGATGGCAATCTTCACGATTGTTATTTTGGGTTTTGTCGGATTGGGGATAACTCGGATATTTGGCACATCCGCGGATGCGTTAGTCTATGAGGTTTACGGCTTGAGAGCGCTAAATGCAGCTCGAAGTGGTCTTGATGATATTGTTTTGCAAGTATTTGCAGGACAAGTTAGTGACCCAGCATTTTGTACCGCTGCATCAGATCCGGATAACCGCGTCGACTTTACCGTTTCAGGCTTGGAGAATTGCTACGCTCAGTTTGGCTGCGCAGTGAATCAGATAGATGACACAAACTATTATCGTTTTGAAAGTCAGGGCACATGTGAAATTGATGATATCGTGGTAAGCCGAACCATTGCGATAGACGCAAAGGATATAGTTGATGATTAAAAGAGTAGTATCAGTTCTTTGCGCGGTTTTTGTATTTTCATCGTTTCAAGCGTTAGCACAATCAGTTAATCAGTGCACAAACATATTTCCTGATGCGGTGAGTTCCCATAGTAGCTCAGGTACTATTAGTTTTGAGTGGGAATCAAGAATTGAAGATTCTGTCGATAACGTTTTAGATGTCCCCAACATTAACGACCAAAATACCTCAACGGGTAATAAACGCAGTTGTAAAAATGTGGCTTGTAGCTCCAGTGGGAACTCGATTTCACCTTATTCGCTCCCCACGTTTCAAACAAGTAGTAGTAATACAGATTACTCGTTAACCTCTACAAGTTCTCTGGCAGCGGGTGAATACAAAGATATTACCCTCAAGAACAAAAAGACGTTGCAACTAAGTACTGCCAACGGTGTGTACAAAATTAAAAAATTGCTGCTTGAAAGTGAAACAAAAGTAGAGATTAAAGAAGGCGTATTTTGGATAGAAACTCTCAACCTTAAATACAAGAGCCAGATAAAATATAAAGGATCTTCGGGTGGCACCGCGATTATCCTCACTAATTCATTGCTCATGGAGTCTGAGTCTAAACTTAACAAAGAAGGTGGAGACGATGCTGCTAATCTCTTGCTCATAGATTACGGCGATCTCAACCTCAAATACAAAGCTAAGCTAGAAGGGTTTATTTATGTTGATGGCCGCGCTTTACTTGAGAGTAGCTCTGAGATTGACGGCGCATTAACGGCGGAAAACATTGAGATGAAGTCTGGTGCGAAAATTAAGCACCGTACCATTCAAGATGATATTGATGATGAAAATTTTTGTGAAGGCACAGGCACGCCTGAACCCACTCCTTTACCCGATCCTATTGCTCATTGGAACTTTGATGTATGCGATATTAATGGTGGTGGTGATGTTGTAGATGTTATTGCGGGTAATAATGGTACTGGGGTATCTGGAGCTGACATAGAAAAAGATTCCAAGTTTTGCCAAGGTGCAGAATTTCAAGGCACTGGGGCGCATATTAATATCCCGCATAGTGACGATTATGAATTATCCTCTGGCGCCATTTCGTTTTGGTTTAATACTGCTGACACCGGGCATGAAAATAACTCATCTCATGGCGGTCAAGGGCTTTTCTCGAAAGATTCCAGTGGTCCAGACAATGGCGGTCATCTAACAATCTGGATCAGAGATAATGCCGATTTACGGATCCGCGTCCGACACCAAAACCCGTCAGATAAAGACTTATATTCAGACACTTATATCAATACAAACCAATGGTATCACCTAGTCTATACATGGGGTAACAACGGTATGAAGCTATTTATAGACGGTGTGGAAGAAGACTCGAGAAGTGATGTCTATGGTATCGAAAACAATTTAGAACCTATCATTTTAGGCGCTAACGCTTGGGTGACTGGTGATGGGGTTTCCGACCCGAGTAAGTTAAAAGACTTTTTCAAAGGCCAAATTGATGACGTGAAGATGTTCGATGAAATGCTGACCCAGCAGCATGTAAACGAACTTTATGCGCAATCTTCGTATACCTGTGAGGAGTGTGTCGAAACACCGCCACAGTTGGTCGGACACTGGAAAGCAAATGTGTGTTCTTTACCGGGAACTTCTGGAGATTTTGTTGACGTTATTAACGGTAATAATGGTCAGTCGATGGATGGAACCAGCATCGATGATAACGGAAAATTCTGTCAAGCTGCGGCATTTGATGGTGAAGATGATCATATCAATATTGAACATGCAAATGCGTTTGCACTTAACGAAGGTAGCTTAAGTTTCTGGTTTAAAACTGATGATGTCGATCACCAGTATCGTACCAGTCACTCTGGACAAGGTTTGTGGTCAAAAGACTCTGCCAATCAAAATAACGGCGGCGATCATTTAACTATTTGGCTGACTGATGAAGCCGGCATTAAAGTGAGACATCAACAAGAGGACGTAGACGGGAATGGTCAGTACTACGTTTATTCATCTAATGATTCTATTAACAACGATCAATGGCACCACCTAGCATATACATGGGGTGATGATGGCATGCAACTGTTCCTCGACGGGGTACTTGTTGATAGTGACCCATATACAGGTGGCCTTGCCGGAAACCCTGAGCCTATTACCCTTGGCGCGAATGCCTGGATAACTGGTGAAAGCACTTCTCCGAGCAGTCAATTACGGGATTTGTTTAAAGGTAGTATTGACGATTTTAGGCTTTACGATGGACAGTTGAGTACTGACGAGGTGGTTGCTATTCGCGATGCTGTGAATGAAGATACCTGTGAAGATTGTTATATTCCACCGACTTTGGTTTCCCATTGGCCAATTGACATTTGTAGTTTGGACGGAGACGAAAACGAAATTATCGACATTGTCTCTGGTTATGGTGCGTCGGCCATTGATGGTGCCGATGTAACAAGCGATGGCAAGTTCTGTCAGTCTGCAGAATTTACTGGTGAAGGGGGTCATATTGATATCGAACATCAGGATGCCTTCGCTGCTCAGCAAGGCGCGATTTCATTTTGGTTCAATACTACAGATATGGATTTTAGTGGCGAGTCTGACTATGGTGCACAAACGTTAATCTCCAAAGACGCCCAGGGTAATGGCGATGGTGGTCATCTAACTATTTGGCTAACTGATAGCGGCACGGTAGAAGTGCGACATCAATCTGATGACGACCAAGAATTTATCGAATCTAACATTTCGGTCTCTGAAAACGCTTGGCATCATATGCTCTATTCATGGGGTGATGATGGGATGCAGCTATTTCTTAATGGGCAATTGGTCGCCAGTGATCCAGGATTTAAAGCTGGGCTTGAAGCTAATGAAGAGCTGATGGTAATCGGCGCGAATACCTACCTAAGTGATGACGAAGACTACGATGATGACCACGATGACGACGACTATGACGACCATGACCATGATGGACATGACGGGCATAGACATCACCGAGGTCGGGGTCACCATTACCATGGCAGAGGCTATGGCTATGGTCACGGTCATCACTATTTTTGCCGTTATTTCTTCTTCTGTGACGATGAAGGTGATGATGACGACGATGATGAAGACGAACACGACGACTTAGAACGATTAACAGATTTCTTTATCGGAAAGATTGACGATGTGCGCTTTTATTCGGGAAGTCAGCCGAATCAAGCAATGGTTACTTCGCTTTATTCGGAAGCTGAAGGCGATTGTGAAAGTTGTGTGGAAGAGGTGCCCGAATTAGTTGCGCATTACACGTCTGATGTCTGTGCTATCAATGGCGATGGTGGTAGCTATATCGATATTATCAATGGGCTCAACGGCCAATACGTCGATGGCGTTAGTTTGACCAATGGTAAATTTTGTAAAGCCGCTAGCTTCTCGGGCATCGACGAGCACATTAACATTCCTCACTCGGCCGAGTTCGAGATAGCCAAAGGTGCGGTGGCATTTTGGGTGAATGTTACTGACCTTAGTTACGAAAATGATGGCGGTAGTACTATTCATGATGGACAGGCTCTGTTTTCAAAGGATTCTAGAGGGCTTGACGACGGCTCCGACCATCTCACTATTTGGGTTAAACCTGACGGAAATATTAGAGTTCGCCATCAAGTAGGTGGAGAGCATGAGATTGAAAGCACGGATCAACCCATTGGGGCAGGTACCTGGCATCACATCGCATACACCTTTGGTATGGAAGGTAAGAGGTTGTATATTGACGGTGTTTTGAAAGCGAGTGAAGTGACCGAAATTGGTGGGCTTACGTACAATCCCGAGCCTATTATTTTAGGTGCAAATGCGTCGGTAACCGATGATGAAGAGTCTGCCCCAGAAGATTTACGCAATTGGTTTAAAGGTAGTTTAGATGATGTTCGCATATACGGAAACGAACAACCGGATGCGGCATTTATTTCTGCGCTTTATCAAGAAGTTGTTAGTTGTCAGGGCTGTGATGATGATTTGGCCGAATACAAGTTTGAAGGTACGCCAAACACTGCGTTAAATGATGAAACGGGTGTGTACAATGGTGCCGAGATTAACATTAACGGCAGTAACGGAATCAGCTTCTTGCACGGAACTGGCGGCAGCACATTAGGCTCTTGCCAAGTATTGTCTGTGCCTAAAAATGATAGCGGCACTATTAAAGAAGCCGTTGATACCACCATTAACCCAGCAACTGACATCGGTCCATCAGGCACAATATCTTTCTGGTATCAGGCAAACGAACTATGGGGTAACGGGAGAGCCAGACAATTATTTGATGCGTCTAATCACGCTATTTATTTCTACGGCCTTATTCTAGATAACGGAACAGTTCGCTTTGGCATGGAAGACCCAACAGATGGCGACGCTCGAGTCACAACCAGCTCACCTATTTATGTCCAGCCAGGTACTTGGACTCATCTCGCCTTTACTTGGGATTTGTCACAACCTTATCTGAAGATTTTTGTTAATGGTGTAGAGCAGGATCTAACCATTAATAATATGTATATCCGCCAGGTAGCCTTGGGAACAATGAATAGCCTTTACATTGGAGATAATAATCACTCTACTTATTATCCAGGTGCTACCGGTAATTCAGCTGACGGCCAATTTGACGACTTCCGTGTTTATACAAGTCCAAAATCATCGGCAGAAATTCAAGCCGACATGGCTGATAAAGAGCCTTGTAGCATTACGGTTGATCATTACGAAATTGAGTTTACCGATCCCGGTTCGGTGTGCAGTGCCAATTCTATTACCATTAAGGCGTGTGCTAACGCAGATTGTTCTCAACTTTATACAAATAACCCCTCCGTAAGCCCCATTTACACAGATTCGGATGGTGTTACATTTTATTGGCCAAGCATCACTCTTACGGGAGGAATCGTCGATGATTATCCCATCACTTTAAATGAAGCTCAGACTATTGCTGTCGGACTTTCCGGTAGCAATCCTTCTGCATCATATGAATGTAATCCGAATGATTGCCAGTTAACGGTACAGGACTATTCTATTCAGATTCAAAATTCTGTTCCTAATACTGACATCCCAACCCAAATCGCGGAAAGTACGTTTACGGGTGATATCAGCGTAGTGCCCTCTGGCAGCTGCGTGACAGACGTTGTACCGCAGTTTTCTGTGGCACTTGAATGTGTTGAACCTGCTCAATGTTCAGGCACGCCTCTAAGTGTAAATGGCGTATCGGTTGCCACAAGTGATGACGGCAGTGTCTTTACTACTATTCCCGGTTTTGACCTCGCTAGCGGGATAAGCTTGGACAATATGAGCTATGCAGATGTTGGTAAGGTGAAATTGCATGTCAAGGTACAGGTTGGGGATACAGTAGCGACAGACACTAGTGAATTTGTCGTTAAACCTTACGCCTTACAGTTGAGTGATTCTATTCCGACTACTCATACTGCCGGAGAAGACTTTCAACTCACCGTAACGGCACTTGGCTCTTCTGGTAGCGTTTTGCCAAGTTACCAAGCGAGCGAACTAGCATTTGCATTGGGATTAGTGACACCAGAACCCACTGATGTTAGTAATCGTAACGCTGCGCTGACGGATGGAGATTCAGGTACAGTTGGTGTCAATACAAGTGACAGTAACGATATTACAAGTTTTGATACTGTTACTAACAATCCATCCTTTAGTAACGGCACAATAACCATACCGGTGCAAATTAATGAGGTAGGTGAGTTTGCAGTTGATATACAAGACCAAAATTATTTGGGCACTGGTGAGATACCCAGTATCTCGTCAGTTAACGGCTTGTCAATCGCGCAGATGGCAATAGGACGATTCGTTCCTGCCTATTTTGGTGCGCAAATGAGTTATGATTTTGGTGCATATTGTGGTGGGTTTACCTATCGCGGAGATAGTATCGACACAGGTCTGACGGGGAACGTCTTAACTCTTACGGCGATGAATGCAGATGGTGATGAAACGCGTTATTACGACAGTATTAATGCCAGTAATTCTGCTTTTAAATTTAGTAGCTCTGAAATATTTACGGGACGCACTTACGTCAATTTAAATAATACCAGTGAGAGTGCGATTGCTGGCACTGATTTTACAGCTGACGCCACGCTGGCTGGTGCAGGCGATTTTGATGGCTCCTTTACATACACATTCAATAATGATGCGTTTGTGTTTAACAAAGGCGTAACGCCAGTGGTGCCGGTAAATAGCGGTGAAACCTCAGACGATTACAATATCCAGTTTTCCATCCCAGCTAACTTGTTAACTGATAGTGACGGTGTTGGCTATAAGGCAGATATTAGCGACAATGGTTTCTCCGGTTATACTGAAGAACAAGTCATCACTGATATTGAAATACGAGATGGGCGTTTAACCATACAAAATGGTGTAGGGGCTGAAGCCGAAATCAAGGTTTATCTTGTGGCGCAATTCTTCGGTACAGATGAAACTTGGGATAATAATTCGCAAGATTCTTGTACGGCATATGATTACAATAATCTATCGGTTGTAACTGGTTCAGTATCACCTGCGAATATCTCAGTTGAAGTACTGCAACAGGGCTCTGGAATTCTCAACAGCGGTCGCTCCTCAGCGTCTGAGACGGATTCACTCAAAGTTCTTGCCGGGATTACTGATGAGTCACCTCAAGTTAAGTTCAACTTGGAGTACGATATTCCATCAAATTTACATTTCCTTAAGTTTAACTGGCGCGACGATTCAGCACTTGATAACCCAATGGCAGAAGTGTCACTTGGACAATACTCGGGCAACGATAGAATTATCCATTGGCGAGAAGTTCTCCGTTAGAAAAATTCAATTTCCGAGACGCATATCGTGAAGCAGGTGGGTATTTAGTATAAATAACCACCTTATTGCTTTTTTTCCTCCACGTTTTGAGCTTAATTCTTGCTGTATAACTAGGGCGTTGGTAAAGTTACCGGAATAATCCCAGTATTCCGTATTAACAAGAATTAACAGGACGCGGACTTTCCATGTTTAAAAAACTCCGAGGCATGTTTTCTAATGACCTCTCCATCGATCTCGGCACTGCAAACACCCTTATTTATGTAAAAGACCAGGGCATTGTATTAAACGAACCATCTGTAGTGGCTATCAGGCAAGAGCGTGCTGGTGGCCCCAAGAGTGTTGCTTCGGTGGGGGCTGCAGCCAAACGAATGCTGGGTAGAACACCAGGCAACATCAAAGCGATTCGTCCGATGAAAGACGGTGTTATTGCCGATTTCTACGTTACCGAAAAAATGTTGCAGCATTTTATTAAGCAAGTTCATGACAATAACTTTTTACGTCCTAGTCCTCGTGTGCTTGTATGCGTTCCATGTGGTTCGACTCAGGTAGAGAGAAGAGCCATTCGAGAATCTGCGCTTGGTGCCGGTGCCCGTGAGGTATTTCTCATCGACGAGCCAATGGCCGCCGCGATTGGTGCAGGACTACCCGTATCGGAAGCAACCGGTTCTATGGTTGTAGATATCGGTGGTGGTACCACTGAAGTTGCTATTATCTCACTTAACGGCGTGGTTTATTCCTCATCAGTTCGTATCGGCGGAGACAAGTTCGACGAGGCAATTATCAGTTACATTCGCCGTAACTTTGGTTCATTGATAGGTGAAGCAACAGCAGAGCGTATTAAACATGAGATAGGAGCTGCTTATCCTGGTGAGGAAGTACGCGAAATCGAAGTACGTGGTCGTAACTTAGCTGAGGGTGTTCCTCGTGGATTCACCTTAAATAGCAACGAAATTTTAGAGGCGCTACAAGAGCCACTAACGGGCATTGTTTCTGCGGTAATGGTTGCCTTGGAGCAATCGCCACCTGAACTTGCGTCAGATATATCCGAGCGAGGTATGGTTTTGACCGGGGGCGGTGCATTACTCAAAGATCTCGATAGGTTGTTGATGGAAGAAACCGGTATTCCTGTTGTTATAGCTGACGATCCATTAACTTGTGTTGCACGCGGTGGCGGTAAGGCTTTCGATATGATTGACCTTCATGGTGGCGATCTATTTAGTTACGATTAATTAGTACGAGACGGTCTCAATAGCGAGAAGCCATTATGGAAAACATCTTTATTCGTGGACCGTCTTTAAATAGCCGCTTGTTGTTGGGAGTGGCTTTGTCACTCTCACTCATCTTCCTTGATCATAAACTCAATACCTTTAGTTCTGCTCGTGCACTGCTAAATACGTTGGTGTCACCGCTGCAGTATGCTGCAAATCTACCTAGTGAAATGCTCAATTGGACTACGACCAGTCTGACGACTCAGCGAAATCTTTTGCAAGAGAATGCTAAGCTCACCCGAGAAAATCTATTGTTAAGAGAGCAATTGCAGACAGTTGCTTTTTTATCGCAAGAAAATGCGCACTTAAGAGCATTGCTTGGTTCAGATGAAAAAGACGAATTGCGTAAACTCGTTGCCGAAGTGATGGCCATTGACAACAATCCATATTCACATCAAATCGTGATCAACAAAGGAACGATTGATGGCGTGTATGAAGGGCAACCTGTTTTGGATGAGCATGGGGTAGTTGGGCAAGTTTTGCATGTGGCAACAACCAACAGTCGTGTATTGCTAATCTCAGATATCACGCATGCTGTTCCAACCAGAATTCAAAAGAACAACGTCCAGTTAATTGTGTCGGGGGAAGGCAGTTTAACTGAAGTCACATTAGAACATGTGCCTCACAGTACTGAAATTGAAGTCGGTGATCTGTTGATAACGTCTGGCTTAGGGCGAGTATTTCCTGAGGGGTATCCAGTAGCCACTGTTTCTCGAGTTATTCGAGATGAATCTCGCCCTTTTGCGCAGATTACTGCTGAACCTGTGGCCAAACTAGATCGGCTAAAGTATTTGCTGTTGCTTTGGCCCAATGAATCTGACGACGAGTCTTAGGTACCATGTTTCAGTTGCGACATTATCTTATTGGCTTGAGTATTCTATTGGCATTAATGCTACAGATAATGCCTATGCCCATTCTTGTCGACCCCTACAGACCCGATTGGTTGTTGTTAGTGATCGCCTATTGGTGTTTGGCATTGCCCAATCGAGTAAGTATCGGCGTTGCCTTCTTTAATGGTTTAATTCTCGATATTTTATTGGGCACAACTCTGGGCGTGCATAGCCTAGCCATGACGGTTGTCGTCTACATTCTCGCTGTTAACTACCAACGACTGAGAAATTATTCTGTATGGCAGCAAGCCATTATCGTAGGGGTAATTGGCGCACTTTATCACTTGGTCATATTTTGGATGTTGCGTCTGCTCACCGATGTTGACTTTCAGTTTGAATTCCTGTGGCCAGTATTCACAGGTATGCTCATTTGGCCATGGATTTTCGGCTTACTCAGAAAACTTAGACGACAATTCAAAATCACCTAATGCTTATACTCGCCTCCTCGTCACCACGACGTGCAGAACTACTACAGCAGCTTAATATTGAGTTTATCCAACGTGCCGCCGATATAGATGAAACGGCGTTAGAGGGAGAAAACCCGGAGCAAATGGTATTGCGTCTTGCGATTGCAAAAGCAAAAGAAGTACTTGAAAAAAGTCCGCACGGACAGTTTGCGCTTGGGTCGGACACTATAGGTCTGCTAAACGGCAAAGTTTTAGTGAAACCAACAGATAAAACAGATTTTGTGCAAATGATGCGCTCAATGTCCGGTCAAGTACATCAAGTGCTTACTTCTGTCGCATTATGTACTGCAAATGAGCACAGGGCACTTTGTGTTACCTCGGATGTCGAATTTAAAGAATTAGGCGATGTCGAAATTGAATGGTACTGGGCGAGCGGTGAACCGCAAGACAAAGCTGGAGGCTATGCAATTCAAGGCCTAGGCGCACAATTTGTAAAACAAATTAAAGGTAGCTACAGCGCTATAATGGGATTACCTTTGTACGAGACAGTTGAATTAATGAAGCAAATGGGATGTTCGCCCTATGAGCGGTGAGTTATTAATTAATGTAACGCCATCTGAATCACGTGTGGCGTTGATTGAAAACGGACTATTACAAGAGATCCATGTTGAAAGACATACTAAACGGGGTCTTGTTGGTAATATTTATCGCGGTAAAGTCAGCCGAGTATTACCCGGTATGCAAGCGGCGTTTGTAGATATTGGCCTAGAAAAAGCGGCCTTCCTGCACGCATCTGACATCCTCATTCATAGTGAGCTGGTCGAGGAAGTGAACGAGGCTCATATTCAAGAAAGCCAAACACCAAAAGACATTCGAGAACTTGTCCGCGACGGCCAGGATATTGTGGTTCAAGTGGTGAAAGACCCACTAGGCACCAAAGGTGCGCGATTAACCACTGATATTACCATTCCTTCCCGTTATCTTGTCTTTATGCCGAGTGTTACCCACATTGGTGTTTCACAACGTATTGAGGACGAGCAAGAACGAGAACGACTCAAATTGATGATGGAAAAACTTGAGGGACAAGGCGGTTTTATATTACGCACAGCAGCGGAAGGTGTTGGCGAAAAAGAATTACTGCAAGACGCGGAATTTTTACGACGTTTGTGGTCTAAAATCCAAGGACGCATGAAAAAGCGCAAATCCAATGTCTTGTATGAAGATTTACCGCTTGCACGTCGTGTGCTCAGAGATTTCGTAGGAACAGATCTTGACCTGATACGCATTGATTCCAAATTGGCATTTCAGGAGCTACAAAGTTTTACGAAAGAGTACGCTCCTGAGTTCCACAAATTATTGGACTACTATCCTGGCGAAAGACCTATTTTCGACCTCTATGACGTGGAAAACGAAGCACAACGCGCACTTGAGCGTCGAGTTGATTTGAAATCTGGTGGCTATTTGATCATCGATCAAACAGAAGCAATGACCACCATTGACATTAATACAGGGGCGTTTGTTGGGCATCGTAACCTAGAGGAAACGATTTTTAATACCAACATTGAGGCAACTCAAGCCATTGCCAGACAACTGCGACTGCGCAATTTGGGCGGAATCATCATTATTGATTTTATCGATATGGTAGATGTGAATCATCAGCGACGGGTTCTGCACAATCTGGAGGTTGCGGTAAGTAAAGACAGAGCAAAGACCAAAATACATGGTTTTACAGCTTTGGGCTTAGTGGAAATGACACGCAAGCGAACCAGAGAAAGTCTGGAGCACATATTGTGTGGTGAGTGTCCTGTTTGTAAAGGCAGGGGCACTATAAAAACGGTTGAAACTATTTGTTTTGAAATCATGCGAGAAATCGTTCGCGTAAATCGAGCTTATGACGCTGATAAATTCGTAGTTTACGCCTCACCTGCAGTCGCGGAAGCATTAATGGGGGAAGAGTCTCACGTTTTGGCCGAATTAGAAGTGTTTATTACGAAACAGATAAAGGTACAAACCGAAATGCTTTATAATCAAGATAAATATGATGTAGTAATGATGTGAGTAGTGAATACTCACTTAACTTAGTAAAAATTGCTTAAGGCTGAGTTAATTCAAAGGTCTGTAAAATAGTCAAAATGAGTAGTCGAAACGGAAAAAATTGGCAGTATTACACAGCGCTTGTGATGGGTAAGCTATGGACTGCTGTTGCCGTTTTACTGGTGACCCTAGCTGTTTCGATCAGTGTAGTGCGCTACTCATTACCCTATATGGATGAACAAAAACATCATCTTGAACAATGGTTGCTGGCAGAATACGGGGCAGACCTTAAAATTGGCTACATTAGTGCTATCTGGAAAGGTAGCGGTCCGGCGATTGTATTAAAAGATGTAGTGCTTGCCAAAAATGCCAACTCACCTATCGCGCTGAGTGTGGATGAAACTCACATCGAGATAGATTTTTGGAATTCGCTGCGAGCCCAACAAGTACTATCTCAGCGCTTCAACCTCATTGGCATGAAGTTGGATGTTGACCTACCTCGCATTGAAAATAGTGGTGATGACTTCCCTATACTAGACGCGATGCAGACGCTGTTTCTCGAGCAGCTGCAGCGTTTCTCTGTTACCAGTAGTGAAGTATTACTTAAAACCAAGAATGAACAACAACGAATTTTAATTCAGCAATTGGGCTGGCTAAACCAAAATGACCGCCACCAAGGCGTGGGTCAAATGCGGGTAGCTGAGCTTGCTCGAAATTCAGCGAGTTTTATTCTCGACCTAACGGGTTCTAAAGATGACTTCTTGGGAACCTTTTATGCTGAGGCTGAAGACCTAGATTTATTGCCATGGTTGAAAGAATTTATCCCAACAGAGTACGAAATTCAGCGCAGTAGAGGTAATTTCAAGGTATGGGCAGGGCTGCACAATACTAAAATAACCTTTGTGCAAGGTCACTTTTCAGAAAGCCGTTTTTCTTGGCTTGAGCCTGAATCCGGTACTAGTGTTAATGCTAATTTAATGCGCGGTGGATTTTACGCAGCGCCCAGTGACGACGGTTGGAATCTGGATTTAGACAACTTTACTGTCGTGGTGAACGACAGCGTTTTTGACAGTGACTGGCGAGGTGCACTTGATAGCTCCGGTGGATTAACCCTTAATAGTGAAACCCCAATTTCTCTTAACCCTCTACTACCTCTGCTTGGTGTTATGTTGGGAGAATCGGTACAACAACAAGTCGCAGACTTACGACCCAACGTCAATTTAGACAGGATCCAGTTATTTGCCAACCCTGAAAACTTTGCAGCGAAAATATCTTTATCGGACTTTTCTACTGAGCCTGCCAGTCAGATCCCTGGTCTGAGCAACGTTTACGGGGATATTTATTGGTTAAACAATAACGGTAAGTTGGCACTTAATAGTCGAGACTCCACTATTGGCAGTGAGAAACTCCTGGGTTACAACATCGATTATCAGCAATTGTCTTTGAACGCTTTCGTTGACCTCACTGACAAATCAACCTTATCTATCCCACGATTCACTCTGGCAGGGGATACCCTGAATATAACCCAGTCGATGTCCGTTGACTTTAAATCTGGCCGACTAACCTACAAAGGTTATGTGGATGAGTTGGCCATTGCAGACGTGAAAGCACTGTTCCCTGCCGATTTGATGGGGAAAAATACAAGAGCGTATTTGAATCGATCGCTCAAAAGTGGCCTGGTGAAAAATGCGCGTTTGTTATTTGACGGGGTTCCTAATGAGTTTCCGTTCGAAGCACAACAAGGGGTTTTTCAAGCCGAAGTCAACCTAGAAAATACAGAGTTTAGCTTTGAACAAAATTGGCCTTCTATTGAAGGATTAGATGCAAAACTATTGTTTGAAAATGACTCTCTTGCAATCACTGGATACACAGGCACGTTAGCCGGTATTCAGCTAAATCAAGCCTACGGAATTCTGCCCCAAATGGCTGAAGGCGCAGTGTTAGACCTTAATGCAAAAGGAGCCGGCACAGGTACGCAGCTTACCAACCTTTTTCAAAATAGCACCTTGAGAGACAATGTTGGTGAAGCGCTAAAAGTGGTTATTATTGAGGGCGATCTCTCTGCTGACATTAACATGTCCATACCCATGTCAGGTGAAAACATTGTTGCCAAAGGTGTTGCCAGGTTGAATGATGATTCAGTTTCTATTCCTGCTTTAGACATCAATTTGACAGAAGTCACTGGAGATTTAGCATTTGAAAATGAAAAGCTCAGCACGGAAGGTTTACAGGCTTCTCTATTGGGTCAACCTATTAGGATTGCAGCAACAGGTAATGACTCTGATGAAGGTTATCTGACCGCCATCAATATAGACGCGAACTGGGCAATAAAACCTTTGATTCAAAAAGTACATCCGACAATTGAGCACTATTTTGATGGTGCGAGTGACTGGAACGCGAACATTAACCTGCGCATCCCAAAAAGTGGGTATTTCTATAACATGCAGATTGTGTCCCAACTAGAAGGCATCAATTCTGGTTTACCTGCACCACTGAATAAAGACACACAAGAGTCTCTTAGACTTATTCTAGATAGTGAAGGAGACAAAAAAGCTTCTACTGTGCGCATGCTATTGGGTAATCAGGTAAAATTTAATGGTATTTTACCCCACGATACAGCTCAGTTTTCTCGAGCTCACCTGTCGGTAGGTGGCGATAATTTCGTTGGTATGGGGCTAGGTTTTAGTATGTCCGCTGATCTTCAGCAAATGCATTATACCCCTTGGTATCGTTTTGTTGGCGAACTTATCGATGGCATGCCTGCTTCCGAGAAGCCTTTCCTCACTGCCCCTCAGCGAATTTATATCGAAGCAAAAGACTTACACGTGTCAGGGCAAGTTTTCAATGATGTAGAAGTACTCGCTAAACATCGCGAAAATGACTGGTTATTGGAGATCAACTCATTGCAAACTCGCGCTAACGCGGTGGTTCACAAAGACTGGTTGAAGGAAGGCGTGGAAGTAAACGCTGACTTTGTGAAGTTGGGCAGCTGGCAATCAACAGAACAGCAAGAACGCAAGAGCGTTAATGAACGCCTCTTGCCTCCGATTAAATTTGTTTGCAAGCAATGTGAGTTTAAAGAATATGACTTAGGTCAGGTAACTTTGAATATGTCTCGCAGCTCCAGTGGAATGGATATCGACCTGCTAGAAATGCGCAAACGCGACGGTGTTCTCTCGGCAACTGGGAACTGGTATGTCACAGAAACGAGTGACAGCACTCGTATTAAAGGTAATTTTAACAGCAACGATTTTGGGGCATTTCTAAAAACGTTGAATTTTGACTCGGGCATCAGAGATTCGGACGCGGTGATGGATTTTGATCTCAGCTGGGCCGCGTCGCCCTACGAATTTAAAGTACAGAGTTTGCAAGGTGATATTGATTGGAATTTAGGTGATGGTTATCTTATTGATATAAGTGACAAAGGAGCACGTTTGTTTAGTATTCTGAGTTTAGATTCGCTAGTGCGTAAGCTGACGTTAGATTTTAGAGATATCTTCGGTAAAGGATTCTTTTACAGCAACATGGAAGGCACCTTCCAAGTGGATCAAGGTAAAGTAGCAACTCAAGACGCCATGATAGATGGTGCGGCTGCGAGAGTTGCGCTGGAAGGTTATACAGACTTATCCAAAAACGACCTTAACTATATAGTGTCTGTTCAGCCAAATGTGACTTCCAGTCTACCAGCACTACTTGCCTGGATGGTAAATCCGGCAACGGCAGTCGCAGCATTTGCTTTAGACGAAGTGTTGTCTTCTGCAGATGTTATTTCAGGATTACAATATACACTGACCGGTACTCTTCAAAATCCCATAATGACTGAAATTGGTAGAACCAGTGAAGAGGTTGAACTACCGGCGCAAAACAACTTGCCAACAAAACCTGCAGACACTCCGAGTCCTGATACAGAAGCAAACGATACCGAAAAAGGTACCGAAGGCTAATGGCGCAATTAGTTGCTCTGCAAATGGTGTCCGTCCCAGATGTGGAAGAGAACCTCAAGCAAGTTGAAACACTTCTAAACTCAATTCCTGTAGATGAGCCAACTCTCGTTGTTTTGCCTGAGTGTTTTATATTTTTTGGCGCTCGTGACCGGGATTTATTTAACGTAAAAGAAACCTATAAGCAGGGAGCTATTCAACAACGCTTACGTGAGTTGGCAAAACGTTTTGGTGTTTGGTTAGTGGCAGGCACGATTCCGGTATCAGTAGACAACGAAGAGCGTTTTACGGCAACTTCACTTGTTTATGATGAGCAGGGTAACGAAGTTGGTCGCTATGACAAAATACATTTGTTTGATGTCGAAGTAAGCGATAGCACGAAAAGCTACCGAGAGTCACGCTATACCAAGCCGGGAGAGAATATCTTGGTTATCCCCGATACGCCTTTTGGACGCCTTGGCGTGGCAGTGTGTTACGACATTCGATTTGCGGGACAATTCAACGCCATGGCACCTGTGGATGTATTAGCACTGCCAGCCGCGTTTACTCAGGTAACCGGGAAAGCACATTGGCACGCGCTTTTACAGTGTCGTAGTATCGAATTACAGTCATACGTAGTTGCAGCTAACCAAGGTGGCATTCATACTAATGGAAGAGAGACATTTGGTCATAGTTGTATTTATTCCCCTTGGGGAGAGCTGCAAGCGCAAAAAACGAAAGGAACAGGCATAGCCTATAGTTTTTCGGAAATTGAGACAGTGAATAAAATACGCGCTCAAATGCCGATTAATAAACAAAATAGATTCAGGAGCGAGTTTGAGTAACTCAGTTGAACAACACTTAATTAATGATTCAGGCCTTGCGCGGAGTGATTTAGCAAAAGTACTCGAATCGATTTACGAGCATAACAATGACTTCGCAGACTTATATTTTCAATCGAGTCAGCATGAAACATGGGTACTCGAAGACGGGATCATCAAAGAAGGTAGTTATAATATCGAGCGAGGTGTTGGAGTAAGGGCGCTTTGTGGAGAGAAAACGGGTTTTGCATACTCCGATGAAATTACTCCTGATGCGTTAACAACCGCAGCCAAAACTGCGCGTAATATTTCTGCTCGTGGTGGCACTAGCAAAGTGGCTAGTTTTGAAAATAGACAGTCAAAGCGATATTACCAAGAAAAAAATCCGCTGCAATCAATGGAAGATGCCGAGAAAATTCAGCTCTTACGAGCGGTGGATGCCTATATCAGAGCAAAAGAACCAACTGTATCTCAGGTTATCGTTAGTGTTTCGGGAGTATTTGAAGAAATTCTAGTAACCGCCACCGATGGTACGTTTAGTAGTGATGTGCGCCCGCTTGTGCGTTTGAATTGTTCGATTATTTTAGAGCGAAATGGCCGCAAGGAAAGAGGTAGCGCGGGCGGTGGTGGACGTGTTGCTTATGATTATTTTAAGCGAGATGTAGATGGTAAACCCGCTTATGAAAAGTTTGCAGATGAGGCTATCCACATGGCCAATGTTAACTTAGAGGCGGTCGATGCGCCGGCCGGCGTAATGCCAGTCGTTTTAGGAAGCGGTTGGCCCGGCGTTTTGTTGCACGAAGCCGTGGGGCATGGACTTGAAGGCGACTTTAATCGCAAAGGCGCATCTACCTTCAGTGGACGAATCGGTGAGCAAGTGGCCGCAAAAGGGGTAACTGTAGTTGATGACGGCAGTATTTCCGATAGAAGAGGATCGTTAAATATTGACGATGAAGGCGTTCCCACACAGCGCAATGTGCTTATTGAAGATGGCATTCTAACCAAATATATGCAAGACAAGTTAAACGCCAAGCTAATGGGCGTTGCTCCAACTGGAAATGGACGCAGAGAGTCTTATGCGCACCTACCTATGCCACGCATGACCAATACTTTTATGCTTGCTGGCAATTATTCACCAGAAGAAATGATTTCCAGTGTGGAAAAAGGTATTTATGCGCCTAACTTTGGTGGTGGCCAGGTGGACATCACTTCAGGTAAGTTTGTGTTCTCAACTTCAGAAGCCTATTTAATTGAAAATGGCAAAGTGACTACTCCTGTCAAGGGAGCGACGTTAATTGGCAATGGTCCGGAGGTAATGCAAAAAGTCTCAATGATTGGTAATGACTTGTCACTTGATACTGGCGTCGGTGTTTGTGGTAAGGATGGCCAAAGCGTACCTGTGGGTGTAGGCCAACCGACTCTTAAAGTTGATGAGTTAACGGTAGGCGGCACGGCCTAATATAACGTTGAATACAAGATAGTACGGGGAATTAAAAAAGCCGCTTAAAGCGGCTTTTTTCTGGCTTTTAATTAGTTCTTGGTTATGACAAAGGCAACGTCTGTACGTGTCCCGCCGGGGGAATCGATAGCGTAAGTAAACTCGATTTGGCCATTGGTATCCGTAGTAGTGTTACTCACAATCCCCAAAGATATTACGCTTCCGGGAACGCTGTCGTTGTCCCGTTGAATTGTATTGTTCACGGTATCAAGGACTTCGGCAATAGTACCTTCAGCATCGAGCAGACCCACCTCAGTACCAAAAGGCATGACTTGCTCAGCAGTGTCATAATATACGAGGTTGAGTGATACAGTTTCACCCTCTGCCATGGTAAGTGAGCCGACGGGAGTAATATTGTCATCATTGGTAAATAGAATAATCCCATCATCTACATCGCCTTGATAAACACGCCACAGTGATTCTGATGACGAAGTGACTAATACTAATGCGCGTCTAATTTGAATAGTGGCTGCAGAGTCAACACCACAAGCATTAGTATCTATATTACCTTGAGCATCTGTGGCTGAGCATTGAGGTCCGTTAAAATTACCATCTGCAGTGCTAAAACTTCCGTTGTTGTCGTAATCAAGCAGGAATTCGACATCGTCTCTAGTACCGTCTTCGTCTTCATCTATCCAGGCTTCTGACATATCTATAAATCCAGCTGCACTGCTTGAAACAATACCAAAGCCAGCGTTTTGAAGGTTACTGGCATTTACTGGCGGGCCATCAATTGTTGAACCATCATAGGAGTTGTTACCATTTAAGTCATAAAGTGTTTCATGCCCAATTGCATAGGCTAGAATTGTGACTCTGTGGTCATCTGGTTGAACGCCTGTGCTGGTCCAGGTTACTGAACAAGTTCCGGTGTCGTCTTCTTCCGGATCAATTGTTCCTTGAGCATTTTCACCAGTTGAACAATTGCCATCTACTATCCCTGCTTCGGCAATGAAGTTCACAGTGGTACCGTTTGGAACTTGGTTGTTAAAGCTATCTGCCAGACGCGCGATAATTGTAACTGTTCGTCCCGAAATATCTGCCGCTTCAGGGTTGAGCACGTCTACCCCAATCCCAAAGCCGTTTTGGTCTGGTAAACCGGTATTGACCGTCAATAAATCGGATTGTGTTTGAATTTCGTTGCCGCTTTCTGTAGTAACAGAGGCTGTTACTCTAACTGGAGTAGGTACGGTTCCTGCGGTAACTCGAGTGCTAACTTGGCCGGCACTATTTGTTAAACCCGTAAGAGGATCAATGGATAAGCCACCTGCGTTGGTGTTTACCACAAAACTAACTTCCTGTTGGGCAAGTGGATTGCCTAGCTCACCATTTACTTGAAACGTAACAGTCGACACTGAAGCATTATTCTGTCCGCCTGTGCCGGCTAGCACGATATCTGTCGGCGTTGCAGAAATAAATGAAATTGCACCAACGGCTTCACCATTTATCGAAAATTCTCGCGTTGCGGTAAACGTTGTGTTGTTTACTACCACTGTCGCAGCAACGGTATCAACATTACCATTTGCTCCAGCACAACTAACATCTTCAAAAGTAGCCGATGCTTCTCCATTGATTGTCGTGACTGTTTGGTCAATAGTCGCTTCGGCTCTCGCAACACATGTAGATGTGAAAGTAACGGAAGCAGGTGTTGTTATTCGCTCATTATTTTCATCAACAAGTACTACGTTGAAACCCGTTGTTGCACCTGCACTAATTGAAAAACTATCAGGATACTCAGCAAGACTCGAACCGATAATCCCATCCACGAACGTGACACCGTCACTAGCGAAATGGCCAAATTTTGTATCGCCTTCAATTGTAGTACCTGAACTACTGACTGCGATATTGATGGAGTCACTTATTTGAGTACCTTCAACAGTTGTTGACATCAACACTGCATAAGCTCCTAAATCACTCTCTGTTGCCGTTATCATGGTTTCAGCAATTCCGCTTTCACTCGTAAGCGCTGTTACGGGGCTAATAACCGGGCCTGTACCTTGCAAACTAAAGTTAACTATAGCGTTAGCGCTTGGGGAACCATCCGCGTTTAATACTAAGGCCCTCAATAAAGCCTCGGTTCCCGCTTGGAAGGTGGTATCACTAAGATCATTAACAATCATTGAGCTGGTAAGTGTTGGAGACGGGCTTATTGAATCTTCAACCGCAACAAACTCATAATTGATTGAGTCAGACAGCGTACCAAATGTTGCCGTGACAGTGGCTGCACCCACATTTCCAGCGGTGTTGCTAATAATAACATCGGCTGCACCATTACTGTCAGTTAACGCGCTGGCGGCGCCTAGACTAGAAAGACTATTTGATAAAGCAAACTCAACAATTTCACCCGAGACAGGCGCCGTATTTTCAGTCAGAACTGCCACAGCACAGATCGTTTCATTGGTGCCGAATGTGGCATTAGCGGCCACTGTTGTACAACTACCATCACGCAATTCAAGTGCTAAAACAACGCTATCTTCGCCTCCCCCGGTGCCTGAGGTGATTTCAAAGTTAAAACTCGCAGAAACAGCAGTGCCGTTGTATGTGGTTGAGGCTGTAAAGGTATGCGCACCAAGTTCGCTTGAGGTGGCGGTAAGCACGGTGCTACCTCGTCCATTGTTATCCGTAAGCGCAGATGTTGGGGTAATACCGATTGCAGTATTACTTGCACTAAAATTGATAATTAAGTCGGAAACCGGTTGCTGTGACTCATCCAAAAATTGCACATTTACTGTCGCGGACTCGCTGACGCGGAATCGATTATTCTCGGCGCCATCTACTAGCATGCTTAGATTTAATGAAGGACTTGATGTTGTTCCAGGGATGTATTCGTATGATGCATTTGAAGTGATGGCGTTGTACGTCGCGGTCACGGTTGCTGCGCCGGTTTGCAATGTAGGGTTAGTGATGGCGATAGTGGCAACGCCTTGAGTGTCAGTAAGAGCCGTTTGAGCACTGAGTTCACCAATCGTTGGTGCGATGGTAAAGCTGATAACTTCACCTTGAATATTTTGACCATCAACTGAAAGCGTGGCTTCTACACAAAGTTCAGTATTACCAACAGCAGAGTTGGTTATTTCAGTTGTGCAGGTTGAGTCTAATATGACAATGCTCAACTGGGTGCCAGTAACCGCATCACTTTCAACATACTCAAATCCCACTGAGTCGGTAGCTGAATCGAACGTCGCCGTAATAGTAGTAGCCCCAGTAGTAAGATTAGGGTTACTTATAAAGATTTCTGCAACCCCCTCTGAATTCGTTAGGGCTGTGGATGCAGTCAATTCACCGATACTACCAGAGAGTGCGAAACTCACCACTTGGTTGGCACTAGCAGCGCCGTCACTAGTGAGGGTCGCTTGTACGCAAATATTTTGATCTGCCGGGAAACTATTGTCGTCAGGCGCACTGCAGTCGCTATCTAAAACGACGATGCTAAGCGCCAACGTTGGCGTTGTCCCGCCATTAAAAGGGTTTTCGCCATTGGCGCCGGAAGAGCCTCCGCCGCATCCTGTTAATAAAAGGGCGAAGAAAAGAAAAGCAAAATTAGCGCGCATGGTGTTCCCACTTTTTGTTTAATTATTAAGTTCTTGCTTTAAATATTGAAAAATCTCTCTGTACGCTTTTGGCGGTTTGTTTAATTCTTTTTCTTTTTTCGCCTGGCGTATCCATTGTCTTAGTCTTTGTCGGTCAAGAGTAGGGTGATCATTAATTAAAGTTGTTAGATTTTCATCGCCACTTTCAACTAATCCATCACGTAACTGCTCTAGTTTGTGAAACTTAGCTTTTTCCTGTGCTTGTTGGCCTTTTAAATTGTCGAGTGCTTGATATATCGGGGCAGTGTCTCGACTGCGAAATAATTTGCCGATGAATTGTAATTGCCGGCGAAAAGACGGCTTCTTTCGATGCATATCTTTAGCGGCGGTAACCGCGTCCATTACCTGTTCATCGAGAGGCAGTTTTTTGATAGCGGAGGGCCCTAGATCCACAATGGCATTGGCAAGGTCAACAAGTTCCAATAATTCCTTTTTAACTTGTGTTTTACTTTTATATTCTTCTAAATCAGATTCGTCTTCAGGTAGCAGATCGTCGCCCATAATCCCGTCTTTGATGTTACACTTTAGAGAAATTGTACCTATTGCTGACAATGAATTGAATAGTGATGGCGACATTAGATTGAGAAGGATTAAGAATAAATGCAAGTTGAACAGCAACTTTCAGATATTAAGCAAGTTGTAGCCGATGTTATTGAGTTGGCAAAACAAAAAGGCGCGACTCAAGTAGAAGCCAGCATGAGTAAAGTTGAGGGTGTATCAGTCAGTACGCGTTTACAGGAAGTAGAAACTGTCGAGTTTAATAGTGATGGCGGTCTGGGGATAAGTGTTTACATCGACAATTGCAAAGGAAGTGCGTCGACAGCCGATTTAAGTCAATCAGCATTGAGTTTAGCCGTTGAAAAAGCCATACAGATTGCAAAGTACACGAGTGAGGACAAGTGTGCCGGACTAGCCGACGCTGACCTAATGATTACCGAGGAATTCGACCTCGAGCTATATCATCCAAGCACAGTCGAAACCGAACAGGCCATTGCAACTGCAATTGCGGCTGAAGCCGCTGCATTTGCTACAGACGCACGAATTAATAATTCTGATGGTGCTAACTACAACGCTAATACTGGCGTAAAGGTATATGGCAATAGCCACGGCGTACTTGTGGGGTATCCTAGTTCTCGTTACAGCCTAAGCTGTGTCCTCATCGCCGAAGAAAATGGCGATATGCAAAGAGACTATGCTTATACTGTCTCTCGCGAACCCAATAAATTACTTTCTGCTGCTGAAGTAGGTACAGAGGCCGCAAAGAACACCGTTGATAGGCTCGGCGCAAGGAAACTAGCGACTCAAGAAGCTCCTGTACTTTTTAGTAAGGAATTGTCGCCAGGATTATTTGGTCATTTTGTAAGTGCAATCAGTGGTGGTAGTCTTTATCGAAATTCCAGCTTTTTGATGGATTCCTTAGGTACTCAACTGTTTCCTGATTGGTTAAATATTCATGAGCGTCCCCATTTAAAACGCGCGTTGGCAAGTTCTGCGTTTGATAATGAAGGTGTTGCTACCCATGACATGGATATTGTTACCGATGGAGTGTTAAATCACTATCTTCTCACTAGCTATTCAGCGCGCAAACTGAATATGCAGAATAACGGGCATGCTGGAGGCATCCATAACTGGATGATAAGTAACACTGGTGAATCAGAGAAAGAGTTATTGCAAAAGCTGGGAACCGGTTTATACGTGACCGAATTAATGGGACATGGTGTAAACGCGGTAACAGGAGATTATTCTCGCGGAGCGGCAGGATTTTGGATAGAGAATGGTATTATCCAATATCCAGTACATGAAGTGACTATTGCGGCTAATCTCAAAGATATGTTGAAAAATATAGTTGCTATTGGCGCCGATACTGAGGCTAGAGGTAGTATTTTCACCGGCGCTGTAATGATAGAGTCGATGCAAATCGGCGGTGAGTAGTAAAAAAGCTATCAGCCATTAAAAAAGGGACACTAGTCCCTTTTTTGTTATTTCTTTGTTGAGTGATGACTTGGTTAGTCAACTTCGCCACAGAAACGATAGCCTTCGCCGTGTATCGTAACAATCAAGTCTTCGCCGCCTTCTTCGCTTTCAAAGTGCTTTCTGATGCGTCGGATGGTTACGTCAACAGTGCGGTCGTTGGGTCTTAACTCGCGACCCGTCATTTCCAGAATTAACTGCTCGCGCGTGAGAATCTTGCCTGGGTGTGATAAGAATAAGTGCAGTGCTCTGAACTCACTGCGAGGTAAACGAAACTCTTTTCCTGAAGGAGAAATAAGACTTCTACTATCACCGTCTAACGTCCAACCATTGAAACTTACTTTACTTGGTAAGTCTTCATCATCGGCGTTACTTGCTGTGCGAGCCAATAGGTTGCGGGCGCGAATCGTCAGTTCACGAGGATTGAATGGCTTAGTCAAATAGTCATCCGCACCAATTTCCAAACCAAGGATCCTGTCGACATCGTTGTCGCGACCGGTTAGAAAAATTAAGCCGACATTTTTTTTATCGCGTACTTCACGCGCTAAAATTAATCCGTTCTTGCCTGGCAGGTTAATGTCCATAATGACGAGGTCGACATTGTTACTGCCAAACACATCGTGCATTTGGTCACCGTTCTCCGCCTCAAAGACTCCATAACCTTCTGCTTCAAAGAGGCTTTTTAGGGTAGTTCGTGTTACTACTTCATCTTCTACGATTAGGATATTAGGGGTTTGCATTATTCTCACCTGGCTGCCTGAACTAAAAAAATGCAACAATATTGCATACTTACAAAGTCAGTTTAACGGAAGTTGACGCGTTTCAACAGTAGGGAACTGAATTTTAAGTCGCTATTTTCATATTGTTTTCGACTTAGGAATATTTTCATTTTGGATTGAAGGGGGACAATGGTAATTAAACCGCCTCTTTCGACAAAGTCACGGGTCTCTCCTACAGAGACCATGCGTTTATTCCAATCCTGTAATTTGAGAAATAGTTCACTGGATTCGACTTGTCTACTGACAAACAGAAGTTGGCATTTTTGTGTGCCAATATCAGAGATATTTTCAATTTCGACCGCGACGGCATTGCGATCCTTCAGTTTTTTAGCGGGGAGCGACTGAAAAATTGAAAAATGGGTCTTCTCAGGTCCCTCGTAAAAGCAAAAACCAATACGATCATTTCCCATTTGTCCCTGAGGATAAGTGGCATAGTGCACGATGTGATGTAAAAAAGACGTACGTAACTGCTCAGGTTTAAAACTTTGGGCGTGCGCAGGTTTAGCCATGTTGGCTATAACAATGAGTGAGGCGAGGCAGAAAAATTTCAGTAACACAGTGTTAGGCCGATGTATTCGCTATTCTCTCGGGTGCGACCAATCGAACCGGGAACACTATATGAAACTCAACGCCTTTACCTTCATCACTAGTTAACGAGATCGAACCGTTTAACGCTTGCGTCACTAAATTAAACACTAAATGCATGCCTAGTCCGCTGCCGCCTTGGCCGCGTTTGGTGGTTACAAATGGGTCAAAGATTCGCTTGCGCATGTGTTCCGGAATTCCCTTGCCATCATCGCGGTAAGTAATATTAATTTTATTGTTATCGATGAGGTTAGCTTGAATAAGAATGAGTCCTTTCTCTTTGTCTTCGAAACCGTGAATAATTGAATTCATGATCAAATTGATCATGATTTGGTTGATAGGTCCGGCTTTGGTTTCGATATAAAGTTCAGGGTCGCAATCTATCTCGATGATGTGATGCAAATTCTTAAGTCGAGGACGCATCGACAGCAAAATTTCATCCATGAGTTGTTTAAAGCTAAAGGCGCGATCTTGCTCACTTGATTGGTCAACAGCTACCTGTTTGAAGCTAGATATTAACTCTGCCGCTCGGTTTAAATTACGATAAATGATGTTTAGGTTTTCTTCGCCTTCCACCATAAATTTCGACAGCATGCTGGCCTTTAGTGTTTTCTCGTCGAAGGCTTGTTTGAGGTCTTTAAGTCGATCTAGCATCATAGTAGAAGCTGTGACTCCCAGACCAATTGGCGTATTTACTTCATGAGCCACACCGGCAACCATATCTCCAAGTGAAGCCATTTTTTCGTTTTGCACCATTTGTCTCTGGAACTGATGCAGTTTTTCCAGGGTTTGAATTAACTCTTGGTTGGCTTCTTTTAATGCTTGGGTTCGCTGATTTACCTTTTCTTCTAGGTTTTGTGCTAGACGCTTGTGCTCTGTTTCTGCCTCGGTCTGCGCTTGCATGTGTTCCTGGATACGCTCTAACATGCTATTGAATGAGCTAGATAGAATAGCGAGTTCTTTAACGTTGGTGCTCTCGGCACGCTTTGAATAATCTTTCCGCTGCGCGATATCGGTAACAAGTTGCACTAAGTTTTCAATAGGGTTGGTGATGGTTTTTTGCAGTCTCAGCGTCAAAATAAAACAAACTGATAACGAAACCAGCAACACCACCAGAGTAATAAGTGTAGAATTGACAATTAAGTCCTGTAGGGATTTGGCAGATGCCCGTACGTATACATAGCCGATAACCGTATCGTCAATATTTACCGGTTTAATGAATTCCACCATAGACTCAGTGATTTTAGGCTCTTTCAGCTCATCAACCCTGTCGTACATAGCTTGAATTGGCGCCTGCCCAGTTTTGTTGTAACTCGCGAAAAACGACAATTGCTCGTTCGGTGTTACTTTGTAGATATGTACATTGGTGATGAAGTCTGCGGCAGACAACACCAGCAAGTTTTCTTCTTCGGTAATATTGTCGTCAAACGCAATTCCACTTTGGGCATTGCGGCTGATCAGCTCACCAAAAATATTGATTTTTTCGATGAGTTCAGATTCATAGGTACTTACTTGAGTGTGAAAGGAGATACTAGAAGCCAGTAGCAAGGCTAACGAGGCAACCCCCATTACAACCCAAACGAATAATCGTTTTATTGATAATATTTTGGAACTACTAGACATTATTTGTGTTTTTTTCCACAGTTACGAGCAAAGGCTCGATACACTCATATTGATATAAAGTGTATGAAAATGAAACTCTCCTTATCAAAAAACTTATGAAAAAAAAGCAAATAGCGCAAGTTTTCGCGCTGTGGGAAAAATATAAGGCCGTAAAGTTTCGTATTGGGACAAGTTTCCCCGATTTTCAGGCATTTGCAATTGTCACTGCCTATAATCCCAAAAGCATTCTATACAGCGAAAAAACAAATCAACTAAGGCAGCAAAAACTGTGTCGATACTTGGAAAAAAGCCAGCTCAAATATCGTCGTGTTGTCGCTGGTAATACGGATTTTACTTACTTCGAACCGAGCTTAGCAATTGAAACCAACATAGCGCAGGCGTCGAATTTGGCAAAACTCTATGGGCAGAACGCGATTTACTTCGTCATAGACGAAAATCTGTTTTTATTGCCAATATTGGTCAAATACGTTGAAAAAGAGAACTTAGGTAAGTTTGCTGATTTTATCTGTGAGTAACGAAAAACAAATCGAGCATTAATCGTAGCGAATTAATTCCAGTAACTGCTCGTTTGTTAACCCCCATTTGATGGCAATGCTTCGAAACCGTTGCTGTTTGATTTTCTCTTGCACTTCACCTTTGCTGGTGGATAAAAGTTCTTGAAAGTCAGCTAGACACAGGCAAACGATTTTCCGTTCCGTCTGGTCAGTGCCTGATATCGGCATATCGGCTGGTTTATAAATGAGGCGAGGGCAGGCTTCCCTGCGCGCGGGATCTTCAATGCATTGCTCTGGCATTTGAGCCAATACATTAAAGCTCAAACAACCAATTACAGCACTGAGTGCCAGTTGAATCTTGAGTCGTCCTTTAACCATATCGATATCTATTCTGCTTAAAAGCTCATACCTGCTGGAGATTAACTACGAAGGGCGTCTTCGTAGAGTCCAACATACTGATTAGCTGCGTCAAACCAAGTAAATCGAGTTCGCATAGCACGATGCTGAACTTCCTTAAAGTAATCAGGATACTCGTAATAGAACAAAATTGCGCGTCGTAAGCAGTGCAGTAAATCATTACTTTCTGCTGAATGAAATACGAAACCTGTTGCATGCTCAGGTGCTTCTTCTAAATCGATAACCGTATCGCGCAGGCCGCCGACTGCACGCACAATAGGGAGCGTTCCATAGGCTAAGCTATACATTTGATTCAAACCACATGGTTCGAACAAGGAAGGCATCAGAAAGTAGTCGCTTCCGGCTTCGAGCAAATGTGCCATATGGTTACTGAATTCTTCCCTGAAAACGAATTTGTCAGGGCGTTGGCTTGCCGCAAAGCGCAAGGCTTCACTGATAACCGGATCACCTGTTCCAATTATCAGAAGCTGCACATTGTGTTGAAGCAAGTGACCTAGAATGGGTGTTAGATAAGCAAAGCCTTTTTGATCCGTTAACCGGCAAACCATACCAATTAACGGCACATTAGGGTTAACCTCAAGACCAACTGCTTTTTGCAGCTCTTCTTTGCATATTGCCTTGCCTGAAATATCCTCGGCGTGGAAATTCGCGGGTAGCTCTTTGTCTGTCGCTGGATCCCACTGGCTGTAATCACATCCATTTAAGATGCCAGTGAGGTCGTGCTGGCGAGTCATAAACTCGTGAAACATTTGGTGAGAACCCAGAGGTGTTTTTAACTCATTGCCATAGTGAGGACTTACTGCGTTTATCTTATCGGCATTCATTACGCCGATTTTTAGAAAGTTAATTGCTCCCATCGGGTCTTGTTGTTGCGCAATTTCCTCATATGGGTGCAAAAAAGGAATTTCAGAAAACGCATGTTGGCATTGGTATGCGCCATTGTGGATGGTTAGTACCGAACGGCTCTTGTGATAAAAGCCGGTAGGATCGCGTTTTAAGAAAAATGGCACCAACGCAGTGTGCCAGTCATGGCAGTGTACTATATCTGGTTGAAAGCCAACGCATGCGCTGGCATGCAGCGCAGCCATTGAGAAAAACGCATAGCGCTCGGCATTATCTGGATAGGCGTGATAACTGTCAGAATAAATGCCATCTCGGTCAAAAAACAGCGGAAAGTCGACACCATATACACAGAGTCCGTCGAGTTCTAATTGCTTAATGTTGTAGTGATATTGCCTGTCATTAGCATAAAGCATTTGTCCATCAGAGGCCTGATGCGCCGGAAACTTTTGCGCAATCGTTTTATAAAACGGAATTACGATCCGTACATCGTGACCTTGATTACGCAACTCAATGGGTAAGGCGTAACCAACGTCCGCTAAACCACCGGTTTTAACTAAACCTTCAACCTCTGATATGACAAACAGGATCTTCACTCGAAACCAATCTCCATGTTTTTAGGGATAACCACGATACCTTCTTCGGAGACTGTCAGTCCACGCGCGCGATCCAATTCTAAATCGACACCAATTTGCGTGTTAGGAGCTATTTTCACGCTTTTATCCGCAATGACTTTGTTCAGCACACAATTCTCACCCACTTCACACTTGCCGAGCATTATACTTTCAACAAGCTTGGTACCCGCTTCTATCTTGGCGTTAAAGCCGAGTACTGAACGTTCGATATGGGCACCTGTTACTTCACTACCAGAAGAGATCATTGAATTGAGAACCGTACAGTGATTGCCGTGTTCATCAGCCATAATGTTTGCTGGTGGTACCGGCGGGTGATAACTGCGCAGTGGCCACTTGTTGTTATAAAGGTCAAATTCTGGCTCAGCTACAAGTAAGTCCATGTGGGCTTCCCAGAAAGAGTAGACCGTACCTACATCACGCCAATAACTGTGATTCGCGGTTTCTGCTTCACCCGGAATTTCATTGCGGTTGAAGTCATATACGTAGACAGGTTCACCATCCGCTACCATTTTGGGCAAAATATCGTGACCAAAATCATGCGTCGACATTTTGTCTTCTGCATCCGCGGTTAGGTAATCGAACAGTTTGTCTTTCTTAAATACATAGTTCCCCATAGAAACCAGTGCCAAATCAGGGCGCCCCGGAATCGTTTTAGGGTTTTCTGGTTTCTCTTCGAAGCCGATCATTCGATAGTTTTCGTCCACCTCGATAACGCCAAATCTTCCGGCCGCTTCTGTCGCAAGTACTGGAATCGCACACACAGTTAACGACGCGTCCATTTTTTCGTGGTACCGCTGTACCTGGCGGATATCGATTTTGTAAATATGGTCACTACCAAAGATAAATACATTGTCAGGCTCGTGAATTTCGATAAGGCGTAAATTCTGGTAGATGGCATCCGCAGTACCTTCATACCAGCGTTTACCCATGCGCATCTGTGCTGGAATTGCATCGATAAAATTACCTGTTAAACCTGTAATATGCCACGCCTGACGCAGGTGAATATTGAGCGACTGCGACTTAAACTGGGTAAGAACGTAGAGCTTTAGGATATCTGAGTTAACAAAGTTATTCAGTACGAAGTCGATTAAACGCAATCCACCGGCAAAGGGGACGGCAGGTTTAGTTCGTGTTTGTGTTAACGGGAAAAGTCTGGTTCCGGCGCCGCCAGCCAGGATCATGGCGATATTTCGTGACATAGTGCTTCCTTGAGGTGGTTGTTAGCAAAATCATAGCACCCTTTTTCCTAACTACGTCAATAAAAAATCTCACTTTCGTTATAAAAATTTCGTTTGTCTGGTAAAACCAGTAATTGGCAGGTAAATTGCTCACTTAATTTGCATCCAATTACTGCTAATTTTTTTTCAGCATTACGCGCTAGCCCTTGATATATCTGAACTATTTCCTAATCGTTTAAGCGAAACTCTACTTGTAATAGTACAGGTGAAAGTACAACTTTAACGTAGATAATTACGCCGTTTTTCTGCTTCGATACAGTTTAAACTTACTGGTTTCTGCCACGACCTTTACATTGCCAAAATGCTGCTGCATTTGATCTGGATAAGGCAAGAATCGATTTGCCACAATGGTAAGGTGCCCGCCGTCTTCTAATCGTAGCGCTGCATCCGCGATGAATTGTGAGCTTATCTGATGATCTGTGTGTATACCGGTGTGAAAAGGTGGATTACTAAATATAGCATCGAATATACCTTCCACTTGGGTTAGACCATCGCTTGCGACTATTTCTGCTTCTAGCTCGTTTTGTTTAAATGTTGCTTGGGCGCAATGCAGCGCATTAGCGTTGATGTCGGACATAGTAAGTGCAATGTTGTTATTCAGCTTTTTTAAGTAAGCACCAATAACCCCTGCACCGCAGGCAAAGTCTAATACTCTGCCATCACTTACTTTTGGGGTGTTTTCTAGTAATAAACGAGTGCCGGCGTCTAATTCATTGTGGCTAAATACACCGGGTAGGGAGGCGACCCTAAATTGTTGCTCATTGACTTCACAGTCAAACCACTGAGTGTCACCTTCAATTGATACCTGGGCAATATCGCTTTGCTTGGTGCCCAAGAACAGTGAGCAATGACGAGCTGAATCAATTTTGTGGCCATTGCCAAGTGTGTTTTGCAGCAGTTTAGCGGCGCTTTTAATACCGGCTTTGTTTTCACCAATGATTGCCAGCATACCGTCGCTGTTTAATAAACCGGCTGCATAGCGAATAAGTTGAGCCATGTGTTGCTTGGCTTTGGATGCATAGATAACAATGCCATCGAAACGCTCACTCGCATCCATCATTAACCCAAACGATTGCTTCTCATTAATAGACTTACACTTTAAATACATGTCGAAGTACTGATGAAAGCCATTAACCGAGGCGGGAACTTCATTAAATACCGACGCATCGGCAGGGGTTATCAATAACCAGTTGCCTTCGTCAAATAATTCACTACTGCGCAGTAAGCATTGGCTAGCGGGGGAAAGCATTAACTTTGTCTCTTGTAAATTAGATCCCAAACACCGTGACCGAGGCGATGGCCGCGCTGTTCAAACTTTGTAAGTGGGCGAAATTCCGGACGCGGAACGAATTTATTGTCTTCTGCTGTATTTATGTAACCTTCTGCAACCTGCATCACCTCAAGCATATGTTCGGCATAATTTTCCCAATCGGTTGCCATATGGAACAAACCATTAATCGTAAGCTTGTTGCGTAATAACTGCACAAACTCTGGTTGCACAATACGGCGTTTGTGATGACGCTTTTTGTGCCATGGATCCGGGAAATAAAGTTGTACCCGAGCAAGACTGGCATCTGCAATGCTGTCGTTAAGTATTTGCACTGCATCGTGTTCAATCACTCGTAAGTTCTTAACATCTTCTTCTTCTGCCGCCATGAGACAGGCGCCGACACCTGGTGTGTGAACCTCTATACCAATAAAGTCTTTTTCTGGTTCTGCTTTAGCCATTTCAACGAGAGACTTGCCCATTCCAAAGCCAATTTCAAGCACTACAGGAGCCTTGCGACCAAATTCAGCCTCTAAGTCAAAAGGTGTTTTTTGGTATTCCAGACCCATGGTCGGCCAATACTGGTTAATCGCTGCTTCTTGGCCTTTGGTGAGCCTGCCTTCGCGTTTTACAAAGCTTTGTACTTTGCGTACATAAACACCTGCCGCTTCGGCTTCTTCTTGGGTTTTATATTTACTCACCAACTGCCCTCTACTGACTTAATGATTGATCTTGAAAAATTGGGTCGCGTATTATGCAGTGTCTCGCACCAATTACAAGAATAAGCGCTGCTATTTTAACCAAAAACGCTTACTCGCGTAATTGCTACAACAAGAATAAAGTCTAGCATTAGTGAACTGATGAGCCCGCAAAGTCCAACAAACAAAAATATTCCAGAAGCACCAATTTCAATCGTAGAAAACATAAGTTCTGAAGTAATTAACCATGTCATCACTCAACCTATACTTGACTGGTTTGCTCATGCAGGTCGCAAAAACCTGCCTTGGCAGCAGGACAAAACACCTTATCGGGTGTGGATATCTGAAATCATGTTGCAGCAAACTCAGGTCACCACGGTTATTCCATATTACCAACGGTTCATGACGTCATTCCCTACTGTTGTCGATCTAGCCAATGCTGAGCAAGACGAAGTGTTACATCACTGGACCGGACTGGGTTATTACGCTCGAGCACGTAACCTACACAAAGCAGCGCAAATGGTACGCGACCAACACGGCGGCGATTTTCCTACTGAATTTGAACAAGTGCTCGCCTTGCCCGGCATTGGCCGTTCGACGGCGGGGGCGGTATTGTCGCTGTCACTCAACCAGCCTCATGCGATATTAGATGGCAATGTAAAACGGGTATTGGCTCGATATTTTGGCGTGGCAGGATGGCCAGGCAATAAAAAGGTAGAAGATAGGTTATGGCAGTTTGCTATTGCCAATACTCCAGCTGATGCTGCAGGTTACTATAGCCAAGCTATGATGGATATGGGGGCAACTATGTGCACGCGTAGTCGTCCTAAATGCGGTTTATGCCCAATCGCCAGTGGCTGCTTCGCCAGAGAGAACGAAAAACAAAGTGAGTTTCCCGGCAAAAAGCCGAAAAAAACATTGCCCGAAAAGTCGGTAAATCTGCTTATCTATAAAGAAGGTAACAAGGTACTTTTGCAACAGCGCCCGCCGACCGGCATTTGGGGGGGGCTATGGGGCTTTGTTGAGGCAGATGATAAACAGCTCGAAGAGCTAGCAATCCCCAAACAAGAAAATGAGATCCCGGGTTTTCGTCATACCTTTAGTCATTTTCATTTGGACATTGCACCTTGGGTTATAGAGGTAGATGAGGCACATTTAGCGTCGGTTAGCGAGATTTACGACAGCCCACAAATGTGGTACGACCTAAAGGAACCAGCGGAAGTTGGCTTATCTGCGCCTACCAAAAACATCATTCTTCAATTAAGCTTGCAAGCAACTGACGCTAGTAAGTAGCAATTATTAATCTAAGGAATCAATATGAGCCGCATCGTGTTTTGCCAAAGACTGCAAAAAGAAGCGCCCGGATTAGACTTTCAACTCTATCCAGGTGAATTGGGCAAACGAATCTTCGACAATATTTCCAAAGAAGTATTTTCTGAGTGGCAGAAAAAACAAACCATGTTAATTAATGAGCACAAATTAAATATGATGGATCCCATCGCTCGCAAATTCTTGGAAGAACAGATGCAGGCTTATCTATTTGAAGGTAAAGAACCGGATATTGAAGGTTACACGCCACCAAAAAGTTAACCATTTTAGTTTAGTAATATTTGCAAAAGGAGCTGGCGCCGCTGTAAAAAGCAACAAACTGCTCCTTTTGTGAGCGAAAAGATTGCAATCCACATTTTATTGAAAAAAAGTGTTGACTTAGGGGGGCGAAATCCGTTTAATACGCACCCGCACCAAGTGACAGACATGTTACACGGCGCGACACAGTAAACCCTTCCTTGAGTTTACGCCCGTTTTAAAGCATCGTGGTTGTTCGCTTTAAAACAACAAGAAAGCTAGCGTGACCTTTCTTGAATATAAAGCGCAATGGTGCCAAGCACTAACAAGTTGCCCAGATAGCTCAGTCGGTAGAGCAGGGGATTGAAAATCCCCGTGTCGGTGGTTCGATTCCGCCTCTGGGCACCATTTCTTCTACTATATCCCTATTTTCAGTATGAAATTGCACACGTGCTGATCTCAGCATCTGTATGTCGTTTTAGCTCACGTGTTAAAAGGGATAGTAGCAGTGATGGAATCAAAAACCTCTCACGGCTGCGCCATTCGATTACAAAATACATCCTGGTATTTTGTCCTTCGGAGCGCAATGCATGTGTTCAATTTTGCTCCAAACAAAATTAGTCCGTCGTTGGGCACTATTTTTCCTTCAAAGGATATTCTTTATATTTTATATCTTGGGAATTTCTGTAGCTTTGAAATGCCAAGGCTTTCATCATCGCTTTACTCACTAAAAAAGTATTCATGCGTTTAACAATGCGCCAAGCAATAAAACGCATTGAATAAAAGCTCATAAGAATAGATAGTGACATCTGGCCTTCGACCGTTCTAAATTGAATCCGAACACCCGTCTACAATTGGCTTGACGAATCTAGATAAAGTTACATAGTCAAAGAGTCTTTTTTGATTAAAACAGACATTTTTAAAGGTCAATAATCATATAAAAAAATCCTAAGTTTCCTCTTCCTTAAAATCTCAATAACAACTACTTTAATAAATCGCAGTGGGTAAGAAAGGGGATCAGAGCGCGTGGAACAAAGTCATATTTTTTTAAAATTGATAATTTTATCTCTATTCGTTGCACCAGTTAACGCAACATCTGAGGAAATTTTGCATGGTGTTGGAGCAGAAAGCATTTTGGAGTTAGCAAACAGTTTAGATGGCCAAATATTGTCTCATGACGAATCGAATAAGAATAACAACTCAGATTCTGCTTGGAAAAATATTAAAATTGAAGTACTCGCTCCTCTTCCGCTTGGAATGAACCATGTCATTGAGATTAAGGCTGTAGACTGTTCCAATGATATGTGCAAAACGCTCCTCCTGAAAACCAAGTGGGCTTTGGGTGAATTTGGCTCCCTCGAAAGGTTAAATCACAATGCGCCAATCGATGTTGCCACGAGAGTGCGCAAAGGGGGGGATGGCGATGAAGTTGTTATTACCCGTAGCGTCTATGTTGAAGGTGGCAGAACAATTGAGAGTCTTAAAAAAGAACTTTTCGAATTTCGCACGTCTGCAGAGTTTATACCTCAAATGCGTTATGAGTATTAGGTGTTCTGAGCTAACGTGATGAAGTTGGTTGAAATTAACACTTTTCGATTCTCTCAGTGCTACGCTGTTGATGACTTATCAAATGCCTGTAAATCTTCGCTGAGAGACCAGCCAATGTTGTCTAAATATGTCTCTGAATAATCTATTTGTGACTAAGGCGAATTGTCCCTCTAAGCTTTTGAAGTGCCGCCCCTTTTTAGTTGCTTATAATTGACGCTATTCAGTTCGAATCCTATGCTGTAACTGCATAGAGTAGTTTTGTTGGAGTATTTGATCTCATCATGATCGGATGGGCGCGTGTCTTTTTTCCCCTGTTGAGTTTGTTTTTAGTCGTTCATTCGCCTTTTTTGAATGCGCAAATGCATTTCGAGCAGATTGGTAATACAAAACTTATCCCTGACAATGTGGTTACCGACATACAGCAGGATACTGAGGGATATTTGTGGATCGCCACCGCCGCGGGTGTCGTGCGCTATGACGGCTATCGTTATAAATTGTTTGAAAATGAGCCAAACAATACGAAAAGTTTAGGCGGTAATTTTGTTCGCAATATTAATGTATTTGCCGATGGCACGTTATGGTTATCCACTGAACCGGGTGGTGTTTCGATTTATCATCCTGATACGGAAAACTTCTCACGACTTTTTGATGAAGACACCATGCAGCAGCACCCTGGTCTTTCGAGTGTGTCGCAAGTCGTCAGGGAAGATGACAATCGCGTGTGGTTATCCACTAATAGCGGTGTGTTTTTAGCAACCATTGACGGAGAAGTGCTCAGCCATTTTACCAAGGCTGATGGCTTGTTAGATAACGGTGTAAGAGCGCTTATTAGAGACGAGCAAAACAACATTTGGGTGGGGACGAGAGCTGGCCTGGCTAGATATGTCGCCAGCGAGAATCGCTTTGTGCAAGTTAGCCTAGAACAAGAAACGCAGAAGTCCCTTTATATCAGAAGCTTGTATCAAGCGAATGATGGGATAATTTGGGTAGGTACAAATGCCTCTGGGTTATTTTATGTTGATGCGGCAAAAAGGAAGCTCGTAAGTGCTCTTGCTAATCAACCTTCACCTCAAAGAAACAATACTATATATGACATTTTTCAATACAATGAAAACGAGCTCTGGCTTGCCAGATTCGGAGGCATTGATCGCGTTGATGCGAGTTCTGGTATGTGGCTATCACGCATTGAACATGATCCATCAGACAGCTATGGGTTGGCCAACAACGACATTCGAACCATATTGAAAGATGAATCGGGATTATTGTGGGTTGGCGGTTATGGCAGCGGGGTGCAACGCTTGCTTAGTAATCCAGACTGGCAGACTACCTATCGTTTTAGCTTACAAAGAGAAAATGCATTAACCGAGTCCAATGTAAGTAGCTTACTGGCGTTAAAAAACGGGCTTATTTGGGTTGGTACTAGGGGCTCTGGGATAAATGTTATAGAGCCTGAAAAGGGTGTTGTAAAAGCTTATCAACCAAATGCTGGTGTTACTGGTGCTTTGCGGGCTGGCTGGATAACAACAATGGCTGAAATGGACTCTGGTGATGTCTGGGTAGGTGCAAACCCCGGCCATTTGTATCGCTACAATCCGCAAACCTCCAATTTTAAGTTATACATGGCAGAGCAAGGATTACCTAGGGGTAACTTACGCGTATTGAAACCCGCTCTAGATGGTGGGTTATGGATAGGTACAAACTCAGGTTTAGTGTATTGGAACTCGCATATTGATAGTTTTACCTCATACTCGCCACCTAATGAAACCGCACGAATCGCCATTAACGCCATGTATCAACAATCTTCAGGTAGGTTATGGGTCGCCACTGGAGCCGTCGGATTGTTCGTTGTCGAACCAGATGAGAAAACCATGATTCCCATTGAAGGAACCGATGAAAAAGGCCGATCTTTGCGTTCAATGAGTATTGTTGGAATGCTAGAAGATAGCTCAGGCACACTATGGCTCGACACGCCGGGCGGACTCTATTCTACTGAATTTATTAGCGATTATGAAGTTGCATTAACTAACCACAGTGATTTGCATGGTTTTGGTGGTAGACCTTTTGGCGCCAATATTTTGCAAGACCCCAAAGGTCGCTTATGGAGCCCTGCGTTTATTTATGACGTCGAAAATCAAGAGATGAAGCCCTTACAGCGTGCCGATGGTGTAGACATAGGTACCAGTTGGTATCGGTCTTTTACCGAAACAATTGATGGCAAGTTTTTGTTCGGAGGTAGTCGAGGACTTATTAAAATTTGCCCAGATAGTTACACCACATGGGACTTTCAGCCCTCGGTAGTTGCATCAGAATTAAGAGTGGACGGGGTGCATGTCAATGCGGGGTTATTAACCGAAAAAGGGCTTACGCTAAAGCCAACACAACGTACTTTTTCAGTTGAGATAACGGCTTTGGATTTATCAGCACCAGAGCAAAATTTATATCGATACAAATTAGTGGACTTTGATAACGACTGGATTGAAGTCGATGCAACGAGACGCGTCGCCAGCTACAGCAATTTGTGGCCCGGTACTTATACATTTATGGCACAAGGCACGAATCGTTCGGGTCAATGGAGTGATAAACAACTTCGGTTCCAGGTAACGGTGATACCAGCTTACTGGCAAACACCTTGGTTCATCATGGCCTGTGTGATTGTGTTTGCCTCATTAATTTATCAAGGTTCAAGGATGAGAACTCGCTGGATAAAAGAAAGGGCAAGGGAATTAGAAGTATTGGTGGCCGAGCGAACCGTTGAGCTTAAAAAGGCACAACAAGACATTATTGAACAGGAAAAAATGGCGTCATTAGGAGGCTTAGTCGCAGGTGTTTCCCATGAAATTAATACGCCCATGGGCATTGCACTGACTGCGGCTACATCGTTATCTGATGACTACAAATCGATTGATAAAAAGATTTCTGAGAACGCGCTCAAACGCAGTGAACTAAGATACTACCTGGATAAGGCGGTGTCCTCGAATATGATAGTCATTAATAGCTTGGAGCGAGCATGCGATCTCATGGCGAGTTTTAAACAAGTTGCCGTGGATCAAACCAGTGAACAGCGCAGGGAATTCGAGGTGAAATCTTTTTTGGCAGATGTCGAACGCTCGTTGCATTCACTATACTCACCTGACGGGCACAGCCTCAATATCGAGTGTCCTGAAGGCTTGAAAATTGATAGTTTTCCTGGCGCATTATTCCAAGTATTTACCAATTTAGTGAATAACTCAGTTATACATGGATTCAATCAAAGGGAGAATGGCACTATTTCTATTTCGGTAGAGAAACAAGGCGATTCTTTGAGTATTGCTTATGCTGATAACGGTGTAGGTATGACACCTGAAGTGATGAGAAAGGCGTTCGAGCCCTTTTTTACAACAAAGCTTGGAGTGGGCGGTTCGGGCTTGGGGTTGCACCTGGTTTACAATTACATCACCCAAGTACTCGGTGGAAAAATTAGAATCAACTCCTCAGTTGAAACTGGCTTTGCATGTAAAATTGATATTCCGATTGTCGCACCAATAAAAGATCAAAACTCACTAGGTGAGTATCAACAAGCGTTTTAATAGTATTTTCTCAGACTAATCATAGTATTACGGTAACCAAACATTAGAAGTTAGCCACTTAGATATTTAAATCTGTATTCAATTTTCTACTGTAACCACCCATATCGAACTATCAGCGACCACCCTCTTTTGCGTAGGAATTACTTCGATAAATAATTGAAAACTGTACTAGAGGACAGGTCACAAATTGCACCTATCAGAGTAAACTAATACTGTCATCATTCTGGTGACTTTATCCAACTAATGGGAAAAGCAGAGTAATGAAATAGAGTCAGCAGTGCGGGGGGGGCGCTTTTATTATCTTCCTATTTATAAATGGGCAGCAGTGTCAGCTCGGCCTATGGCGTGTTACCATTGGTGAATAAAAAACCCGAATCTGACGAATGGTGGCTAGTTTTATTTGGGTATCTTCGGGGGCTCACTTATTGAAGCCAGAGTGGATATGAAAAAGTTTATTATTATAGAAAGTACGGTGTTAATCGCGTTTTTAATTCTGACAAGTTCTTATGTCCACGCACTTATACATTTGGGCATAACGTGTTACTTGTTACATTATTTATCAAGGGAGTCTACCTAGCATGGAGTGGCTATGGATACTGGTTTCTAATGTATGCTTCGCTTTGTTGGCGATACGATCTAGTTTATCCGTCACTGCTAAACAAAGGACTTGTTGGGTGCTTTCAAGTCTGGTTTTTACCGCACCTGGATATTTTATTTTTCGGTCTACAATTAAATAACGTAATGCGCACTATTTATTAGCGTTCAATGAGCCTTGCTTTGACTAGCTTCGATGGCAAAGAGTCTATATTTTGAGTTCAATACCTAAAATAAAGCGGGTATTATTTTGAAAGCTATCGAATCTCGATACCCATTTAAATCCGCTGTTTGTATTAAGAGGCGTTTTCACTTCGAGCGACATACCGTGTCCGGTGCTTATAAAGTCTTCGGTTAGCTCTGCTCTTAAGCCAATATCATTACTGACATAGGTGTAGTAGCCCTGCAATTCGAATGGTCTATTTCCGAAATTGAATATGCTATCTACTCCTAAAACAATTTTGTCATCTTCATTGTCTAAACGTTTAATCCATTCTAGGTAAAGCTCAGTGTGTTTGTTTGCCGTGGGAGATAACCTGTATTCCGAACGCAAGAAGTTTGAATCAGTCATACGCTCAAAGCTCAATTCGAAACTTGAGTAATCATTGATCTCAGTACTGAGTTCCAGTTCAAAGTAATCGAGTTTTTTGGGCGCATCCATGGCTCTTATCGCGCTGGTATCATCCAGGCTTCCCACCACAAGTTCTAGCTCTGCTCCAGAGTAGGGCTCACTGACCAATCGTATACCCTTAATAAAGCCATTTTTGGATAGACCAGAGGAAGACACCTTGCCTTTGTATGTTGGGATAACCCCAAACTCTGTCCGAAAAGATGTGGATTGATAACGCAAATAGACGCGTCGCAGAAAAAAGTGATCGCTATAACTTGCGGAAATCGTATTGTGGCTGCCAGAAAAATCATCCCCAGTGCTTACGAAGCCATTGAGACTCCAAGTGCTGTTCGAAAAGTTGTACTGTGGATACCACCTGAGCCGGTACTGCGTGCGCGGGTCTTTCCCTGAACGTTCGTCGAATCTTAGTTGAGCATTTAATGAGGCTTTGAAGACCTCAGAATCGCTAGCATATGCCAAGCTAGATATTGAAAGTGCCAGAGTCGCTATTATTCCGGTTACTAGTCTTATCGCTTTTTGTGACTTTCGCATGAAGACATGGGTGAGCAAACTTTTGTTAATACCCATACATTAGAAAGTACTTTGCCACTAATGCGACCGCAAGCAGAGTTGCAAAGAAAAGCCGGATTGCGTGAGCTTGTCCCCACGAAAGTTTATTGTTTTTGGTGTTGTTATATGGATCCCACATTTTTTTCTCCAATGAATAATAAAATTGAGAGATAGCCTTCTCCTTAAAAAATAGGTGTTGTACTCAAGTAACAGTTTACAAAGTTGTTTTTAATCGTTTATAAAATTATTTGTAATCTAATATGGTTATACTAATAACTGGATTCAGCTTACAATGAAATTGACCAAAAGGTCAACTTTTAGTGGCGTAGTATTTTCTACGACCAAGCTACCAAGCAACTTTTCGCTTTCAACAAAACGTAAAAACATCTTTCTCCTCGTGGTACGATTCCAAAGTAGAGCAACAATAATTAACAATAGAGAACAATATTTATGGATTGGCTTTGGTCACTAAATAGTGATTTGTCTAGTTGGTTTTGGGGGTATCGAGACCTCATCGTGACATCTTGGGTGGCAGTACTATTGGTACTCTATGGTGACAACATAAATCGAACCTTAAAAAGAATAATGCGGCCATATCACTACGCTTTTAGAATTAAGGCCTTTGTTGTATTGTGCTCAATCGGATACAGCATTCTAGCCAACTATGGCGAAGTTATTATTAACCACACGCTAGAGCTACCGGGCAGGAAGTGGTTCGCTGTCATTGTGATTAGTACCTATTTTGTCTTAGGCGCGTTGGCAGAAAGCAAACATCAAGCTTAAAAAGGTAGTTGGGGGCGCGATCAAAATATGTGTTGCAGTACAGATGATTTGTCTAAGATTCTATCTGTCGATGCATTGTTAATTCGCGCGTTTTAGAGTTCGATTTTGCGAGATGAGGGCATCATGGTTTTCGATAATAAAATGCTTGAACAAATAGAACGCCATGCATTTGAGTTGTCTTCAGTAGATGAGATTCGAAACCTATTTTGAAACGAACTAAGCCCTAATACTTTAGCTGTAATTTCCCGCAAGTTGATGGCACTGCTTGAAATGTCACGACATGTCGATAAGAAAAGCTTTTATGCTGGCGTTAACTCTGTCTGCAATTTCGTGATGCAGCCAGTGGCTCGCCCCAGCAAATTTTTCAATTATTAAATTGGGTACATACTCTTCGATTCCCTCCAGTAGCTCAGGGCAAAATGCGGAATCTTCAAGCCCCCATAAAATGAGGGTTGGTCTTTCAATTCTAATATTGGGGATTTTCGCGTCGTTACGCTCTTTATTTTCGTGCAGTGGCATCTTTCGATAGTAATTTAGCATGCTCTCTATTGCTTTGGGTTGTCGCCAAGTTGTTAAGTGAGCATCCATTTGTTTATCAGAAATAGGTAGGCGACCAATATCTTGGCTCATTAATGTTTTCAAATAAGCAAAATGATTCTTTCGCATCTGTTCTGGAGCGTCCTCAGCTATTAAATCGCTAATATAGGCGCTTTTTTGTTGTTGCACCGGGTTGTGCAATATCTCGCGAGTAAAGGTCGATGGATGAGCCGCATTTAGGATAATAAGTTTTTTTACAAGCTGAGGATAAAATGCAACTAAAGGCCATGCTATAGCGCCGCCCCAGTCGTGAGCCACCAAGTAGACCGAATCATTATTGTTTATTTTGGATATAAATTCAGCCATCACGGCAATTAAATTTTGCACAGAGAAGAAGTCAACATCATCCGGTTTATCGCTTAAGTTGTAGCCGGGTAAATCAGGCGCTACGACGCGATAATATGGTTGGAAAAAGCGGAGTTGAGCTTCCCAAGCGCCGCTGTACTGAGGAAAGCCATGCAGAAAAATGATAGTTTCGTTTTCACTGTTAGTATTTTTCAGTGAATCTTTTTCACTGTCTAAATAATGTAGCTTTAGTTGTTGTAGCTGGATGGTGTGGCTATACATTTTTTCCCTGTTTTATTTTCGTCTTATCGCATTATATCGCTGCGAATGGAGTAACGAATTCAACTCAATCGCTTCATACAAATAGTATGCACTTCGTAGCTGATGAATAAAGATGCTATTACCTTGGGCTAAATTTTTCAAAGCAGGCGCAGATCTCATCATCACCCCAAAAGTTTGAAGCATCGCCAATTTGTATTTCAACGGTACATTGGGCATTTGCTGTACTGGTGATGCTATCAAATAGCCACTTGTGTTCATTTTTCGCAATGGCTAAAGCGGTTTTATTCGCCTCATTTGCTGATCTGGGGAGAGTCACAACAAAACTATTGCTTTGAACGGGATGGGGCACACAGGCTTCTCCCAAGACACAAGTGATCAACTTGCTTATATGAATCGCCCTTTCTCTAAACTCAGTGATTCTCGGTAGGTATTCGTCTAGCCCCATCATGGCACTGATGGCATATGGAAATAAGGTGTGTACATCTCCCGCCATACGTGACTTCCAAGGTTTTATAGATTCAATGGTTTCTTCATCAGCGGCAACAACGCCTCCTGCCAGTGCACCAAACATCTTGTATAGCGATACATAAACACTGTCGCTTAAGTTAGCCACTTCCGCTGGCGATTTTTTCCAGTGTGGAGCTGCTTCAAATAAGCGCGCTCCATCAAAATGAAGCATGGTTCCAGAGTTTTCACACCATGCTTTTATACTCTCGAGAGTTTGCCACTGAGGTAACAAAAAGCCCGCCCGTCTGTGCGGAATTTCAATAGACAACACTGACACGGGGTGTTGTTGCAGCTGGTTATTCTGAGTTAAATCTTCGATTGTTATTGGGTATTGGTCTGAGCCAACTAAATTGATGTCTAGATTGAGCAGCTTGGCGCAAGCCGATTGCTCGTCGACGTGCATGTGGCACCTAGGTTGAAAAGCGATACGTTTGTTTTGTTTAAGCTCAGCCCAATGTTTAATAGCACTTAATTGTCCTGCCATGCCCTTGTGGCAAAATAGCGCTTTTTGTTTTCCCAGCAAATCCGCGAGTCTCTCCTCAAGCTCTTTTATCAGTTTTCCTTCGCCGTAGAAGTCCATCTGATAATCCGCGTACTTTGAGCGTGTCATCTTTTCAAGTGAAGCTTTGGAAGATATAGGTTGATGCCGGGATAAGAATTGTTTACACGCCTGTTTCAACGGGTGGGTGTGGGAGACCTGGTCTTCAAAAGAAGAAGATATTGGTGGCTGTTTCAAATCAAAGTCCCTCAATTACATGCTGCTTATTTAGAAGCGGGAACAGCATTATTTGTCATAATTACTTGGGTACCAGTGTCACTGTAAATAAATTCAATAAACTTTCTTACGTTTTCTGATGGTGATGCTGTCGTAATAAGGTAGGAATCACGGCTTAGAGGATATTTATTGGTCAGTAGGTTTTTACTGCTAGGAAAGATGCCATTAATGGCAATTGCGCGTATTAAACCGTTACTTTGAGCCACTCTCACTTGTGTCGTCATACCAATAGCTCCAACTGTGTTAGCTAGCGCTTTTGCCATATCGCCCGATTTGGGCATTAACTTTATTTGTTCTGCTATCGTCAGTGCACCAAAACAGGGTATATGTTGATTGACCACTTCTGTATCAACTTCTTCAAAAGGGCGAATAAAGGCTCTAATTTTTAGGGGGGAATCGTACTTTTCCTGCTTAAGCGTTTGGTTCCATTCAAGTAGTTTAGCGTTATATATGTCGCATAGTTGTTGGTGCGTCAAATTGCCAACAGGTACTAAGTGGTTAACGCCAAACACTACCGCCATCCTAGCAAAGCGATGTGTAGTTAATCCCAAAGAGTGTATTTGTTTAACATCAATACCATGGCTTGCCATTGCTATATCGATACGGCCTTGGACAAGTGCTGAGATCCGGTCGGTAGGGTTAAGGCCATTGCCAAAGCGGAAGGCTATCTCTTGAGTACTTTCAGCTTTTTGAAATTCCGCTGCAAGCGCCTCAACTAAAGGTTTTACGCCAGTGGAACCGTCAACATTAATGGTCACATCGCCCGCGTTACCGGCAGGTGCCAATAGTAGACAAAAGAACATAAGTACCAGCGAACGCAACGCTTTTATCCCTGTTTATTTATGAGGTGATAGTTATTTAATTGATACGGTAATCTTTTTCGCAAAGGACATTGCCATATTGCTATCGTAATAAGCTGCTTCGTTTATGAAGTGAGGGTATGCCTCATAATCACCTTCGTAACAGATTTCACCACCATCAAACAATGAAAAAATAGGATCGCCTTTTTTGATAGGTTTAAAATCTGAGTCTTGTACGTATTTGTGCACCATACCTAAACGCTCTCCCTCATCGCTTTGCGGTAGGTAAATACTTTCTACTAAGCTGTAAGCTTCATATGTGGGAGCTAGTTCGGGCAAAGTATCGGTGTTGTAGAGTTCAACAAAATCAAGGATGGTATGGGTCATTGTTTCCATCCACTCCATAATATCGTGTCTAATAACCGATTGTGGCTGAGGGCCTATCTCGACTATTACGCCTTGCTCAGCCACAGAGGCCAAAAAAGCTTGTTCAAGCATGGGGATTTGATCTTCATAAACCACCACTGCGTTGGGCATTTTAGCCAGCACATAAGCTCCCATTTTCTTGTTGAAATCATCTGATTTCATCAGTATCAGCGATGGTCCCATATTGCTGGTGGTGTTGTGTAAATCAATAATAAAATCGGTTCTAGCATTGCCCTTAGGGCCAAGCTGGGCATTGATGACTTTGGCGCGACTTTGCTCGTAATTGGTAAGTGACTCATCAGCCAAACTGTCCAACTTGAACTGTCTGTTCAGGTCGCTGTCGATGTAGCGTTTGTTTTCTTGATGACTTTTGGGATTAGCAAATAGGGTTTCTATTGTTAATCCTTTTCTTTGCAGAAGTTGCGGTTGCTTCTGCCACTTATCTAAAAGATATATTCCGCTGAATTCATTTCCATGTGTACCGCCAACAATGGCAACGTTTGCAATTTTGTTCATTGTCTGAATATTTCCTTTTAAACGCACGGCGAAAGTCCTTATGTTACTGCAACTAAGGTGAAAAGGCATGATGAGTCCTGCAGTAACTCATTATTTTTGAGAATTAGTAATTCAAATGTTTTTTACTACACTAAAAGTATGCTTCTCAAATGGGAGTAGTCACTTGTTAATTAAGGGTTTTTTATTACCCTTTCTCTGTGCTCTGACGCTTTTATTGTCTTTTTTGGCTCATGCCGCGATTCCCGATGATGAATTCCAAGCGTTGCGCGGTGAAATGAGTGCCGCGAGCAATAAGTCTCCGCTAGATGGTATTGCCAAAGCTGACGAGATATTAAACCGCCTTGGCAATGAGTTAGGGCTGGGTCAGCGAGTGCGTGTTCTTTATTTAAAGTCTTGGTATCAAATTAATGCCGACAGAATTGAAGCTGCACTTAAAACACTTGCTGATGCACGTTTGTTGGCCAAGGACATATCTGAACCTGGTATTCTTTACAGTTACTACAGCATCTCCGCGAGTGCGTTTGCCAACCTAGAACTATATGAACTAGCTCTTGAGAATCATCTAAATGCATATAAAGAAGCTCCGCTTTTGGGCCGGCCTCAGTTTATTCATCAAACCGAAAACAACATTGGCCATATTTACATGAAACTGGGGTTGCTTGAGCAGGCGGAAGATTATTTTCAGCGTTTTTACGACTCTGCCGTTGAGTTAGAACTTACCACCCAACAAGCGGTAGCCATGAACAACCTCGGTGAAGTGGCTTATTTTCGAGGTGACCTATCCAAAGCACTTGAGCTTCACAATGCTGCGCTTAAGATTAGACAGGATAATAATTTGACTTACCACGAGACATGGTCGCTATACAATTTAGGTAGGGTTTATGCGAGCAAAGAAGATTTTGAACCTGCTAGACAGTTTTTCCGTCAGGCAATCACTCGATGGACAAACCAAGGCGCCGAATCTAAAACATTAGAGCCTAAATTAGCTTTGGCAGAAACGCTGCTAATGGAAGCGAGGCCGCAAGAAGCAAACGAACTCATCGAGCAAGTCATTAAAGTGGCTGAACAGCAAAATTTATTTATACCATTACAGGCAGCACTACTTGCGAAAAGCAACGTAAAAAGGAAGTTGGGCGATGTTAATGGCGCGTTAGCTGCACAAGATAAATACAACCGAATTTCTGCAGCGTACTCTGAAAAACGCTCTTCGGTTGGGCTTACTTATATGTTGTCGCAAACTGAACTGCGTACCAACGAAATGGCATTACGGCAACTTCAACAAGAACACGAACTGAGTTTGACCGTGGCCGCCGCTGAGCGCAGGCAGGCACTCGTTATTTTTATTAGTGCCTTTGTGATTATCGGCATAAGCCTGTTCTTTTTATACCGGCTTGCACGCCGTAAACAGCAACTTCAAGAACTGTTAAGCAAATTAGAAGTGACGCAAAGTAAGTTGGTTGAATCTGAAAAAATGCGCGCAATGACCACGTTAGTATCGGGAATGGCACATCAATTAAATACACCGTTAGGATTGGTAATCACGGCAAACTCAACCTTGTCTGACTTGGTTACCAACCTGTCGAAACAGTTTTCAGATAAAAAGCTGACTCAGTCGAAATTAGCCCACTTTATGGGAAAAGCACTTGAGTTGTTAGAGCTGTCGCAGGGGAATAGCCAAAAAGCGGCCAACCTTATCCAGCGTTTCAAAATGATGTCTGCTAAGTTACAAATAACCGAACTTGCCGAGTTCGAGTTGTTAGAATTTCTTCGAGAAAAAGTGGCAGGAATAGACGCTCTAAAGCATCGTGAGATTGGCGTAGATATAAGTGGCAGGTCCGTCAGAGTTACCAATTACGCACCTGTAATCGAAAAGGTGTTTACCCAATTAGTTGAGAATTCCATCAAACACGGATTCGCCAATACTAAAGCGCCGCAGATAGATATTGAAATTGAGAATGCAGATGACTCTCAAGTCATTATTCACTACAAGGACAACGGCGTTGGCATTCCGCAGGAAAAGCGGAGACAAGTGTTCGATCCGTTTTACACGACTAGAATGGGAGAAGGTAGCTTGGGTTTGGGGTTAAACGTGATCTACAACTCGATAGTTCATTTGATGCACGGTCACGTTGAATGCATGGTGGATGCACAGGGAGCCCATTTTGTCCTGTTTATACCAAAAATTGTGAAACATTCAGAGCCATCGACAGAAAGCATTCAAATCGCCACTGAATGAATTGAACTGTAACTTTCGTCTAGACTATCAAACATATTATTTTTGCCTTTGAATGACGCCCTTAGGATGAATTCAGTAGGCATCGCATTCATATTTTATTGCTATTCTACTTATATTGGATTTTAACAACGTGAACGGGAATTTGTTCATGGAGTAAAACGTCAATAGACCAATCGTTTTTGCAGTAAATTGGGAGTAATGGAATGTTGAAAAGATTGACTTGTATATGGATGCTGGTGCTGTACAGCACAGTGGTGAATGCAGATTTTAATTTTGCAGGAAAAGGTACGCTTAGGTATCCCACTGGCGTGGAAACCCCGTTCGAGTTTGGTTTCACACTCGTGCAAAGGGCGTCTGGAAATATCTTTCATGCGGGAACGTATGAAATGGAAGTATCTCAAGTGCCTGAGAAATATTCTATTTGGATTAGTGTTCACGAAGACAAACACGTTTATGTGCAAGAATTTGCTGGAGGGTATTTTGAGGGGTTCACGTGGTTATTGGGTGAACATCAAATTATCTTGAAGAAGAAAGTAAATCAGCGCAAAAAAGTGCCAGGAAACTATGTATTATCGGTCGATGGTGTTGATCATTTCTTAAAAGGAAAGTCTGGTTCGGTGGATGTTTATTTCGATAGTAAAGGTATTAAAGATGTTGATCTAAGTGGCTTTGTTAAAGACCTCGGCATAAGTGAATAACTTCAGCCGATAGTGATAGATTTATCTTTGAAGTAGAGCCAACTCAGTTAATTACAAGGAGTCGTTATGAGTCGCTTGCGTTTATGGTTTGTGTGGTTGTTGTTGATTAATCCCGTGTGGGTGTTTGCTAGTTATCATGACTCGTCAAGCACGCCTGATAAACCCGGAACCGAATTAGTTAATGGATTAATTGATGTAATGAATAGTGGTGATCAAATGCAGATGCAATTGTTCATCACAAAACAATACACCCCTTCCTTCTTAAACAGATTTTCGATGCAAGAGCATCTGGAATTTCTTCTAAATAATCGCCAAAACTTTGGTGATTTAACCTTTCATGCGTTTCGAGATTATACAGATGCTCCACTACCGAAGAACGAGCTTCACGTTGTTGTAAAATCTTCGAAAACGGAGTTGTTCCAGGGAATGATTTTGATTACCGAGGGAACTAAACCGGCAAGAATACAACGCGTGATTTTTGGCCCGGCAAGGTGGCCGAGTAACCTAGAAAAACTCGGCTCAATGTCACTTAAAAGTGCCGTCACTGAACTTGATGCTTATGTTGAGCGGATGGCTAATAAGGATGTGTTCTCTGGTGCTATTTTACTCGCTCAAGGCAGTGAGTTGATATACAGCGATGTGCACGGCATGGCGAGTAAACGCTTCAACGTGCTGAATAATTTACAAACTAAATTTAATATCGGATCCATGAACAAAATGTTCACCTCCGTGGCTATCATGCAGTTGCTACAAGCGGGCAAAATATCACTAACCGATACGCTCAACCAATATGCTGATGAAACCTGGCTACCAAAATCCATCAGTGAAAAAATCCAGATACAACATCTACTTTCTCATACATCAGGGCTTGGCAGTTATTTCGGTCGCCAATACCAAGAAACCTCGAAAGACAAATTTCAAACACTGGACGATTATAAACCTCTGGTCATAGGTTCTTCGTTGCGCTTTGAACCGGGTGAAGGGCGCCGGTATAGCAATACCGGTATGTTGATGCTGGGAGTTGTGATTGAGCAGGTGAGTGAGCAAGATTATTTCGATTACATCAGGGAACACATATATAAACCTGCTGGTATGATTGACTCTGATTCATATTCCTTGAACCAACCGGTTCCTAATTTAGCGATGGGCTATTCAATTGACCGAAAAGCCAATACTGGCTGGCGTAATAACCTGTACGACCATATTTTAAAAGGCTCACCAGCCGGGGGCGGGTTTTCTACTGTAGAAGATTTGCATCGATTTGCATTGGCGCTCACCAACCATAAATTATTGGATGAGGCACATACCAAGATGCTGTATTCCAGACGACCACAACGCGGTTTTGCAGTTACACAAACGCCTATCGGTAAAATTGTTGGACACAATGGCGGGTTTCAAGGGATCAGCAGCAACCTCGATATTTATCTAGACCAAGGCTTCGTAGTTGTTGTTCTGTCTAATTATGACGAGGGTTCTCGCGCTATAGAACGCAAAACTCGGCAACTGCTAGAAAGGGTCGCTGCTTACAAAGGAGCAGATCAGCCCACGAATAGATAGCCTTTTGAACGAACAGTTTTGATTAATACGGGGCTGTCTTGGCCAGTTTCCAACTTCGCACGTAGGTTCGATATAAGTATATCGGCTTGCCTGTTTTGACCGTCGTATTCAACCCCTCTTAGTTGTTGGAAAATATCCTCACGGCTGATGACCTCACCGGCGTTAGTGACCAACAAGTACAACAAGTCGTACTCGTGGGTTGTCAGTTCCACAATTTGACCATGGTGGGTTAACTCTCTTTTTTGAGTGTTTAACGCGAAATCGGCAAAGCTGATAGTCTCTGATTTATTCGGTTCAGGCGCATTATCACGACGCAATACCGCTCTAATTTTTGCGAGTAATAATCTGGGCTCAACGGGCTTTGCAACATAGTCATCGGCGCCTATTTCAAGCCCTAACACTTGGTCAATAGTATCGGTTCGAGCAGTAAGCATTAGAATTTTCGAGGACACCTTGCCTCGTATCTGTTTACAAATCTGTAAACCGTCTAAGTCGGGTAGCATAATGTCCAATAAGATAACATCAAAGTGTTCAGCCAAGGCTCTTGTTAATGCGCTCTCGCCATTGCTTTCAACGGTGCAGTTAAATTCAATCTGTTGCAAAAAGTCACAGGTGAGTTCTGCTAGGTTTTGGTCGTCTTCGACAATTAGGATGTTGTATTCAGTCATATTTTTTCTCTTTAGAAAGACCTTTCAAAGCCGAGTTGAAAAAGACTTTTGTCGCTCTTTATGCCACCGTAGATATCTGAATTTCTGTAGGCCCTTTCGCCAGATAAAAAGAACTCAGTGTTACTTGAATATTGATAGGATAGTTTGCCGCGAAAAGTGCTGCTGGTATCGTCCAGAGGGAAGTCTCCGAATTCCGAATAGTCCTGCTTAAAATCGGTCGCCGATAACAGCAGGTTCCACTGTTCATTAAAGTCATAGGCGGCTGCAAGAGTAATGCGAGTGCCTTTGTAGTCAATGCCGTCAGAGGCATTGTTATCAGACAATTCCACCTGGGTAAAAAGTAGTAAACTATTATCGAAGTACAACTTTGACCATTTGCTAGAAATAGCTCTGATTGTGCTTTCAAATCCGTAGTAAAGACTTTCGATATCACCGGTGATAATCACACTGTCCTCATAATCGCGGCTCATCCACTCGAATCCAAATGTCCAACTACCGAACCTGTTGAAGTAAGTTATTTCCGGTGCGATGCCAGAGGCTCTTATTTGGGTTTTGCCGTCTCGTCTGAGGTGCCGATAATGAGCGACTACCGACCATTTCCAATTATCTGAAAGATTGTCATCAACGCCGGTTTCTATGCGTAATTGCTCTTTGTTGTAAAGTCCATGCTCAACATTCTCCGTCGCATTTACAACCACCTCGTTTTGCCAGCGCCAACCATTCTTAAACTGATATTGATGTTTAAATGTGACCTTACCTTCAATAAAAATGTTATCTCGGTCACGCGTACCAAAGTCAATGAAACCATCATTTTCGAATAAAAAATTTCCGTCAATGTCATACACAAATCCATCGGGAGCAATGTAAACAATTTCATCTTCTCCCAAGTTTAAAAATATGCCGTCGAGTTGAGGGTCGTCTTCTAAAAAGTAATCACTGGAACTGTATCTAACGTTATCGTCGTATCCTGAGCTGAATGAGATGGCACCTGAAAATTTATGCTTTTGTGGTGTTTCAGAGCTCAAATGTGTAACTGTGGTGCTTGTGCCTAAGGTTGTTTCTTCTGCAAGCACCGGTTGCGTTTCGTGTATTATCTGACGAACATTTTGTTTTACGTTTTCCGGTACGGATGGTTCGTTCAAAATGATCTGAAAGGCCTGAAGTGCGGCGTCTCTTTTGCCCAGTTGAATATAAACCAGTCCAAGTTCTAACCTTGCTCGGTGCTGCTGACTATTCTCAACCAGAATTGCCTTTAAAATGCTTTCTGCTTCTTGCCACTTTCCACTTTCGATCTGTTGCATAGCTTCTGCAAAAGAGTGCTTGGTAGCCCCCGCGGCTAAAAGATTGCCGGCAAAGAGTAAGTTCAGTGCAAAAAACAGCAATAATACTGCTTGTTTTAATGCTGCTTCACATGTAGACACTGTAGTTTTGTAGTTAGAATTCTGTGTCATCTTCAATCTCTTTTTTCACTTTGGCTTCCATCGCTTCGAGTTCGGCCATCATTTTTTTGAGGTCTTTTGATTTCGTTTTGTTTGCTAGATTAGCGGGTGTATTTTTTGTGGCAACACCTGTTGCATTTTCTATTAAGCTGCTCTTATCAAGTAAATTTATTTCGGCTTCAATATTTCCCTGGATACCAACGCCAAATTGACTAGAAGGTTTGAGGTTCCAGTCTCCCCAGTCGATGCCAGTATTTTTTGAGTCCTCGGCATTTACTGTTTCAGCACTGGAATGTTCAACCTGTGTATTGTCTTCACTTTTTGCTTTAAGTTTAGGTACAGCCGACTGAGCTTTATCGTCGGTTTGTTTCAAAATTTTCTGAGCATCTTTCTGTGGGACTGGTTTGCTATCGGCTTGCGCAAGCACAGGAATTGTCGATAGTGAAAATAACAAAGACAAAAAGCAAATTGCTATTTTACTGCGGGAAAATACATATATTTGGGCTATCTCGTTGGCAAACTTATTCATACTGGGTTTGCCTTATTGGGAGGGTAATTGTAAAACGTGCGCCGCCCAATGTATTGTTGCTGGCAACGACATCGCCGCTGTGCTGCATTACAACTTGCTTAACAATTGCTAATCCAAGTCCATAGCCACCTTTGCCTGCTGTTCGGCTATTATCTACCTTGAAGAATGGCTCAAATAAATGCGCCAAGGCGCTTTCCTCAATACCAACGCCGTCGTCATCTATTGTGACAACAATGTGATATGGTTCTTGCGAAATTAGGACATTAATGCAGGATTTTGCGTGCCTTCCTGCGTTGTGCAGAAGGTTTTCTAAAAGTCTGTTAATGAGGACGTCGTTAGCCTCAATGGTGGCATCAGCGTCATCCTCAACACTAACATTTAATGCCAAACGAGGATAAATAACACCAACACCGTCCATTTGATGTCTGATATGCTCACTGATATCGATCGGTTTAAAATCTATTGCCTGCTTCTCAGATAGCTTTTCATAAGTCAGTAATTCATCAATCAGTAAATTAAGCTGCCTTAGGTCATCGTGACAACCACGGATGAACTTATTGTCGTGGCCGACTGACTCTGTAAGGGCTTCTAATCTGAAGTGGATCTTTGAAATAGGGGTTCGCAAATCATGAGAGACGGCTCGTATCATATAGGCTTTGTCGTCGAGCAACTTTTCAATGCGCGTAGCCATCTTCTGAATCTTGTTACTTAATGCAGTGACTACTTCGGTATCTACATCTTCTTGCTCTAGTCCTATTTTTACTGGACTTATGGCATCAACTTCCGCTTGCAGAGCAATTAGTCTATTACCCAGCTTTCTGATGATTAGCATCACAATCAATGCCATCAGCAGCAGTGCCATACCTAGTACAGTGCCGGCAATATGGGGGGGGAAAGGGTCAAAAAATGTTATGGGACCCATTACCAAGGCATCCTCAGTCTTTCCCCAAGGAGCGTACACATTAAATGCTAGCCCTTGCCCAAATTGGCGGCGAACGGAAACAACAGTCTCGCCTCTAAGCAGTCGCTCTTGCTGTCTACTGTCTAAATCAAGGTCTGCTTGCTTGGCTCGGTAGATGTCATAGGAAAAATGTTGTTTGATTTCATCGAACATTTGTTGCCTTTCTTTTGGGGCAACGCGGCCGATTTCGTTAAGCATGAAAAAGGCGGTCGCACTTAATACGTGTTCGGTGATTCCTTCAAACTGCACCGATATTTGCAGTTGTTCTGCGCTGCTGTTGTATATCGCTAAATAGCGCTGGAATCTGCCATCGGAACCTGATTCTGAAGTTTCATTCAATGGAGTAATTTGCAACCCTGGCTCTGCTTCTTGAGCCAGAGGATTAACTTGAATAGTTGAATTCATTAAGGAAGATGCGAGCGACATCCATCGGGTCTGGTTTTCCACCTCTTGCCTGGCAACGCCTCGAGCGATAAGCAAGCTCGAACCTTCAAATAGTTCTTTGAGATGGGCTTGGTATCGGTACTGGTTTATTGAAGACAGTGCAAAATAGGAGATAGACAACACCAGCAGAATGCTGATGAAAATCGCGCCATAAATGCCAAAAAACAGTCTTTGCAATCTTTTACCCGAGTATTAAGTGACTCTACGACCATCAACGCCGTTAAAGTTTCCTATTGGAATTAGTTTTCACACCAAATGGGTTACTCACTATTAGCTTGGTCTGGTTATCAATTCCTTGTTCTAGTGGGAACTCAATGGGAAAAGCACGAGGCATAGCTCTGCATTTATCTATTTTATTTCTCACTAGAGTTACGCCATAGCTATTGTTTCGCTGAGCGTCCCAATTAATTTCAAAATGTTCTGCCTTTGTACAACCATTCGAGTTCACCAAGAATAATACTTTATCCTGTGTGACTTCAAAGCCGTAGACCAATTCAAGATTTGAGCGTGCCGTCGCGTATGGCTTAGCACCACTGGTAGCGATAACTTTGCTACAGCCCAGCGCCAAAAGCACCAGAAATATTGTGGAAAAGATGCGCTTAAATGAAGTTAAATACAAATTCTGCATCGGTTCCCTACCTCTGTTAATTCTCTTGGGATGTATTACACCGCTTTTTAATTAACAACTGTATCTATGAATTGTATGAGATTTGTAATCAAGTCTCAGGGCGAATATGGCGATTTCTCATTTGTTATTAGTGTTGATTTCAACAGGCATTAAATATTTACCTGAATGTCGAATTTTATGCCTAATACTTAAGTCAAACGTAAGTTAACGGGTAAGTAGGCGCCTTTATTCCCTTGGTTTTGAAGGTTTTTAGCGCCTATTACAAATCTCCTACACAAGCCAACACAACACTACTTTTCTTCTACAAAAACCTCATTTTTCTGTGCCTTTCATAGCGTTTTAATGCAGTTGCAAGTCGTTACCCAAGGAGTATAACCATGAAACATTTATCAAAATCGATTGCATTAGCTGCCGGCGTTTTAACCACAATGGGAATCGCCCAAGCATCAGACACCAAATTAAAACTTAAACAACAACTCAACTTGCCAAGAATCATTGGTGGTGAAGTGGCAACCCCTGGCGAAGTTCCCTACATGGCTTCACTGCAAAGCGGTGGGCAACACTTTTGTGGCGGTTCAGTTGTTGGGCGGCGTTGGATATTAACAGCTGCGCACTGCGTTGAAGATGTTACAGATCAAAACGCATCGTCGCTACAAGTACAAGTTGACGTAAATGACCTGAGTAATAGTAGCGAGGGGGAGACCCATACTGTTGCCAAGGTTTACGCTCATCCAGGCTATGCTCAAGGGGAAGCGGCTGATATTGCCTTGTTGTATTTAGCAACTGAAATATCCGGCGCTGTACCTGCCGTTGCCTTAGCTGATGACAATACCATGGCAGAGGGAGCAACCGCAGGCACAGATGCGCAAGTCAGCGGTTGGGGAAATACCAGTATTAATGGTGAAAACTTTCCTGACATGATGCACAAAGTAACCGTGCCACTTGTAAGCAATCAGATCTGTAATAGTGCCCAAGCCTACAACGGTGAAGTTCAAAATACCGAGATTTGTGCAGGTTACTCACAAGGTGGAAAAGACTCATGCCAAGGTGACAGCGGTGGTCCGTTGACCGTATACCACGATGGACAACGCACTCAAGTGGGGGTTGTCAGCTGGGGAGATGGTTGTGCGTTACCTGACAAATATGGGGTCTACGCGCGGGTGGCCTCATTCAAGTCCTGGGTTGAAAATACGATGGCTGGAAATGTAGATGATACACCGACTATCCCTGATTTGCCTGATACCAACCCCCCAGTAGATCCTGTACCTCCGGCACCGGTAGATGGAGAGCTAGTAAGTGGTCAAGTCGTCGCTGGTTTATATGGCGACCAAGATAGCGAAACCTATTTCACTATCGAAGTGCCAGTAGGAGCCAAAATACTGTGGGTTGATATTCGTGGTGAAAATGGTGATGCCGATGTATATATCAAGCGCAATCAGGAGCCAACATTAGGTGATTATGATTACGCGCCGTTTTTAGATGGCAGTAACGAACATAAGTTAATACGCAAACCTAAGGCAGGAACTTGGCATATCATGGTTCATGGTTACGATAACTATGACGACTTAGAGTTGATGGGTTTCACTCGCTAATATCAATTAATCTCAATTGTTTTACGTCCCAAAGGGAACTGTGTTGCACCCTAACATCCCAACACGAGTTCCCTTTTTAGTGCGTATCAGCTCGGATGAGTTAACTGTCTCAAAATACTATTAAAACCCCAATTTTGGGCTATGCTATTGATGGTTATAGATTTTCATCGTGGAGAAAGATTGCTTACCTTTTTTAGGGAATCTAAGAAGGTGTGAAGTAGTTGATTTAGCAAATCATGAAGTTTGACTCAACAGGGAGTAACTTGCCTCGAATGGCATTATGCAAACAGCATTTGTTGTTGTGCATTTTCCTGTTGTTGACTTCAGTCTTCTACCTGCCTTTTTCTAAAGCTGCCGCAACTTCAAATTCAGATAAGCCACAGCTGCAGGATATTTATATCCAGTTTGACTTAAAGGTCTTAACACCATCCAGTGCTATGGTTAGCGACTGGCGGTTGAAAGTTGAAGCGGGGTTAATTGAACAAGCCGCTGAATACGTATTGGATGCGGATGTTGAGTTTGCTAAACCTCCCGTTGTCGGCGAATGGCGAACCTTTCGCGTTGACCTCTACTCTCTGTCCCGCCTAGGTACCGGAATTAATCTAGAAGCAATCGATAAGATTTTAATTTTCCCTCGTTGGGGTACAGGTGAAGGGGTTACTTTCCGCGTCGACAATTTACACATCGGCTCAACTAAGGTGGATCGCAAGCTCTGGATATTTGATGGTGCATTACAGGCGGATTGGCCCGCTTGGGACTGCTGTGGAGGTAGTCACCCCGTTTTAATTGATAGCAAGACTGGACGTGGTTCAGTTATTGAGTTCTCGGTCAATAATGGCAATACCGGAACGGTACTTGGGTTTAACACCTTAGCGGCAAACAGCCCTCAGCCCTTTAATGTGTTGTCTTTTATGGGACGAAACGACGACAAAGCTGAGCAAGGGATGACGGCCAGCACAGTGAAGAATGCAAACGTCTATTTCAAATATATCTCAACTGAAGAGCTTAACTCCATAGGAACCATTTATTCCATTGTGAAGGACAGTCAAGGGTTTATGTGGTTTGGGGGATCCGATGGACTGGCTAGATACGATGGCTACAGTTTAAAAATCTACAAGCACAACGTCAACGATCCGGACAGTATCAGCAGTAATGCTATTTGGGATATGTTAATTGATAGCCAAAATAGATTTTGGATAGCCACGGATATCGGACTCAATCTATTTGACCCCAAAACTCAACGTTTTTCACATTTTTTACACGACCCAGAAGATGAGTCCAGTATCAGCCACAATATAGTGAAAACACTGATTGAAGATTCCAGAGGAGACTTGTGGGTGGGCACGTTTGGCGGGGGAGTGAATCGTCTTAATCAAGATACGCTGCAATTTACGCGTTTCTTAAACGACCCAGATAATCCAGCAAGTCTGAGTAACAATGCGGTAAACGACATTTATGAAGATCGCGACGGATTACTCTGGATTGCCACTAACAAAGGACTCAATGTTTATAATCCTGAGCAAAATACATTTGCAGCATATTTTAATTATTGGGGGGATAGCAACAGCATTGACGATAATGGTGTTAGAACCATCATTGAAGATGAATATGAGCGACTTTGGGTGGGCACCCACAGTGGCCTGAACCTTTTCGATAGAGCTACCAAAAAAGTCACACGAGTGAAATTTGGAGATTTCAATAAAGTCGATGTGGTCGACATCGCGTTGGGTAGAGAGCAGAGGTTATGGATTTCCTCCGGAGAAGCGCTACTGATTTTTGACCCGCAACAAGCCACGTTTTCCACATTTGAAAAAGATGTCATAAATAAAGGTATCTTCAATGGAGAGTTTCCTACCAGCGTATATCGTGACGATAGCGACAACTGGTGGGTTGGCGCATTCCCGAGTGGTATTAATTATGTCGATAGCAGTAAAAGTGAGTTCTTTACCTACCAATACGACCCGCAAGACAACAACACGCTAAGTCATAATTCGGTTTTATCCATTACAGAAGATGACAATGGTAATTTATGGGTGGGGACTGACGGTGGCGGACTCAATTACTTAAATCGCACTACAGGAACTGTTGAACATATCACTCATCAAGAGAGCGATACTGAGGGGCTCTTTTCTAATGCGGTTCTTTCAACCGGATTAGATCCTAACGGAAATATTTGGATTGGCCACTGGCATGCGCCATTGAGTATCTACAGTCCAGAAAAGTCGAGTTTTGTGCATCACACTTCAAACAGAGATGGTATCAAACTACCTAGCAGCCTGTATGTTTGGACGACTTATTTAGATAGTCGAGGTGATATGTGGCTCGCAACGATCAGTGATGGCTTGTTTCGATACAACGCGAAAAGACAAACATATGACATTTTTGAACCTATTGAGGATGATCCCAATAGCTTTGGTTCTAGGTTTGTCTGGTCAATTTTTGAAGACAGTTCAGGCACTATGTGGTTTGGCACATCAGATGGATTGGTAAGGCATAATCATGAACAAGACAACTTTACCACTTTTACGTCAGATCCGAACAAGGCCGCATCTCTTAGCAATGAAGTGATTTTGGATATTCATGAAGATCCAGATGGTATTTTGTGGATAGGTACTAGAGGTGGCGGGGCTAATCGTTACGATAGCCGTGATGGCAGCTTTACTCATATTAGCGTTGCACAAGGTCTGCCTGACAGTGTAGTGACTGGCATTTTAAGCGATGAGCAGGGGTATCTCTGGCTTAGCACTTTTAACGGATTGTGCCGATATGATCGTGACCTGAAGAATTGCTCCAATTTCACCAATCTTGGAGCCTTGCAAAGTAATAAATTCAATATTGGTGCGGCTACTAGATTGAGTACAGGTGAGTTGGCATTCGGTAACACGGACGGATTATTGATATTCGATCCGCAGAAAGTCGCAGTGGAAAGTGAAGAGCCTCCCATTGCACTGACCCAGTTTCAGATTGCCAATCGTGAAGTAACACTGGCACAAGTCGATTCACCACTTAACCAAGATATTTCGGTTACTAATAATTTAGTGCTTACGCACGAACAATCTATGTTTTCTATCGCATTTGCAGCCTTGGCCTATCAAAACCCTGAAAAGAATAAGTACGCTTATTTTCTCGATGGTTACGACACACAATGGAACGAGATAGGTAATAGACGCCGAGCTACTTATACCAACTTAGATCCAGGTGACTATGTCTTTAAAGTTAGAGGAACCAATAGTCAAGGACTGTGGAGCAGCGAGCCTAGAATGCTCAACATTACTGTGTTGCCTCCACCCTGGAGAAGCTGGTGGGCTTACACGATATATGTCTTAGTATTCCTCATCATTGCTTTTTTAATAACGCACCTTCAAGTGCGCAAGTTACAAGAACGTAGACAACTGAAATTAGCTCTTTGGGCGAGTGGTGATGAAATGTGGGATGTCGATTTAGCCAAGAAGAAAGTATTCCGCCAAAATTATCTGGATTATTTAGAAGAGCATTACCTCGATACCTGGCTGCACTCAGATCTTTACAAGAGCAATATCCACCCTGAAGATGTGGAAAAAGTTCAAGCTATATTGGACAAGAAGCTCAACAAAGAACATGCCTTTTTTGAAGTCTCATATCGAGCAAGAACTAAGGCCGGCGAATGGGTATGGTTGTTGGACAGAGGACAAGTGACCTCGTGGAACAGAGATGGTGAGGCCACGCGAGTGAGTGGTACCACTAAAAACATTCATGAGTTGAAATCTGCAGAAGCAAAACTTGTCACACTCAATCAAGAGTTGGAGCAGCGCGTTGAGCGCAGAACCGAAGAGTTAGAGCAAAGCAATGAGTTCTTACGCAGTACCCAAGCACAACTAGTCGAGTCAGAAAAGATGGCCTCATTAGGTACTTTGGTCGTTGGGGTTTCGCATGAATTGAACACTCCAATTGGTATTGCGGTTACAGCGTTGTCAAATTTAAAGCATCAGTTAAGCAATTTTGTCGATTTGATTGACGAAGGCAAACTGAGTAAATCAAGTTTCAGTAAGTTTAAAGACAATGCCAGTCTCTCCGCTGAACACGCCTACGATAGTATGTCCAAGTGCATCGATATTATTCAAAATTTTAAAAAGATATCTGTCGATCAAGAAACGTCTGAATTAACCACTAAGCGCCTTATAGATTTGGTAGAGGATTCTATTGTGCAAGCCGGTTTGGTAAAAGGCAGCAAGGGGCTCAAGCAGGTTTCTTTGGATTGCGATAACGAGATAGAAATTACAACGTATGCAGATATCTTAACCGCTACTCTGAAAGAATTACTCAAAAATGCCCAGCAGCACGCGTATTCCGCTGGACAAGCAACCACGGTGAAGATAGTGGTTGCGGTGTCAGCGGATAGAGTGGAAATTAGTGTCATTGATAACGGTAAAGGAATGAAAGAAGAAGATGTTGCCAGTATCTTTGACCCTTTCTTCACCAGCGAACGGGGGACAAATGTTGGTTTAGGACTATTCGTGGTGTACAACCAGGTTCAGCATTTACTAAACGGTGAAATCAATTGTCAGTCGTCACTGGGGCAGGGATCTACATTCTGTCTTTCACTGCCGCTCAAAACGCAAAAAAGCAGTTCAAATGAGGGAATAACCTCTTCCTAATTTATCTCTACGAGATTGCATTCGTTTTCCATTATCTGTTATTTTGCAGTTAGGTTTTGTAGTGACCTAGTAATCAAGGACGTTTTCTCATTTATGCCGCTTCAAATGCACACCAAATCGATTAAAGGGCGAGCCGTATTTGCTGAATCGGGCTTTATTGGTGCCAGTATTGTCTTGGCTTTTGCACTGCAGGACTGGGATGAGGAGAGGGACATAGAAGAGCGCACACATATCGCGCTGTGCAACGTAAAATCTGAACTTACTTTTAATCGCTTCTTGTTGGAAGGCGATTATATTCCTCGTCAACAAGGGCTTATTGCGACGGTGCAAGGGGCAATCACAACCCTAAACAGTCAATCGGATGCGCAGATGCAGCGTTCTAACCTTGAGCAAATGATACTGCAGGAATCACTGCGCTATTCAGCATGGCGACTGTCTGCTGAATCTGGATATTTACTGCATGCAGATTTTGAGCTGGCAACAGAAATTGGCTCCCTTTTTGATTATCAATCGGACAGTTATCAACCTCTTATCGTAAGAATCAACGATGCTATTTTCGACCGTAGCACTGATATAGATGATAATCCCATCGAATATTACATTTCACTTAGTGGCCTTTTAAGTGAGTGGGCTGCACAAACTAACTATCTTCAGCAAAAATACGAATCGCTATTTAGTGATGAGAAGTTTTTAGCGTTGGATTGTCAGGAATAAATTTAGCTGTCAGTAAGCAAAGGCCTTATGTGATAGTGAAAGCCGTCTGAATCAGGCTAAAAATATTCATTTAGTTTGAAAGATTCTTAACTTCGTTCCTATTCTATGGCTGAATCAGTGAAAGTATTTATTGAGAGTTCTCATGAACGGCACCGCAAAATTCATCAGCACCATCTTAACTATTTTTGTTATCGGCTTTATCTTCCGAGTGGAAATTAGAGATTTCATCTATTTTGATCTGGTCACTAGCGATATGTTTGTGACGGCAGATTCGGATAATTTTGATCCAGGCTTACGGGTTGGCTCCACTTTTCCTGCAATAAGTGCCCGTTACAAAGGGGAAGTTATTACTGAAATTGACCAATTTAAAAAACAAAAGGGCGTCATATTAATCGCGAGTCGCTCTTATGACTGGTGCCCGTACTGTATGAAGCAATTAATACAGCTCCAGCAATACAAGGCTCAATTTGAGCGGGCAGGTATAGGTCTAGTTGCCATTACTTACGACTCTCAAGAGCAGCAGCAAGCCTTTACCGATAAACATTCCATATCTATTCCTGTTTTATCCGATATCGAAGCAAGTAGCTTTACGGCGCTAGATATCTTACATGCCGATTACCCAAAAGAAGATGAACATTATGGTCTGCCTTATCCGGGGATGTTTGTTGTAGAGAACAATGGTGTGATTAAGGGCAAACTATTCGTTGAGACATATAGCTCGCGTGTGGATGCTGAATCAACCCTAGTTTTAGCAAGAAGTGTTTTATAAAGGGGCAATTTAACTTCATGATGAAGCGAGCCAATGCTTGATGATATCTTTATAGCTGCGGCTTACTTTAAGTTTTTCACCGCACGTTAAAAACACAAAATACTCTCCTTTAATGTGGGGCACGATTTTCTCGATTTTACTCAAGTTGACAATTGTTGAACGATGGATGCGCTGAAAAACTTTCGGGTTTAACTGTTCCATTAAGTTCTTCATAGTTTCGCGCATCAAATATGTTTTTCCATCGCTGTGCACACACATCAAATCCCCGGCAGCATCAATCCATTCTATTTGCTCAAAATCTACCATGTCGATTTCTTTCCCGTCCTTAATGGCGAGCTTACTAAAACTAGCTACGCTGAGCTTTGATTGATCCTGAGGAGTGAGTAAATGATGTACCGCTGAAGTTATATTGGGTTTTCTCAATGCATCTTCTTCGGAAGTGAACCTCTGCATGGCTCTCTCAACTGATTGCTGTAGCATATCCTCTTCAATCGGTTTGAGAAGGTAGTCAACGGCGTAGAGTTTGAAAGCTTCAATAGCATACTTATCGTAAGCGGTAGTGAATACTATCATGGGCATAATATCTGCCTGTAAACTCGTCGCGACCTCAATGCCATTGAGTCCTGGCATTTGAATGTCTAAAAACATAAGGTCAGGCGTTAGTTCAGTAGCCTTGGCAAGCGCTTCTTTACCGTTTTGGCATTCAGCAATAATCTCCAGCTCTGGCATCTTAGCCAGCGTGACTAAAAGCAGTTTCCTTGCTAGGGATTCATCGTCCACAATGATTGTCTTCAATCTTCTGTGCAATGTTCTACTCTCTTTTGACTTCTAAAGCCTCTGCGTAGCGAAAATTATTTAGCCTAATTGGCTAGGCAGTTTAATAGTTACTTTTAGCCCCGATGGAGCAAGCTGCTCCTGTTTCATTGTAAAATCGCCGTCGTAAAGTGTCTGCAAACGCTGTTTTATATTATTTATGCCAATACCTGTTGACTTGACGGAGCTGGTATTTATCTTGGTCTTGTCCGGGCCATTGTCACTTACCGATATTTCTAAACAATTATCAATCACTTGTGCTGTAAGCTTAATGATGCCGGTGCTTTCTCGATTAGAAACTGCATACTTGATACTGTTTTCAATTAAAGGTTGCACTATCATGCTAGGAACAAGGCACCTTTGAGCCTCCTGAGATATTTCACTTGAAAACTCGAGTCTGTCTTCAAAACGCACTTTTTCAATTCCCAAATAGAGTTGCAGCGCTTCTACCTCTTGCGAAAATTTAATTAATTCATTGGGGTTACTTTCTAGTGAGTAACGCAAGAATTGACTTAGTTTGGAGATCATTGACTTTGCAATATCGACTTGCCCCAGTTGGGTTAAGGCGTAGATCGTATTTAACGTATTAAATAAAAAGGGGGGATTGAGCTGATAGCGAAGCATTTGCAGTTGAGCTTCTTTTGCCTGAAATTGGGCTTTGGCGCTTTTGTATTTAGCCTCTTTTGCTTGGTCGTGGGCTTTATCTCTTTCCTGCCTCAACAAATCAGCATATTTAATTAAGTGATATAAAGCTGACCAGCACAGAAAAATAAGTACGGCGGAGTAATACCAGCCACCAAAATCACGCCATACTTTATCAATATTGTTTTGATAATCGCCGGTTTCAGCGAGGTTAAAATCGAATACCGCGGGAACCCAAGCTCCATTTGATACTACCTCGGTTTCGACTTCCAGTGCCTGTTGAGGATTGTCGTGAGCTTCTAGCTTCAATCTAACCAGAACGTATGCTTGTTTGGCGTTAACCCACACCGTAATTTTACTGTTTTCGGTAGAAATCGGGATATTTGAATTAAAGCCTGTCGCTGCACTCATGGTGGTGCCAGCCCAATACAATGAGGAGTTCCACTTTTGCGTCATAGCGACTTTGCCATCAAGACCTGTAGGGCCTGATGCAATTGATGTGTTTACACCTCCAAAATCTGTAAATAAGTATTGAGCATCTGGTTCATCAAAATCTAAAGGCAGCTGCATAGCGTTTTGAGCTATTGGGGTGTTTGAATTAGTTCGATCGGGTCTTGTCAGCACCTCCCCAAGATAAACATCATCCCAGTAGTAGAGCATGCCATCTCCTTTGGTAATGTTCTTACCAAAGTCAAAGAAAATAGAGGCTTTGTCAAAAGACCAATCAGGATGGTTTTCTAGAGGCATATCATCTTTAAGAACCAACGAGATAAATAGTTGCATTCTGATTAGGTTCCAAAGCATGGCGACGAGCATAATGGAGAGAGTGACAATAATAAGGCGCAGGTAAATATTGCGGTCCCATAACTTCAAGAAAACTTTTCTTAAAAGCAGTGAAAGTAGCAGGCCTGCAATTGCTTGCGAGAAAATATGAAAAAGATTGTCAACGAATTCTTCAGTCGTATACCAGATGGTCAAAGAAAAGTAGGTGAGTATACAAAGGCCTATCCATCCCAAAAGTTGTAAAAACCAAAAGCGCTTCGACTTTTCTAAAGAGGCTAAATCAATGATGGACATGGTGCTTCATGTGTACACAAGTACTATTGAATAAGTCGTTATCGGTAAATTCATCTTTTTAAAATCACACCATTCAGTTTTTCGTCACTAACTTCCCACTTATATTAACGTTTTTATAACATGGTGATTGGACGGCTCGTCTGCCCATCAGGACAACTCGCCTCAATAAGCGGACAGTTCAAGAAAAAGCGGCGTTTGGATGGTTTTGTTTTGTTAACAAAAGAATAACAATTCAAGGGTTGCTATTTTGTTTTGTTAACAAATTTGCAACGTGAATTCCAGTGACGAGGCATGTAATAAAATGAAATTGACCCCCTTTAAATACGCAAAAATCGCAAAGTACACAGCCGCTTCTTTGGTTTGTGCTTTTTCATCATCGGCGCTAGCACAACAATGTCAGACATTAATTTGGGCTGATGAGTTTGATGCTAGCACCCTAAATACTAATGCATGGGACATCCAAACTGGTGATGGCTGTGCCGAAGGCATTTGTGGTTGGGGCAACAGCGAGTTGCAGAATTATCAAGCCGATAACATCACCATCAACAATGGCGTAATGTCCATTGAAGCAAGAAAACAGAGAATAAGAGGAACACAGTACACGTCGGGTAGAATAAGAACAGCAAACATGCCTGCCGGTGGTGAATGGTCATTTGGGCGTTTTGAAGCGCGCATGAAATTCCCATCTGGACAGGGTATGTGGCCGGCGTTTTGGATGTTGCCTACAGATCCAGCACAGGGCTGGCCGATGAGTGGTGAAATAGATATTTTTGAAGCGGTTGGACAATCTTCAAACTTTGCTCATGGTACTTTGCACTTCGGACAACCCTACCCTGACAACCGTAACACAGGCGCCAGTATGCTAAAGCAACCTGGCAAATGGTCTGATGATTTCCATACTTATGCAATTGAATGGGAACAAGATGAAATCAGATGGTATGTTGATAACATGCTGTACTCTGTCAAAACACCGAGTGATTTGGCGCCTGAAGATTGGCCATTTGATGGACGCAATAACTTCCATATCATACTTAATTTGGCTGTTGGTGGTACTTGGGGCGGCGACGTTGATGATTCAGTTCTACCACAAACTCTTGAAGTTGATTATGTAAGAGTTTATGGCGGTAATCAGCCTAATCTAAGTGGTAATCACCTACCTGCGCCTGGCAGCACCGAAACTTACACAGTCCTTAACGATGGCGGTAATACTTCCTGGGCCGTGACTGGTGGCACACTGTCTGGTACGGGTAGCTCAGTTTCGATCACTTGGGATGCATCAAGTGCCGGTACAACTCAAACATTGACTGCGAATTCAGGCGGTTGCGAAGTTTCCACGCAAATTTATGTTGGCCAGAGTCTTTCTACAGAAACGGTGCTAGAGAACTTTGATGGCACAGCCAATATGTCATTAACGTCTGCCAATGGTGTTTACGATACTACAAGTAACCCTGGTGTATTGACATACACACGTGATGGTCAGAGCCAATATGACGTAATTGCTTACTCTACTTCAGCTATTGGCGATGTAGCGCCATACATACTGGGCGATAAAGCGTTTGAAGTTGAAGTAATTAATACAGACGCTGCGCTTGTTGGCAAAGAAATATTGGTGCAGCTTGAGAACAGTGCTGTTGCCACGCCTGATAATTATCCGGGCGGTCGTCATAGTAAGTATGCCGCTCATATTCAACATGCAGACGGTGCACAAACCTTAAGATTTACTCTCGAGGATAGATTGGATACTGCGACTTCAGATACCGATGTTAATGCGTTATTGCTGTTAATTGATTCCAATAGCTTTAATGCTGATACCTATGTGCTAGATAACATCGAAATATTGGGAGTGGGAGGCACGCCACCGAGTAACCAGGCCCCTTCAGCATCGTTTACTGAGCAATGTACTGATCTTAGTTGCGCTTTCACGGACACAAGCAGTGACGGTGATGGTTCAATTGCTTCTGTTGAATGGGACTTTGGTGACGGCAATCAGTCAACACAAAGTAATCCCTCGCACACTTATGCAGTTGCTGGAGACTACACCGTAACGCTTACGGTCACAGATAATGACGGTGCTACAGATCAAACATCGCAAATTGTTACCGTATCCAGCAATACTGGCGGTGAAGCGACCAGTACGGTTATTAGTTCTGTATTAACCGGAACCGCTTCAGCCGGTCGAGGCAAAAAATATGGAACCGCGACTGTAACAGTCACTGATGATCTGGGTAATCCTGTGCAAGGTGTCACGGTTATTGGGGACTTCTCTGGTTCTTGGAATGAATCGGCTTCTGGTGTAACAGACGCTTCAGGTACTGTCGTATTGCAAACCGGAACAACACTTTCTGGCGGTGTTAGTGTGAGCTTCTGTGTCACAGACGTGACCGGTGGTTTGCCACTAGATACGTCTTCGGGTTTGTGTTCTCAATAGAATAAAATCTTCCGAAAAAGCGCCTTTAAAGGCGCTTTTTTTTGGAACACTCTTTGCTCCCCAAGTGCTAGCAGGTGCGATTTGATAGTTTCGTTAGTCAAACTCGCCACTTATTTACAAGCGTGCTCAACATCTGGGAGAAAATTATGGCGCTCACTAATTCAAAAAAATTTGCATCGATATTATTTGGTTTCGTTTTTTCGTTGTCTGCAATGGCGCATGTGGACAACGAGTTATATGAAGAGATAAAGCAGGCAGATGCCACTTTCTTTAAAGCGTTTAACGAATGCGACATTGAAACTATGTCGAAAATGTTTTCTCAAGACCTGGAGTTTTATCATGATATAGCCGGTTTGTCTGGCTATGAAAGCACGATGCAGGTAACAAGAAACAATTGCGAACGGAACCTAGGTTTAGTGCGCACCTTACTTCCCGAGAGCTTAGTGGTTTATCCTGTGAAAAACTTTGGTGCTATTCAAATCGGTGAACACCAATTCTGCCATGAGGTCAACGGAGTCAATGATTGTGGTACTTTTGGCTTTACTCACGTTTGGAAACGCACCGATGAACGTTGGGTAGTGCATCGGGTTGTCAGCTATGGACACTGATAATTGGGGGCCTAAAAACAAGCCCCTGTCTATGGAATATCATGGGGTTAGTCTGCAACCAGCGGTTTGCTAATGACTTTGCCTGCTAGCTTATTGCTGTTTATCTGCTTGCGTAGCTTGTGTGCGAGCAGGTTTTCATTTTCTTTACTCAGTACCTTTTCAAGATACTTTAGCGCCAATAGAGCGTTGTCATTCGCATAGTGCAACTGAGCAATCGCAAGCAATGAGGCTGATTGTTTTGAGTTTGTTCTTGCCGCTTTTTCAAAGCTCTTTAGTGCTTTGTCATTGAGGTTGTGGTTTAAGTAGATAACGCCTCTGTTGTGTAACGCAATGGCCTTATTCTTACGGCTACTGAATCTACTTTTAATCACATGGTTGCATGTTCTTACCGAAGGCGTAATTGTGATTTGCTTGGTTGCTTCATAACATTTTTCGATATTTTTATTGTGTGTGGTGAAGCCATAGGTCTGACTGCTCAAACTGAATGTGGTTACAAATATAAGGCTTGCTAACGTGAAGTTGATTTTCATATCGCGCTCCAATTTACGATTTAACGACCATTTCAATCTACCTAGCTTCGCTGCGTATCACGTTCGTAAGGCCGCAATAACACAAAATAGAACGTTCGTATGGACGCAAAACGTTTAGTTGAACGCAATTCCATGGGTATTTAGCGTGTGCGGTTTGACTCATCATCGGAATAAGCTCAGCATGCTTGTAATCCAATTCCGTAAATCTTTATCCGTGGTGGTCATATGCAAGAGCATTTTATTTTTCTTCACGTATTAAATGTTTATGACTCGCTTTTATTGATGACAACGTTGCTGTCTTTTTTATTGGCGTTACCACTGTTTTTAAAACGCGATAGACAAACAAGTGATCTGCTGTTGGCATTCTTTCTCATTAGCCAGGGATTGTTATTGTTTATGACGGTAATGTATTACAGCGCCGTAATTGGACCCTACACGGCTGAACTTTTATTTCCTTTTCAATCCTTCCCCAAAATCATACTAACGGGTATCCAAGGGTTACTATTGCTCTGGTATGCAAGGGCGATGATGGGGAAGCCGCTGGATATCGACAGCAAATTAACCTGGATATGCGGCTTTAGCGCGGTTTTGTTTTGTAGCTTTAGCTACATGACGGCCATTACCGGTGTGAAACTTCAATGGTTTACTATTGCTTGTTTTTGGGGATTATCATTTTTTGCCACATTTACAGGTATTTATGCGCTTAAACTAATGCGTGATTACGACAAATCATTACCTTTTAGATTCTCCAATACCGAAAGACGCAATTTATCCTGGTTAAGATGGACCGCTGGTGGCCTGGTCTTTGTTTGGGGAATGCGCTTGACTGCCAGTATTTTGTATAGCTTTGAAATTAAGTTTGTTGCGGATATCATCTCAATTTCAAGTAACATCCCACCGCTCTTCTTAATGAGTGCAATGGTGGTTTATAGCCAAACACACGCCATCAATACGGTGTTTCGACCCAAGGAAAGCGACACGCAAGAACAAGAGGAAGTAGCGTCTATTAGTTTCAATCCGAAACATACCAGTCACCTTGAAGACTTGATGATTAGAATTAAGGTTTATCAAGATCCTGAATTGAGACTCGAAGGATTGGCGGACAGTATGGATATCTCACCCAGAACGTTGTCTTCTTTACTAAACAAGCATTACAAGAAAAACTTCTACGATTACGTGAATTACTACAGAGTACTCGATGCTCAAGACCAATTAGTGAGTGTTGCAAACTCTGAAAAATCAATTCAACGGATATTTGAGGATGCAGGGTTCAACAGTAAAACCACCTTTAATACCCTATTTAAAAAACATACTGGTCAAACACCCTCAGAATTTAGAAAACGTGCACTGCAGCAGAGGCGAGTCATAGGCTAACTCCTTTTGTGGGCATCGAAGGAATTGGTTCAAAATTGACATAGGCGAGAGTTATGCGAATTGATACAATCATGCATACCACGTGTTAAGTATTGTCGAATGAAGCTACGTCCATATTCCCATTTAGTCTGTCCTATTGATAACACCCCGCTTATATTAAAAGAAGACAGCAGGTATGTGTGTACTCACAATCATAGCTTTGATATCGCTCGCCAGAAGTATGTAAACCTATTGCCGATTCAAGACAAACGTTCGAAACATCCGGGCGATAGCAAAGAAATGGTGTTGGCGCGAAAACAGTTTCTCGACACAGGCGTTTATGAATCCATTGCTGAGCGTGTGAATCACTTGGTGCTTGAGGAAATTATTAAGTCTGCTAGTGCTGACTTTGCCATTATGGATGCCGGCTGTGGTGAGGGCTATTATCTCGACAAGCTGAAACAAGCGGCGTTGGCGGATGCCAGTGACAAGGTATTATCCCTTCTTGGAATGGATATATCTAAACCTGCTGTGCATGTGGCGACACAACGCGATCGACAAAATATTCAGTGGGTGGTTGGTACCAACAGAAATCCGCCAGTGAAAGACGCTTCACTTAATCTGATACTTTGCATGTTTGGCTACCCGATGTTCGAAGTATTTGCAAAAGCGTTAGCTGCAGAAGGTAGTGTTTTGCTGGTGGAGTCCGGCGAGCAACACCTCATTGAGCTACGGCAAATTATCTACGATGAAGTTAAACCAGCAAGTTCTCCCGATTTTAGCGCTGCATATTCTACCGGTTTTAGTGTGGTCAAAGAATTAACATTGACCACAAGTACTGGTGAATTAAGCGAAGCACAAATCTCCGATTTATTGCTGATGACGCCACACTTTTTCAAAGTGAATCAACACAAGCGCAATAAGGTACTCGAAGCAGTAGCTTTGTCTCTTACTGTCGATGTAAGGTTTACCTTATTGCGCAAAGGCTAATTTTTGATGCTAGCCAATGATTTGGTTGATGAGATGAGTTCCACTACTTGCTCCAATGCATCTGCACTCTCTTTTGCAAAATCAAGCCATATATCTGGAGTCACACCGTCTGGTCTAGTGTCTCCATTAGGTCGGATGATAAGAGCTTTCGGGTACCCCACTTCAATTCCCGTGTTGGGTAAGGTAAAGCGCTCCATCGCACCATGAGTTGTTGCTAAATCAGCGGTTTTTTCTCCTATCACTGTTGCAAAGCCATAATCTTTTGAGATTGCGGCAACTGATACTGCGTTGCTATACGAAAAACGATTGATGAGCACATATACGTCGCCGTCGAAGTGCTTGTCTGGATGAGGCGCGGATGTCGGTAAAGGGAATGAGAACACAGTACCGTTTTCTTGCTTGCTGTAAAATTCTGCCAATTGATGTGAGACGTCACTTTTGTTCTTGCTCGTCTTTAAGCGCTTCGCATTTGCCGCTGTAGATTCAGGCGAAATTTTTACTTTAAAATCAGATGCAAATTTGAATGGTTCGTCTGCAAACCACGCCAACATATGGTCGCTGAAACTGTTTGTGCCCCCCGGGTTGTTGCGTAAATCGATGATTAGATTCTGCGACTTATTGGTGGTGAAATGTTTAAACGCATCATCGATAAATTGGTGAAAAGACGTTGTATCCCAAATGTCTTCCCCGTCGAAATTGTAAAAGGGGCCGGGTTTCAAATAAGCGATATTGTTATTCAACATCTTAAATTCGCGCGGCAGTGTAACTGATTCTGAGTCATCTGAGTTTTTGAGCGAATAATGCTCTTGTTGTGCGGAGGTTTGAGTCGCTACGATAAGTTTAGTTTGCTTACCTTCTAGGTCTTTGATGGTTAATTCATAGCCTTCTTTTTCTCCCTCATGCAACCACAAAAGGGCAGGTAGCTGTTGGCCCACAAAGCCCCACAGTATCTCATCATTGTCAGCCGATAAATAACTATAGATAGGTTGTAACCATTCTCTAATTGGCGTCCCATTTATCTTTATTATCTCCACACCCGATGTAAGTGCTTGCTCACCTCCATAGAATTCATCGACCAAGACTTGAGTGCCCGTAATTGTGGGATAGATTGGTAGTGTTTTACCTCCATTTTGCATAAATGAGCGGTAGTCACTTATTGGAAAATCAATTCTCGTGTGGGCAATTTGGGCGAGAGCCACGAACTGTTGAAATGTCTTTTGCAACTCCAGCTTTGTCATTGGCCGAGTGAATGTGCTTTTCGTTTCAGTAAAAGCACGATCGTAATCTTCTTTTGATGTGTAATGGTATAGATCGTATTGAGCCGCTGCTAATCTTTCATACAGATGCTCAAAGTCCTGTTTAATTTGTTTAACGGTGTAAGTGTCTTGTGCATTCGCATCCAGTACATTAACGAATGCTAGACATATCAATATCATTGAAGTGGCGAGTTTTTGCATCACAATTTTGACTCCTATTAAAAACTTGCTCACATGATTAGTTATCTGAAACGCAGAGTCCTGATGAATGGACGAGGGTTTTCTGATATTTTGCTGATGATGAGTCATCAGGTATTAAAATAAATGATTGAAGGACAGTTTCAAGTAGGCGAGTTTGTGGTCGACTTTGCATCAGGTGCGGTAACTCCAGTCGATGCAAATATGTCAAGTGTTGTCGAATCTCGACTTGAACCTAAAAGCTGTGCCTTACTTGCCTATTTATGTGAACACTCTTCTGAGGTAGTTAGTAAAGACCACCTATTCAAACAAGTGTGGCCTGATACCGTGGTATCGGATGATGCCCTACTACGTTGTGTGTCTCAAATTCGCAAAGCCTTTTCTGATAGTGCAAAAACGCCTAGCTACATTGAAACCGTGCCTAAAAAGGGGTATCGATTGATAGCAGATGTGCAAAAGCAATTGGAGGTTCCAACTGCCAATCGGCCAACGGTGGCGGTGAACTCGAATTTATCCCGAGCGTCAGATCCGGCGAACCAAAAAACTGTCGATTTATCAAAAGTGAAACTGCGTACAACCGCGGTCGGTTTCATATTCGTCATCGCTGGAATTTGGCTCACGCAAGATAACTTGCCATCTAATGATGCCGACAAAGAATATGACACCATGTTGCAGCGCGCGGACAACTATTATCACCAGATTAGACGCACTGATAACGAAATGGCAATTAGTCTTTATGAGCAAACAATGTCGCTCAAGCCAACGAACGCATCGGCGCAAGCTGGTTTAGCTAACGCCTTGGTGCAAAAGACGCTGCGCTGGTCTGGCGCGGAGAACAGTTACGAGACCTTGGGAGATGCTGTAAAAGCGGGAGTATTTGAAAGACCTGATGCCAGACCTGCCATTGAAAGGGCGTTGGCGCTGGCAGAGCGTGCTGTCCGATTGGAGCCTGAAAATGTGCGTGCACGCAAAGCGCTGGGTTTTGTTTTGACGGCGCTTGGCAGATATGACGATGCGATGGAACACTACAACAAAGCACTCGACGTCGATAAGCATGCTTGGCAAGTATTGATTAACGCTGGTGAAATTGCCTCGATTCAGGGGAATGATGAACAAGCACTTGTATTGTTCGAGCAAGCCTTCGAAGCGATGACGGTAAAATACGATGATGAAATAGCGCAAATCAGACCTTGGTATGCAGATATGGGCGCCGCTATTGGCAATCGATATTTGGCGAAAGGCGAAACAGACTCTGCTGAGATTTGGTATCGTCGCGTACTGGGGCATGCGCCTCTGCATGAGGGCGCTACTCTATCTCTCGCTCAACTGCTTGCCGAAGCAGGAGATGCCAGTCAAGCCAAACGGCTTTGCAATTCACTTAATGAACGCACGGGCAGCGGACATGAGTGCAGTTATGATTGACTCACAGTTTCATTGAATAAAGTTGTACGACACAGGTATTGTCTTGAGCGCAAAGAGAATCAATCATCGCCTCTTCGTTTCAGTCGCCGGCTTTTCAATGATTAAGGCGACCAAGATCCATTTATCCGACAATCGCCTTATTTTATAGACCTTTATGTTCGAATCCGCTTCAGTTTGATTTAACTCTTCTTGGCTTTTTTGCCGTTTAACAAAGTACCAATGGGTGTCCAAACGACAAATAGTTGGTAGCTTACTAATCCAATGAGCAAGGTACCGAACGAACCAATCAAATACTTCACGAAAAAATGAGTATCTACATCAAGCAGCATGAATTGAATTAGAAACAGCAAAGGCAAGTGAATGATGTAAACCCAATATGATGAGCGAGAAATATAACGCATGATCGAATTTTGTTTATCTAGTAACGCCTTGCCAGCAACTAGGCAAAACAAGCTCATCCATGTTGCCATGTAGGCCGTCATTAACGCTTTGCCAAGCTGCTGAGTACTAAATTCAAACACAGGTGGGCCTGCCATTAATTGCTCTAAGCTGACACTTTGCGGTACCAACTGATAATACCCTGCATAAACAGCAATGCTGGCCGGTAGCAAAAAAAGCACATACTTTTGAATGCCTTCAATAGCATCCTTGTTTGTGAATAACGCCGCTCCGAGCAGGAAAAATACACCGAAAAAGCCAAATGACCATGCTTCTGGATAGATGCGTTCAGGTGCCGGTAGTGGTGTCGGTTGCGGCATCACAGCGGGCACTAAAATTAGTGGAAAAACGAAGAGCAATACTTTTGCATTACACAGCGATTTCACGAGGCTCGATTCTAATAATCTTGTTTTCGCTACACCTGCTATTACCACACAAAACAGCATAAGATTAAATAAAAACCACAAGTGCATGGTACTAAATGGTGGTTGTGGTGCATCTGGATTGTTTTGCATCATCTTTATCATTTGTAACATAGGAGAAGGGTTTTCCACACCATTGCTTGCCCATCCGATAGTCATGATGACGGCAGTTAAACACAGAGGCAAAAACACGATAAAAGGTAATCCGATACGCAGCAAACGGTGCTTCATAAAACCAACTATACCGCGTTTTTCAATGAGCATGACTGCGAAAAAACCAGCGATAATAAAGAACAACGGCATACGGAAGGTGTGCGAAAACCAAGCTAGGGAATCCATTACAATGGAATTAACCGGATCCGCTGCTAACCAAAGGTTTTGCATCATTGGGCTGTAGGCCAAAGCTGCGTGGAAGAATATTCCTAACAACATGGCAAGCGCTCTAAGGTTGTCCATGTAGTGATATCTAATGGCCTCTAGTGGTACTTGAGACATTTTTTCAGGGCGAGCGACACCCTCGCCATTATAGACGTGTGACATAATTTAACTCCTGAGTATATTTATTAAGTGATTAAATTAGAGGAAGTCTTGCTTCTTCGATTGAAAATAAAACGCAGTGCAGATTGCTGCTAGTCCAATGACTATTTCCGCTGCAAGAAAGGTCAATACGGTACTGTTCCAGTCGATCTCTTGACTGCTCATTTGGCTGCCTATGGCGCTTATGCTGGTTAGCCAGAACCAAAATAGTGATACCGATATATTGCTAATGGTCAGCACGATTACACTGTAGGTTTCCGATTCCGTAATGATGGCGATAGCGAGAATAATTAGAAACGCAATGACCAACTCCAATAAGGCGATGCTGGCGAAGGTGACAAGTCCATTTGGAATGGTATCGACATTTAGAATTACCCAAAATGTACTTACCGCAAGTAACAGCCAAATTACCAAAAATGCACCGACATTAATAAGCATTTTCGCCACCGTATAATCCATAGGTGAGATAGGTAAACTCATCAAAAAGGGTAGCGTTTGGCTTTTGCGTTCTTTGATTACGGTGACAAAGATCAGATGCCAACCCATAACAATAAGAGATGAAATCAAAATCACCGCCCCCGCGTAGAAAGCACCTGTATTTTTCACCGACAACAGCGCGACTGATATCAAACCCAATAGGAAATAACCCACTAGCGCAAGCCGATTGAAATACCAATCTTTCGCCATTACATGTTTTATCATCGGCCAATTCATGATGTTGCCTCCTGGGCGTTGTTATTTCTGCTCGCCTGTACTTCTGAGACGAATATTTCTTCTAGCGTCATGTTTTCTACTGCTTGAATTTGGGCACCACATTTTTGATAAGTGTTGGCAACATGGTCGTCAAATCGCTTAGTGGTTATCACGGCCTGTTTGCCCATTCTTCGCTGTTCGATAATGCCCTGCAGAGGCGGTAATACAGCATTTTCGGGGACAGTTAAGCGTATTCTGCGCCACTTCTCCAGGTAACTTTCTTTATCCTCACAACCGATGATTTTGCCTTTGTCGATAAAGGTGATTTGATCCGAAAGTTGCTCAATATCATGGGTATTGTGAGAGGAAAAAAGGATGCTTCTATCTTCGTCTAATAACACATCCATTAGTTCGTTCAGTACTTCGTGCCGGGCGACTGGGTCAAGACCAGTGGTGGGTTCATCCAGCAGTAACAACTTTGGTTTGCGCGCCAGAATCATCAATAAACCTGCTTTTACCCGCTGTCCATGAGATAAGCCTTTGATTTTTTGTTCTGCTCGTATATCAAATTTCTGCACCAACTTTTTAGCATACTGAATATCCCAGCTTGGAAAGATAGACTGCATATAATTCATGTGCCATTGCACACTGGCTTCTTGGTATAACCTCATGTCCTCGGACGCAAAGCCAATATCCCACTTTGCCGCCACCTGCTGATTTGGCATTGGGCAACCGTTCACTGTAACTTCTCCTTGTTCGTGACGCACCAATCCCATCAAGATGCGCATGGTCGTTGACTTACCGGCACCATTGGCTCCGATAAAGCCCATGATGGTGCCTTTGGGAAGCTGTAAGTTAATATCTTGTAAGGCGAAATGTTGATAGCGTTTGCTGACATTGCGCATATCAATAGCGAGTGCGTTTGGCGTATCCAGTGACATATTCATTACTGTGGCTCCTGCTTGCTATTCGTCTGATCTTGTTTAAGCTGGCTTAGCTGTTCTGCGATGTCTTCAACGCTCATCCCCAGTGATTCTGCTATTTTCAACACTTCTAATAACTTGTTGTTCATTTCAGCCTCTCGCAATTGTTTATCTAGATCGCTGTCATTTGATACGAAACTCCCTTTCCCTGGTTGGGTGTAGATCACGCCTTGGCTCTCTAGCTCTTGATAGGCACGTTTAACGGTGATCACGCTTACTTTGATGGACACCGCCAGTTCCCTGATTGAAGGCAGTTTGTGCCCGGCAGGCCAGTCTCCTAGCGATATTCGCCGTTTTATTTGCTCAATAATTTGCAAATACATTGGGCTACCATCGGCCTGCGATAAAATAAATTCGTTATCCATTTACACTTTAACTGTACATATCGTATATGCACAGTATACACGGATATGTACACCTGACAACTGTGTATAGGTGATATGCACAGTAGAGTTGTATTTTCACGCGCTAACTATCTGAAATTAAAGCTAATTAAATCGTGTAAAAAAATGTGCGTTTCTGAGGTTGGGCAGTGTGTACACTGCCCATTTAGGATGATTTGGGTTTAGAGAGTACTTCGAAGACAATGATTATTGCGATAGCATAGAAACCATATTAGTGGCGACACCATGGGCGCTCGCTGGGTTTTGTCCGGTGACCAATCTTTGATCAACCACCACATTTTCTAGCCAAGGCTGCACTTTGCTATAACCTTTTGCTTTTCTGGCTAAGCTTTCTTCAAGTAAAAATGGAATTTTACTTATGGTACCGAAGTCTATTTCTTCCTCGCGAGTAAACCCGGTAACGCGTTTATCTGCAAGCAGCGTTTCGCCACTTTGCAATGTGATGGGAAGTAGGGCTGCCGGGCCGTGGCAGACGGCGCCAATGATACCGTTATTTTCATACAATGTGGCGGCTAAGTTAGCAAAGCCAGAATCTTCAGCCAAATCACTCAATAAGCCAAAGCCTCCGGGATAGAAGATGGCGTCGTATCGGGTAATGTCGATGTCATTCAGAGGTACGCTATTCTGTAACTGAGCTTTGACCGCTTCGTCTGCAAGTATGTTGCTATTAACGTCGTCGCCCTCGATGTCTTCGCCGTAAATAGGAACTGCGCCGCCTTTGATGGACGCGATTTGAAATGTAAAACCGGCTTTGATGAATACCGCCAAAGCATGAGTCAACTCTGGTGCGTATGTACCGTTGGCTTCATCAGTGTTTCCAAGCGTAGCGTGATTGGTGACGGGAATAAGAATCGTAGTCATTATAAACTCCTAGTGTCTTTCATCAGTTTAACTAGGAGTATTATATTTGTTGCTATTCGATGTGATAATTGGCTATTTAGTTAAATTACTATTGCTGAGTAACAACAATGAGCTAGTTAGAAGAGTTCTACCATTCCCCCTTCATTTACTCCTGAGCGTTCATTAAGCTCCATAAGCACCATATCTTTTAGCTCATGCAGGTCTTCCATTTCTAATGAACGAAGCTCGAGTTTCTTGAACACTCTTCTGGATATAAGATCTTTTGCGGCGCAATTACTGTGGGCAATACCTTTTTGCGGTACGGTGACCGGGCGCCCCTTTTCTGCGTTGTCATTCATGATATTTTCTTGGCAAAAGATACATCTCATTTGATAGAAGCCTCGTTTAGTTTTCCCATATTTGTTTTAACGGCGGCAAGATTAAAGAAACTCAAAAATAATAACAATGGGTTAAATAGGGACAAAGATGATGAAGAATGAATTAATAAGGAATGTGGAGAAGCTTGAATCTAATGTGAACAAAAAGAGTGGATATTGAGGAGTTGGAAAGGATAAACCCAATGTCCTAGAGGGCATTGGGTTCACATTTCAGATTACGGCTTGTTTTTCTTCAGCCATAAAAACTTAGCGGTATAACCAATTAAGAAGATGATTAAAAACGCCAGATAAAACTTCTTAAGCAGCGGGTCTTGATGATCAGTCAAGTAAGGGTCTCCCACTGGTAAGCGCAACAATCCGTCTGTAATAGCTGGGATCATGTGAAATAGTAATGTCGCGGTATAACAAAAAGCCTGAAAATAAGGGGCAATTTTTTCAAGGAAGCTGATTTTGGTAACCAAGAAACCACCCGCCAAGGCCAGCAATGTAAGTACCGCCAATGCATGAGCGGGACCAAATCCGCCGTGCTTGTAGATAAACAGTGCTGTTGCAGCAGCAATAAAAGTACAGACTAGGTAAACAAGACCGGTGGTGTTTTCTAGCCGAATAATTTTGTGTATTGCTAAGGTATAAAAGCCCGAGAGTAGGGCAATAATTGCGATTCCAGTATGGATCCAACCAAGTAGGGTTATTTCAGGCATTGGATTTTCCTATTGTTGTTGTGGATGTTTTTTCATCAGCTTAATGAAGCTGTTAAAGCATTTCAATTTTTTGCTCTAATATGTGCTGCAAGAGCGGGCTTTTTGTTGCTCGCTCGAAAGCCTCGTCTATTAATTTCGCGCGTTTTTGCGTTACGGGGCGGTAGTTCGGATGCGTGAAAATATAGAGTTCTTTGTCGTTAAGAGCTTCCACTACACGCTTGCCTACAATCGACACATCAATTCCGTTTTCGACCGCTTGTTTGGCCTTGCTTGCCGCGGCACTTTGACTAGACGATGGTTTTTTATCTGTTTGATACTGGGCTTGGCGATTGCGATAAGATTCGTGAATACGCGTTTGCACGAAAGCTGGACACAAGGCCGACACGGCGATGCCAAAGGGAGCCAATTCAACGGCCCAGGCTTCGGTTAATGACACAACCGCGGTTTTGGTCGCGGTATAGGCTCCGGCAAAAGGGACGCCACCCATTCCCGCCATAGAAGCAACGTTTACTATCCAACCACCTTCTTGTTGTTCTTTCATTAGTGGTACCATGGTCTTCGCGCCGTAAACCACACCCATCAAATTAACGTCTAAAGTCCACTGCCAACCCTTGGCATTATTGTGTTCAACCGCGCCTACTTCGCCACCAACACCGGCATTGTTAACTACCATGTGCACTTTACCGAATCTCTCTAGTGTTTTTTCAGCGACTGTTTGCCATTGTCCTTCACTTGCAACATCTAAAGGCAGTGCGAGTACTTGTGCACCTAAATCCAAAAGTGTTTGCTCTGCTTTTTGAAGATTGTTTGGGTCTATATCGGCGATGACCACATTCATTTTTTCGTTTGCTAAAGCCGTTGCAATAGATAAACCAATACCCTCGGCGCCGCCACTGATAACGGCTGTTTTACCTGCGAATTGGGACATAGTGTTTCCTGCTAATTTTTTATTTTTGTAGGGTGATTACAGCATAGTGGCTAATACGTTTTGTGCCTACTAATTTTTTAAACGGCTGTTTAAATTCTTTAGAAAGGTTTTCAATTTACGATCGTTTTGTCTGTGCTAGAGAATAAAGAAGGATACTCGACTACATGTACTTCCATCAAAGAACGTGAGTTCGCCGCGAATGCTTGCTATGGTTGATTGCTGAACCAGCTAGTGGAAACAGGGAAGGAAAAGTCGTAATGAATTTGGTAAAGGTTTTTCCGGTGCGTGGTGACATTAATTTGGCACCTATATCAGAGCTTCGGAAAAAAGCGAAAGTCAGCGAGAAAAACTGGTTCAATAAAAAGGTTGAAGATGAAGTTTTAAGGCAGCAGATTAAAGACGCTTGCGGGCATCAGAGCGCAAGTCGCATTAACTATACACGCTGCTTAGGAACTGTGGCTCAGCATACGGATGATTCAGATTTGTCTTCGCGCTTTATTGTAATCAGTACTACAGAAAAGGCGGCGTTAACTATTCAAACTGATGACGAAGCGGAGATTGTAAAAATTGAGCCTGGTTATGTTTATCAGTTTAATGATTTCTGCTTGCACGCCCTTGTCAGTGGTGACAGTGATGAAAACAAAAACAACCCGGGTTATGTCGAACTTTTCACTGTGGATATGGGGTGATTTTGGGCACTGTCAATTTTTAGTTTAGTTCCTATCTCGATGTTATTTTTTAGTCAATTTCCGTATATCCCGCGCCAATAAAGACCTTAGCAAAAATATAGGTTTTTTCACAAGGTTTGGCATGAAGCTTGTTTGTATTAAGTCAAAGAAAGCTAACGCGCTACCGAAGCCAATTTGTTGACGAACACGGGAGAATCCAATGTCAAAACTGATCTCGAATATTGAAGCTCTATCCGAGACATTATCCGAAAAACAACTCGTGCAATTTCTAGATATTATGGATGCCATGACCGTAATGGTGGACGACGCCAAAAAGATTAAGAAAGACTATGCCTCACAAGCTAGTATTGATTTTGAAGTCCCTGCAGATTTAAAGTATTTGCATTAGAAGAACTCCTAAACTAACGACTCAAGATATTTTCGATATTTTGAGCAATGTGCTTTAGATGCAATCCTTAGAGTATGGATATGAATCAATTGTAGTTTTATCTATACTCTAGAGGTTAGGTTTTTAAGGCTAAAGTGAAAACTGGCAAAGAAGCCCCTACAGATATTTCAATTGTTTTAAAGCTAACTGAGTTTGCTCATCCATAAAGGGGGTTATTCTGGCGTGTTGGGGACTCCACCCGGCGAGAAATCGATGGTAGTCCGCCCAAGCAACAGGCAGCAAACTGCGCCATTTATCTTCGATTATTTTGCAATCATCATAAGTTAAACTCCACAGTGCACCGCGCTTAAACTCTGTAAAATAAAGCTCTACCAAACGCTCGTAGTCTGTGTAAAGTTCCTTATTAGTCAGTACACTGCACAGCAACAGAACCAAATCCTGTACCCCAATTCCACCTCCCGCGTATTGAAAGTCATATGCTGCGGCTTGAGATTCATCATCAAAAAACAAGAAATTTGCGAGCTTAGCGTCGCCGTGAATGATGGTTTTGTAGTTGTGCTCATGCAGTAATGCATCGATTTTTTCAGCATGCATCTTCAAACTGCCAAAGGCCATATTTGCCAGTTCATCGGGACGGGTTGCGAGATGCCAATAGCCTCCTGTTGCCCACAATTTTTCTGGCTTGCTGTAGATATGATTGCCGTGAAAATTGCCTAACCACTTGATACAGGAATTGATCCCTTTGCGAGTTACTTGTCGATGGTTTCTTGTAAATCCAGCCTCACACAAATCTTCAAGAAACAAAAGGTATTGCCCTTCGTTTGCAGTGAAGTCGTAGTAAGCATTTAGATGTTCAGCGACACGGCAATCGCGTCTGCATCTTTGCGCAAAACCTTCATAAAAGGCAATTTCTACCTGGTAGGAGCGCAGCTTTCTTTGATGGCTTAAATCACTTACCCAGCCTCTGGGGTGTATGATAGTTTCGGGTGGGTTAACCAGCTTAAGGATGACGTTTTTGTTGCTTTTAATATCCTTGTATCGACTAATTTCGCCATAGTCACTCCACAGTGATTGAATGACGTTTTGTTTCTCTAGGTGAGTAGGTAACAAGGGGGCGGTCACGGCTAGTCAGTGCCAATTTCAATGTCTGAAGTTGGAATACAAACGCAGGGAAGTATCTCTTCTTGTTCATCGTAGAATGCCAGAGGATCGACGACATATTTGACTTCACCTGAGAACTTCTTGGTGCGGCATACACCGCAAAAACCTTGACGGCAATTGTACTCAGCAGGAAGTCCATTCTCTTCCATGCACTCGAGTAATGATTTTTGTCCCGTATATGTAATAACGGTTTGAGAATTTATTGTTATTTTGCTCATTGAATGTGGGACGAATTGTCACCGGTGCGGTGTAACTATTTTAATTGTGGCTTAGCTTAAATAGGGTAACAGCTGACGGTAGGATCACAAAGAGGAAAGTGAATCAGTTGGAATTGTTTCGTTTAACATTGACGATATTGGAAGCCAGTCTTCTAAGTCTTACGACCTCTATTCAACATTGACTGGGCAATTTGTATTTTGGCAATTTCAGCATGAGCACCGCGTTTGGTGTTTTTGTGAGAATCTATTTTTCCACCGATAGCCTTGTCTGCTGCGACACCTGCAGCAGAATTGGCGGTACTGACAGTATTGGCTTTATCGAACACTTTGGCTTCTACGCGTCCCGAATTACCAAACAGCTGCTTGCCTTGCAAACTACTCACTGCTTGGCTGCCAAGCCCTCCAGCATCTAAACCTATTCCAACGCCAGAGCTAACTAACCCCGTTACTGCTGAGGCTTTATATTTGTTGGATTCGACCTTTTGTTCTCGAGATTTTTCTTTTGATACATAGGCATCTAAGAGATTCATGCCTTCTTTGTTTGACGTATCTGAATTGGCCGCATAGTGTGAAGAACTCTTGTTTGCTCGTTCGGCTGCCTTTGCGTTCAAACCTGACGAGACCACTGCGGTACCAGCAGACAAGGCTAGAGATGCTCCTCCAGTGAGTCCGCTAGTCGCGCCCGCAATTGCGCCAGCTGTACTTACTGCAGTAGCCGCTCTACCATAGTTTTCCGCACTTTTTTCGGCTTCAAAAGCCTTGGGGTTATTTTTTTCGACACGCCCAGAGACATCACTACTAATCTTGCCAGCGAGCCTGTTTGCTTCTGCGGTATCCACATTTCTTGTTAGCTTTCCTGATAAGGTACCAAGAGTCCTCGAAACTTCATTGGTTTTTTGTGACTGTGTATACGCTTTGGCATAAGTATTCTCCATTCGCTTTTCACTTTTCTCATGCATTTTGGAGCGGCCAGCCAACAGTGCTGAACTGATTTCTTCTCTTTGTTTTGGAGTGACCTGTTGTGCTTGAGTTTTTTCCCGTTTTTGCGCACTAGTGCGTTTCATTTCAGAAACTGAGGTGAGCTGGTTTTGTACTTGTGCGTTACTTCGCTTCATTTGGGAAACAGAACTAAAGTCTTTATCAATTGCTTGTACTTGATTGATTCCGGCTTTGTTGAAGTGTTCACTGCGAGACGTTTCTGTGAGCGCATTGGAGCGGCCACGATTGACTATTGGAGGCGCGCTTTGTGCCGTTTGGCTCCTTCCTACATTGTTATTGGCAGATTCTTGCTTGCTATTCCTGCCTATATTTTTTAGTCCTGGGAGTTTCACTGCGATAGAGTCTCATATACGCTTTACGGACTACTTAGCGAACTTTTGGATTTTAAAACTCTAATTTAGGCAAATTTTATTCATATTTCAAATCGAAACGTGAAACTCCCGAGTAGATTAGACCGCGGTAGCACCACCATCGACTGGCATTGCAATTCCTGTCGTGAAGCTCGCGGCTTCGGACGCGAGATACATGACTGCGGATACCACTTCATCTGCTTGTCCAATGCGTCCAATGGGGTGCAGTGAACTGATACCCGCAGCTCGCTTCGGGTCGCTTTGTGCTACTCGGTGATACATATCTGTTTCAATCACTGCCGGGCATACACAATTAATTCTGATGTTCTTTCTGGCGTATTCTACAGCTGCTGATTTAGTCAGGCCCACTACCGCATGTTTACTCGCCGCATATATACTCATTTTAGGCGCGGCCAACAGGCCAGCAATTGATGCGGTATTAATTATTTTACCGCCACCTTTTTCCAACATCATGTTGATCTCTTCGCGCATGCACAGCCAAACGCCTTTGACGTTTACATCCATGATTTTGTCATAGACATTTTCTTCAGCATCGCCGAGCTTATCGGTTTCTATTTCAATGCCGGCATTGTTGAACGCTATATCCACAAGACCGTGCTCTTGTCTAATCTGTGCGAACAATGTTTTTGTGGCATCGGTTGATGTCGCATCACATACGTAAAAATGTGCATCTAAACCCGTATCCCGCAACTCGGTCGCGATGAGTTCTCCTTTGGGATTGATGTCAGTCATTATTACCTTTGCGCCTGCAATCGCGAAGGCTCTTGATGCAGCCTCACCAATGCCTCCTGATGCGCCTGTAACCAAGACCACCTGGCCTGCAAATTCACTTGTTGTACTCATGCCCTTTTCCTTATTTTTATTTTGAGTTTTCCATCATAGACGCATTGATATTTAGCACCATTACCTCTGGGGTCATGTTTACAGATTCCCGCATATTGAAACTTTTAGACAAAACTCAAACTAAGGAAGAGGTGTTGCCATAAGGTCAATAAACAAATTACTTATAAGAATATAGGTAAAAAAACTAAGCCTAAATTTAAATTAGTGAGTACTGATTACTATAATGGTAAATATATTGCTCGAAATGTTGTTTCTCATCGAGCCACCATAGGTTAAACCCGCGACGTGGAGTTATGCGATGAGCAGTTCACTTCTTAAATATTGTGAAATGCGAAATGGTGCAAGGATGCTATGTAAAGTATGTAGTAACCACTCTGATGGACACTTTTCAGGTATCTGTACGGCTTGCCGATTGAGAGCAAAGGGGAGACCTAATAGTGAATATAGTGACTTATTAACACCTCGTAGTTTAAAGTCTCGCTGAACTATTGATAGTGGTGCATATTATGTTGGGAATAAAGCGGGTGGCTATGCAGCTTCTCGGTTCAACTCGATATTTAACGAACTTCCCATTGCATCATCAAAATCAAACTCTATTTGACCGCCTATCAGTTCGGATAACAATTTGATGATATATCTTGCATAGGCATTTTCGCGTCCTTCGGCTAAGGTTACTAGCGGCTCGAAAATACTGATCCGCTGTTCTACCGTGGGGAACCACCTATTTGAGACTCTGATATATATCGAGTCGTCATCGCCAGTCAGTAATATCTTTAAGGTAGATTGCGCTTCTGCGGTACTAAGTGCATGTAAAGTCAAATTGTTTAGAATGTGTCGAAACGCAACCTTACTTGATTTAACTCGCATATCACCATCGACTTTCAGCTCAACTTTGACTTTATTGCGTTTAATTAGCACCTTATTTGCTTCTAGTACCTCATTGGCTAATTTAGCAATGTCTAACCAAGTATTGGAAGACGAGTAATCTGAATCTTTAAGCTGCTTGTATAATTTCAGGTTCTGAATGTAGTTTGTCAGTATCAACGTGGCACATTCAATATTGACTTTTTCTTCCAAAAATTCACTTATATTTTCTTGTGATTTTAATAGCTTGGTTACAGATGCACTAATGTCGTTGAGGCTATTTTTAATATCGTATTGAAAGACACGGTCGAGTTCTTTTAACAATATCGAATAGTCGACGGCCATGTCGGTTTTGGTTCTCAGTGATTTATTGTTATTGATGATATTGAATTGCGCTTTTATTCGCGCCTTGAGAATTTCCGGTTTAATCGGTTTTGTAATGTAATCAACGGCACCTAGCTCTAATCCTCTAACAACATCTTCCTGGCTACTCATTGCGGTAATGAAAATTATTGGGATGTTTTTAAGTTTAGTGGTGCTTTTAATTTTCTTGCACAAGGTAAGGCCGTCTACCTGGGGCATCATGATGTCGAGTAAAACTACATCAGGCGGTGTGTCAGAGGACAGTACTTTCATTGCCGCTCGCGCATTTATTGCAGCCTGGACTTTGTATTGGGACTTTAGGATCTCGGTGATAATTTTTAAATTGTCAGGCACATCGTCGACAACGAGAACTGTGGGTAACGCCTGTGGTTCTCGCTGGTCAGAGTTTGCTGCGAGACGCGGGTCTAAGCCATCTGATTTAATGGGCTTGGCAATACCTCGGATTAAGCGTTCTTGCAGAGCGGGCAGTGTTAATGGAGCGACAAGAAATTCAGATACGCCGTTTTTCATTGCCTCCACTGCAATAATTTCAGGTAGCTCCGAGGCATTAAGCAGTACTACTGTATTTGGATTTTTTAGCTTCTTGCGGATCAGTTGTAACACATAGATGCAGTTAACATGTGATTTGTCATGTGCCGTAATCACGATGTCAAATGGTGTTTCTGTGAGAATGGTTTCCAGTGCGCAAGAAGAAGTAACAAACGTCACTTGAGCAAAGGAAAATGGCTTAAGCAGCACAGATAGTGACTTTTGTATTTTATTGTCAGGCTCAATAACTAAAACTCGTTTACCGGTAAATAGTTCACTGTCTGCTGTCGTCAAATGTGGTGCCATGGTGTACCTCTTGCCATGCTCATCTAGATTAATATCTCGTTGCTTAATTGAATTTGCCCAGCAACTGAATACCGACGGCGCTGATGGTATACAAGTTCGTTTTAACTAACAGTGTATGTGTGCACTCGTCGTATTTTTGGTAAGAGCATACATTCTGAAGGTTGGTGGTGAAATAGAGTATGAATACTACTTGAGCAAAATAGAAAGAATGTAGACAAAGTATTGCCTAGCAAATGGAGTGGACGTTTTTTGTTGGGGCTGATATTACCCGAGCGATGAAGAGAACCTCTCTTTTGGCACCAACAACTGGCAATTACTTCCTATATTTAGTTGGGATTTAATCCGAAATTGGCAGCCGTATTCTCGTGCCAATTTAGCCACTGAAAACAATCCAATGCCATGACCGTTACTTGCTTCCCCTTTGTTAAAAGCAACTAAAAATTCAGTTTGTTCTTCCTGGGTAAATCCGGTTCCAGTGTCGACAATGCAAATGCTAATGTCGTCTTTACCGCGTTTCACTCCCAGCAAAATACCACCGTGCTTGGTATTTTGAATGGCATTGCGAACCAGATTCTCAATGATTCTGCGTAAAATCGCTTCGGGTAATGCTAGTGTTAAGCGCGTATCGACATACTTAAGTGTTAGTCGCTTTTGATCCGCCAATTCCATGTAGTGCATCACGATATCTCGAAACAAATTACCAAGAGTGACGGGACGAATTATTGTCTTCGTAAATTGTTTTTCTTCCGCTAAAAGGGATGAAGTGGTTTCTTGTATTGAAGCTAGGGAATTTCTCACGGATTCTATGAGTGAAGCGTGAGAAGTGTTTTCACTGGCCTCAAATTCACGGTGCAGTTTTCTGAGTAACAAAGATACTGCACCCAATTGTCCCGATACATCATGGGCAATCGCAGCAGCCTTTTGAGATTTCAAGAGAGCTTGTTCTTTCAAACGGGAATTTTCCCTACTCAGTTGCAAAAACGTTAGCGTGTCTATGTCTCTTGTCTGTTTTGATTTTTGGCTCATGCTTCTTGAACTTGGTTGATAACGCAAAATTCGGTTTTGGCAAAAATAACACATTTCAACGAGTGTTGAACTCTCTGACGTATACACTTCTCTCAAGCGGCGAGATTTATCTATTTCTGATCTAACTAGAGAGATCGCTCCACAGATGTTTCAACTTGCCTTTGATAGACTTTTTATCAATGACTGAAACCTGACATTTTGGAGCCGGCTCAATCAATACATGAGTCGTTTGAATGAGATGATTGGATTTACCTATGAAAAATCGCCGGTAGTGTCACTAAACTACGCTGTGTTTATTGCCTCTGTTGGGATGGCGATTGCGTGTTTATTGTTTATCACTATTTCTTCAGTCATATACCAAGTATCAAAGTATTACGCCCAATCTCAATCCGATGTTCTTTCATTCAGCCTGACATTAGTAAACGCCTCAAGAAGCGCGGACGAGTTGAGCATGGTATCGGGTCAGTTAAAAGACGCAGAAGGTCACCGTAAAACTCAACAATTACTGAATCAATTTCAAGCGAAATCTAACAGTCTAATAATCGCGCTTACCCACTTAGAGAGTGTTGGTTTTGGTGGTTTACATTCTCTTTCGGGCAAGAGCTACGCCTTGAAAATGCTGTCTTATCAACTCATCAATCACTACCAACAAAGCGGCACAATTGGTGCAGACGACGTCAATCAACCATACCTTGTGCTACAGAGTATTTCCGCAGATTTGTCACATTTGTCGGTGACGGTACCAATGCATGCAGAACAAACTCAGCAAGCGATTAGATCAAAACACAAGCAATGGTCATTGGTGGTGTCGGCTGGTTTCTTGTGTTGCCTGTTCATAGCATTGATATGTTGTGTTATATCCAAGCGTCGGAGAAAAGTCGTCTGCAGCCGTGTAGATACGGATGAACTGAACCAGAATGGGAAGGTTAAGTTATGAAGTTAATAAATGAATACCAAGAGAATTATTCTGTTCTGGTCATAGAGCAAATTGGTGCGCTTCGAAGCAGCATTCTTTCTTTTCTAAAAAATAGATTACAGATCACCCGTGTGTTTACCGCAAGTCATGAGAGAGAAGCCAAAAACGCACTTAAACACAGAGACTTTGATTTGGTCATTTGTGGCCATTACCCGCCAGAAGTGAACGCTTTGGAAGTCGCTATGGAAATGCGAAAAATCAAATCAATGGACGATGCCGCTTTAGTGGTAATGTCGACTGAATTGAACCAAGAGTTAATTGTACATGCTCTCAAAGCTGGTGCTTCAGAGTTTATATTAAAGCCATTTCAGTTCGAGGCGTTTGAGAAAAAGATTATAGCTGCCACTAAGATGCCTATTAAAAAGGAGCTATTGGAACGCAAACGAATAAAAGAAATTGAAGAAAGTTTAGAAGATGAAAGTCCTGCGACCGTCTTGGTGGTTGATGATATTGCCGACAACATTCATGTTATTTCTCAGTCTTTAAAAGGGCAGTGTCGTATCCGCGCTACGACATCTGCTAAAAAGGCGTTGAGTATTTGCCAATCTGACACGCCACCAGAGCTAATATTGCTGGATGTTATGATGCCAGAAATGGACGGTCTTTCATTATGTGCGGAACTTAAATCAAACCCCAAAACACAACACATTGGCATCATTTTCGTTACTGCGTTGGGACAAGATGATGAGGTAGTTCGCGGGCTTGAATTAGGCGCATTGGATTACGTAGTAAAACCCATAATTCCAGATATCCTTAAACTTCGAGTTGGCACGCATTTGAAGTCCATCAGTGACAATCGAAAGTTTCTAAATCAACTCGACTTGCTCTCGGAATTTGAAACGGCGCAACAAGATCTAGATGACTTTTTAGAAGCCGATGTCATCAATTGCCTCAGTACGATTGATAGTTGCATGTCGCACTTTAGTGACATTACCACCAAAACTGAATTGCGCAACACAGTGCAAAGCTTATTCAATTACACACAATGCTTAGACTGCCGTCTAGATGGTATGCACCTGACACATTTATCTGAACGGGAAATTCAACAATCAGAGCAAAAAGAAATTGAATTGGATGTGTTAATTAAGCGGATATCGCATGAATTTGTACCTATTTTAGACCTTACTGGCACGACGTTGACGTTCGACTTTGAAGGTGAATTAAGCGTTACCATGGACGAACAACTTGCCGTTACCTTGGTGAAAAGCATCTTACTTCATGCAATCAATACCAGCCAGAACGATTGCGAAATTCTAATCAATGGTATTGGCCAATATGACAAAGTCACTATTTCTTTCTTTAACGTATGGTTTCCAACGATCGAAGAAAGACTCGCTTTTTTTGAGCGATTGCCTTGGGGAACGTTTGACGAAGAAAACTCTGTGTACAGAAACACAATGCACTCGATTATCTCAAAACAAGATGGCGACATTTCGTTCGATTTTGACCAAGAAAATGGCACTAATATCTTCTTTTCTATCCCGAAAAAACGCGCTAATGAAACCGGTCAGGCAAAGAGCAACATTTGTTCATTGAAACTCAACGACAAGAACGAAGTTGCCAATAAAGGCGAAAACTTTCGCTACAACAAAACTTATTCGTGAAATGTTTATGGGATATCCTTTCATGCGTTTCACAGTGTAGTTGATGTCACATGCAAACTATCCAATGTTCAATTGTGATGCTTATCGTTATTAATTTAGGGCTCCGTGATGTGGAAACTCCAGATTTTTTGATGAGCAAAAGTAGCAAAAGTTAGAACCGAGTTAAGAAATAAGCGATGTTAAAAAGTGGGGAAAAAATCCGTTGGAATAAGAGTCTAAAGTGGCGCTTTTCGATGATGGTTTTGTTTTTTTTTGTTAGGCGTGATGTTTAGCTATGTATTGTTGAATGTTGCGTTTCAAAAATCATTTAACCAAAAAATATTCAATGAAAGAGCGGAATTTATTCGTGACTCAAAATTAAATAACAGAACCTCAATGATTCGCAGTTTTTCTGACCGCGTTGCTAATAAAGTTGCCTCTTATTCCTTCACTGAATTAACCGATATTTCTGAAGCGTTCGCAGAAGAAAATGTCGATATTAAAGTTCTTTCACTAGTAAACGCTAACCAACAACAAGTTGTGCTTATTAATAAGTTGCAAGATCGAGAGCACTTTTTTTCTGAACTATCTCTACTGGACAGCCAACATATAGAAAACGCTAAATTCGAACACATGGAGTTCGAAAAAGACGGTGCACCGTATTGTGTTATTCGAATCCCAATTACTGTTGGCAACAATAAGTGGGGATCACTAGATGTCGTCTTTTCAAATCTGGCGTTGCAACAACAAATTCAGCAAATTGAAAATGAGATTGAAGAAGATACCGATACCCTTATCCACCGTTCTATTGGTATCGCATTGCTTCTAATTACTATCGGCTGTTACATGGTTGTCGGTTCAATTCGCTCTTTGTTTAAACCAATTTTAGAGTTAACTGAAACCGCCAGAGAAATTGAAAAGAGCAAGTTCAAAGCAAATGTTCCTATTCCTAGTTACAATAGTGAAGATGAAATAAGTGTGCTGGCGAGCTCATTTTTGTTGATGAACAATGAGCTTAAATCGTCATACGATGAGTTGGCGCTTATTAATGCCGATCTTGAGTCTAGAGTGAAAAAACGCTCTTCTGAATTGGAACAGAAGAACAAGGAACTATGGCAAGCGAAAAACCATGCCGAAAAAGTGAGTAACTCCAAATCACAATTTCTAGCCAACATGAGCCACGAAATAAGAACGCCGATGAATGCCATCATTGGTATGTCGTATTTAGCATTGCAATCTCACTTGGATTCTAAACAAAGGAATTACGTTCAAAAAGTACATGATGCATCTGTTTCATTGCTCGGCATCATTAACGACATCTTAGACTTTTCCAAGATAGAAGCGGGCAAATTAGAACTAGAATTGAAACCACTAGAGTTATCCGACGTGTTTCAAAACTTGCTTAATTTGTTGGGTGAGAAAAGCATTGAGAAAGATGTAGAACTGATATTCGACCTAGATCCCGAACTGCCAACTCATATTGTTGGCGACGCACTGCGTTTGGGGCAGGTATTACTCAATTTGGTGGGTAATGCGATTAAGTTTACCGATGACGGTGAAGTCGTGGTTTATTGTAAGGTAGCAGGACATGAACGAGATGAAGTGTCTTTGGAGTTTGGTGTGCGAGATACCGGTATTGGGATGAACCAAGAACAAACCAGCAGACTCTTTGAATCATTTACTCAAGCCGATGCATCAACTACCCGTAAATACGGTGGTACTGGATTGGGGCTTTCGATTTCCAATCAACTCGTAAAGTTGATGGCAAGCAGTGGTATCAAAGTAACCAGTGAACTCAGTATTGGTTCCTGCTTCAGTTTTACTGCTAGTTTTCCCGTGCATGAGGCAAGTGATAGTCTTCTAACTAGTGAGCTTGATGGAGAGGATGTTTACAAGGCCAAAAAGGCGCTTCTGGTTGATGATAATCAAACATCAATACAGATATTGAGTAAACTGTTAGCGTGTCGCTCGTATGAGGTAAAGGTTGCAAGCAGTGGATTAGAAGCTTTGGGTTTACTTGAGGATACCCAGGAGCCCTTTGACATCATTTTTGTCGATTGGAAAATGGACGGACTTGACGGTGGTGAAACCATTGAGAAAATGAAAGCCATATCATTTGAATCTCCGCCTAAGTTTGTTATTTGTAGTGGTTACTCGAAAGAAATCATAGATGTTGAGGAAACGACATTAGACGGCTATTTGTGCAAGCCAATTCTTCCCAATCAGCTTGATAGCTTGTTACGTGATGTATTCTCTAACCGACCAATACAGATTGAGGCTGAGGTAAATTGCAATGTATTACCTGCCCAAGGCGACTTTCTGTCCGGCGTAAATGTGTTGCTTGTTGAAGATATGCCAGTAAACCAAGAGTTGGCCAACGATTTATTGGTAGAAAAGGGAGCAAGTGTCACTATTGCTAACAATGGTAAAGAGGCTGTTGAACTGCTGCGAGCAAACACATTTGATCTAGTACTAATGGATATTCAAATGCCAGTCATGGATGGTTATGAGGCGACGAGTGCGATTCGAACGGACTTGGAACTCGCTGCTTTGCCCATTTTGGCGATGTCAGCTAATGTCATGAGTAGCGATATAGCTAAAGCGAGAGAAGTAGGAATGAATGATCACATCGGTAAACCGTTTGAGGTCAATGAATTCTACTCGACGATTCTCACCTGGTTAAAATCAGAGCATCAGTTTAATCAGGTGTGCGATGGCGTTGATGCTTTACCTGAGCACCTTGCTATTCCTCTATTGCAAGAAATCAATGAATTGAACGTTCGAAAGGGGCTATCAACGGCGTCAGGTAAAGTTGAGTTCTACCTAGATATGTTGTGCAAGTTTAGAGAAGGGCAAAGAGCTAACGCCACAGCCCTATTTGATTTGATTGAAGACTTGGCCGCGACACAGCACTATGCTCACGCAGTTAAAGGCTTGGCAGGCAACATAGGCGCCCAATCACTGGCACATATCGCAGAGGAACTGGAGATTAAAATTATTGAGCAAGAACCAGAAAACAATATTTATGAAACCTTTGTCGATTTTCATACAGAGCTGAGCAAACTGTTAGATGCGTTAGATGGATTTGAAGCTGAATACGAAAAAATAAAAGTACCCACACAAGTTGAGCTAGAGCGAGAAGATAACTTGAACAATGAGGCGCTTCTTAAGGATATCAGAGAGCTAATAAGTGGCTTTGATACACTAGCGATAGACAAAATTGCAGAGCTGCACACTGAATCTAAACCTTTGAAAAAGCATCTCAAACGTTTGTCGAGTGCCGTTGAAAACTTCGACTTCGAACTTGCCGAGGATATTTTTGAAGAAGTGTATCAAAAAATAAAAGAGGTATACCATTAGCGCTTGTGCAACCTCTATTTCTTCGTTCTGCCTTCGCAACTTTTTATCCTGACAATTTTAGATGATCACATCTGCGGGTTATTAAAAACTAGGCAAGTCGATTGCATGTATGTTTTCCATAATCACTCCCATTAGAAAAGTATAGCTTTCTATTCATAAGTATTAATTGATAAACCTAAGTGCGAAGTTATGAAGCATTTATGAAAGAGTAAACAAATTTACGTTTTACTTTTTTGGTCTCACCTCCCTTATGTCGTCAACTAAATGTGGAGTAGTTATATGCAAGGTGCTTCGTCAGTTTAGTCCTTGATTCCAATCAAACGGCCATTATGGTGTTTTTTGCACCCAATATAAGGAAGATTTTAAAACTATTAAGAAAATAACCTTATTTTTAAGAGGGTTATATGAGACGAAATTGGGATTCATAATCTTCATTTAATTCATAATTGGCGGAAATTTCCTCATATTTGTCGCGTTGAGATACATCGAGTGCTGGGCAAAGATTAGCTCATCTCGAATTCACGGGGTATGTGAATTCTTTTTGTAACTTGCTTAATCACAAATGACGGTGCCCAGTATGAAATTATTAAAAGCTGTAATTGCTGACGATCATGTTCTGTTTAGACAAGGTTTAAAATTTCTTCTAGAAGAGTTTGGAATTTCAGTTGTCGGTGAAGTTGCGGATTTCGCCAGCTTATCAGACGTGTGCGCCAAAGTTGATTTCGACTTACTAATTTGTGACTGCAAAATGCCTCGGGGCTCCATTCTGTCTTCTGTGAAAGAAGTCAAAAAGAACAACCCGGAGTCGAAGGTTGTTATTTTAACCGGACTGGAGTCTCAGTTTTTGTTCAACCAGCTATTGGCTTTTGGCGTAAACGGGGTATGTGTGAAGTCCACGGACGTCGATGAAATCGCTAATGCTATCGAATTTGTAAGCGCTGGAGACACTTATGTATCGAAAAGGGTTACCAGTTATGAGGGGTGGCAAGAAGGCCTATTAACCAACAAAGAGTTCGAAGTTATGCAGCTAATATTACTGGGCTTAAACAACAATGAAGTAGCTATTCATCTTGGCAACAGCGAGCGCACAATCAATGTTCATCGTGCCAACATTATGAAAAAACTCAACCTGTCCAATGCGATAGAGCTGGCAAATTTTGCCTATAAAAATGCGCTTGTGGAGAATTGCGCCTGATAGATGTTAGCCGCATGAGTGGAGGTTCTGTAAAAACACGGTTTAGCCGCCAATAAACCACTACCTCCACTTTTTCATAACGGTTCACTTTTTAACCCTAATACGTCTCTGTTGTTAATCGCTGAATAAATAATTACCCGAGGTTCACTATGCTGAGTGACAAGCTACTTTGCGCCAAAATAATGGTTGTAGAAGACAATCCAATTTGCTTATCCATGATTGGTGAGGTTGTCAAATTGCAAGGATATCAATCTGTAGAGCTCTTCTCGAATCCTGTAAAAGCATTGGATTATTTCACTAACAATGACGTGGATTTGGTGATATTAGACATCAATATGCCGCAAATGAATGGCATTGAGTGGATGCAATCGGTATTGACGCTACAACGAGATTTTTTCCCACCCATCGTCGTACTAACTGCTGAAAGTGAAGATGAGTTTGCCGAGGCTGCGCTTGAGCTTGGCGCAAAAGATTTTGTTAATAAACCGTTTAAATCAGCGATTTTAGCAGGCCGCATAAAAACCCATTTGAGCACTCATTTAAAAATGAAAGAGGCAATTGTCAGAACTAAAGACCTGGAACAGGAAGTTGTTCTAAACACAGAACAATTGGAAAAAGTTCGAACAGAAGTGCTAGAAAGATTAGGCAAAGCATCGAGTTTCAGAGAGCAGCAGACAAGTAACTACTTACTGCGTATGGGGAATACTTGTGCCTTAATCGCTAAACAGATGGGCTTTGATGATAACTTTGTGGATATGATTTTAGCGTCGAGTCCAATGCATGATATTGGCAAAATTGGTATACCAGACAGCATATTGAAAAAGCCCGGTGCACTCACTGACCAAGAGTGGGCAGTGATGAAAACCCATGTTCATATTGGAGCTGAACTGCTGGGGGATGATGACACTGGTCTGATGAAAATGGCCAGAGAAATAGCTCTGTATCACCATGAACGTTGGGACGGAAGCGGTTATTTAAATTTGCGAGAAGATGTCATTCCCATGTCTGCGAGAATTGCCGCAGTTGCCGACGTGTATTGCGCGCTTATCGCTAAGCGCGCTCACAGACAAGCGTGGTCTACTGAAATGGCCTACGAATACATAGTCGATCAGGCCGACACCCTTTTTGATCCGGAAGTGGTCGAGGCTTTTCAAGATGGCTACGAAGATATTCTGGAACTACAGCTTTTCTATGCTGACGAAATTCGCACAAGCTAGCTTGTCGTATGAAGTATTCATGGAGCCCAAAAAGAGATAATAAACTCTGCCTCAATGCGATGTCCCATTTAAATGGGATTGAGATTTAATATCGAGATAACAATTGATGAATTTGAAGAACCTAAAGATAAGAAATATGTATCGCCCCGAAGTTGATCAACTTCTTTATTGGGCAGAAGCTGAGGGTTGGTCTCCGGGGGCAAATGATGCTGAATGCTTTTGGCAAGCCGATGCCAATGCATTTGTCGCTGCAGAGCTCAATGGCAATAATGTGGGTGGTGGTGCTATTACCTCGTATGATAAAACGTTTGGCTTTATGGGATTGTTCATCATTAGGCCAGAGTTCAGAGGGTTTGGTTTGGGAAAACTCCTATGGCATGCGCGTAAGCAGAGGCTTATCGACAGACTGTTACCGTCGTCTAGCATTGGCATGGATGGGGTATTTAATATGCAGTCCTTTTACGCTAAAGGTGGTTTTAAATTTGCACACCGAAACTTGCGTTATTCTATTCAGTTTGATTCAACTCCTGTACTGACTGACAACCATTGGCAGAATTTAGAGCCGCTTGCACATATCCCCATAAGGCAAATTGAGGACTATTACTTAAAGTGTTTTCAAGCGCCACGCCGAGCGTTTTTGGAATCGTGGATCTCCCAACCTAACGCGATTACTGTAGGTTATATGTCGGGAGAGCAGTTGCAAGGATATTGTGTCATGCGCCCATGCGTCGGTGGATTCAAAGTCGCGCCTTTATTTGCGGATTCACCGGGGATTGCCGAGTCACTATTTGTTTATGCGGCAAGCTTTGCCGAAGGGGAGAACATTTATCTCGATGTTCCAGAAACTAATGATGCAGCGATGGCGATGGTGCAAAAATATAGAATGCGCGAAGTATTTGGATGCGCTCGTATGTATTTTGGCGAGCCTCCGAAAATAGAACAAAACTGTGTTTTTGGCGTAACCTCCTTTGAATTAGGTTAATGTTGCATGCCTGCCACAGCTAGCCCTTTGAAAAACAAAGCTCTTTGTCTTCCCAATGACGTATTGATGTTATTTTGCATCAAGAGAGTTTGCATCGACATATGCATAGTGATTTTATGTGGTATGTTGTCATTTTGGTTGTTTTCTAGCGTTACCCTGGCAATGACACTACATAGCCTGACTAGCTTTCTGCTATTTACCATTTTCTTAAAATTATCTTTTGAGCCTTGTATCTATTTTGGCGTATTGAAGTCGGTCGATGGGAAATACCTTAGTAAAAAGCGATACTATTTTTACATCGGTGTCTTAAGCTTGATACCGACCTATTCAAGCTTTGCTATATTGCATGGAATTACTCCGTACCCTTTCACGATGTTTAATTTTTTCATGATTGTTAACCCGATAACGCTAATCTCTAGTCACATCATTAGTGACTATATAGTGCTAGATGCGTGGCTTCATAAAATTATCGAATGGAGCGAGAATTAATGTAGTTTGGGGCTGTAACAACACAGAAAACCACACTTAAGCAAGTATGGTTTTTTCTGCTGTTTGGCTATTCGAAGTAACCGCACTATTCGCCTTTGATTTTGATCCGCTCCATATCGTCTGTGACACCAACTTCGGTTTTTTCGCCTAATTGGAAATCTAATCTAACCATCATGTTACGAAGTTTTTTCTCTGGTCTTGAGTAGGTCCATTGCTGCAACGCCATGGTTGCGCTTGAATCGAACAAGCCATCTTGAGTCGACTGCAAAACTTCGACATCTTCAACGCTGCCATCCGTGTCGATACTGAAGCTCATGATTACGTGACCCTCAAGCTTATTTTTTACTGCGTATTTTGGGTACTTAGGCTCTATACGCATAATTGGGTGTACGCCAGCAATACTTTTCACGTCTTTATTGTTTGCACTAACGGCTTGAAATCCAGCTGTTGCGGTTAATAAGGCAAGTGCAATGGGAACTGCGCGAAGTACTTGGTTTTTGCCATTTTTTATGTTGTTAAGTCTCTCTTTCATATTTTGTTTGCCTCCATAATGAAGAGATGTGAGTGAATACCTGTTGAGCAATAACGATTGTTCAAGAAATGCCTTAGCATAAGAAAGTTTTGTAGTGGCGTTGGAGTTAGCCAATACCTCTGCGTCACATGCCATTTCTTGGGCATGTCTAAACTGCTTGTATGCCCACCAGGTAAGCGGGTTAAACCAGAACAAACACAAAGTGCAAATCGCAGCAAAATTCCAGATCAAATCTCCACGTCTGAAGTGCACCAGTTCATGCTTTAGCATTAGCTCTCTTGCAGATTGTGGGATGTCGAAAAAGTTCACCGGTAGTATTAGAGTAGCCTTGTGGAAGCCCTGTAAGAGTGGGGAATGAAGTTGTTGGCTCTGCTTTACGGTTACCCCTGATATACCATTAATGGCGTCTTTTGGCAGTTCCTCCAATTCAAGCGTGTCACTGAATTGTTTGTGTATGAGCCAAATGGTCAACGCAACGATAGCGGCACCTGCCAACCAAACGTAAAACAGTAGGTCAGATACCGGTATTAATTGTTTTTGAGACTGCTCTAGTACTTTTTGAGCAGTGAATACATAACTATTGATCTTAATTTGCGCGGGTATTTGTTGGCTTGTTATCAATAGAGATAACGCCAGTTGAATGGGTATAATAGACCAGAGGTAATAGTAAGCCTTTGCCCCGGTGTGTTTAACAAGTGTGGTGCGCGCAACGTAGAGCACCAAGACCAAGGCGGAGATAAATAAGGCTTGTTCGAATAACCAGCTAGTCATTCTCTTTCTCCCAATTGGCGATGAGTTGCTTGAGTTCATCAACGTCGTCTTTTGATAGCTTTTCTTGCTTGGCAAATCCGGCTACAAGGGGGGATATCCGGCCTTCAAAAAGACGTGATATCAAACTTTGACTCGCTTGGGCTTGATAGTCTGATTGAGAGACTAATGGGAAATACAAATACTGTCTGCCTTCCTTGTGGTAATCCAGAGCCTGCTTTTTAACGAGTCTACCAAGAAGTGTTTTGACGGTTTTTTCGTGCCACTCACGCTTTCTATTTAAGCGATTGATTATCTCGCTAGAGCTTACCGGGGATTGTTTCCAAATAGCTTGCATCACTTCAAGTTCGGTTTTACTAATTTCCACCATTGCCTCATTAGATTACATGTGTAATTTAATGAAAGAATATACGCGTTTAAAACGGAGTGTCAAGATTACAAGTGTAATTATATGGGGTGTTTGGTTGTACCGACGACAAAGAAGCGCAAAGTGCAAGGGCACTTTGCGCTAGTTGATTTTATTGTGCCCAGTAGGCGTGGTCCAACCCTTCTTCTCTCTCCGGTAAGCCTCGGCTAAGTCTTGGAGCGTGTTGAGCAAGTACTTCGAAACTCACTCTGTTCGCATATTTGCTGATTTGTGAAAAAGAGGAATAGGTTAGGGCAGGCTGTTCGTGTTTACTGGATTGTTCGACGTTGATTTTATGGTACTCGTTAGCGCATATATCGTGAAGCAAAGCAGCTAATGCACCATCACCTGCACCGTTGGTGTTTTTAATCTTGTCAGGACCACCCATGTAAGGTTGGATGTGGGTGAACACGCGCACTGGTTTCTCGCAATCACGCAAGCGCATTGGGCGAGAGTATTCAAAGCGATTAAATTCGGCTATAGAACCGTCGAGATATTCTCTCTCAGTTTCGCGCAAGTGCACTTCATCAACGTGCCCTGCCATGAATAAGCCTTCGGGTCCCGCAGTACACATCACCATGTCAACCCAATCAAGCGCTTTATTGGCAGCGCTTAGTGGATCACTTATGCCGGTAATCGCTTCGGCTTCTTCTTCGTTCATAGTGAGAATGTCGACGTGTTTTTGGGTAAACTCCTGCCACCATTTGGGGTCTTGTTCGATAAGGAATTTAGTGCCAAGTGTTAACACGACTGGTACGCCGTTTTGGTTGGCGATCTCAACTGCCTTTAATGCGGCTTCAGTCATGGTTTCTCCAGTTTGAGTTCGCATTAAATAGGCGCTAATTACCAGTGCAGAGGCATTCTTGATAAGGTTTTCGTTGATGAAGTCAGGTTGTAAATAATTTATCTTACCGGGACTGATAGCGAAAGTTCTCTCACCAGAGCTGTCGATTAACGTGAAGCAGCGACCAATGGGTCCATCAACTGGTTGTAAATAATTCAAATCTACACGGCTAGAGGTATTACTCAGAAACTTATATGAGTAACTGCCAATCTTTATGTTTTCTGACATGACGCCAAGCAGCACGGATCTATCATCGGCCAATACCGAGTAGTTGTGCAGGGTATTGGCGATAGTGCCGCCGGCAAACTCGTAGTTAACTAAATCATTTGCTTTTAGTTCGTCGTATAGGCGTTCGGTAACTTCATCAGAGGTAACTTGAGACATGCCGCGTTTGAGTTCATATTTCGCCATAAACTCGTCGGATACTTTCGCTTCTATATCCACTAAGGTTTGGTCAATGCCAACCACATAACTTTGCGACATGCCGCGTTTGGGTTTTTGAGGAATACCTGTCAGCTTGTTTTGAACCGGAAAGTAGTGTTTGTGTTTTCGGCGACCTGGAAACTTCATTTGTCTGGCTTAATGGAATCTTGATGAAAATAAAAGCCGGATTATAGCCTTGTAATCTTCTATACCACTAGAAAAACTTACTGGCATTTTGATATTTGCTGGTGGATTTGTACTTGTCAGAAAGCTTAGTATGAGTATAATACCGCTCCCGCCTTGATACTGACTCTTTCATCTCCATATAACACACGTTGCTAGGGTCGATAGAAGTAATTCAGGGCAATGGCCAGAGTATTCTGGCGAGGAAAAGATTTTAGGGGTGTAGTTCCAATTGGTAGAACAGCGGTCTCCAAAACCGATGGTTGGGGGTTCGAGTCCCTCCACCCCTGCCACTTTTTGAATATGCATTGTGCATAAGTAGGTAAAGAATGAGTGATAGTGCAGTAAACACTTCAAGCCCCATGGATTTGGTGAAGTGGGTCGTTGTTGTTGGCCTATTAGCGACAGCAATAGGCGGTAACTTATATTTCGGTAGCGAATCAGTTTTATACCGAGCCGTTGGCGTGGTTGTATTAATCATTGCAGCGTTGGGCTTGGCCTCAACAACTGCAAAAGGCTCTGCTTTTGTTAGTTTCGCGCAAGAATCACGCACTGAAGTGCGAAAGGTAGTTTGGCCAAGTAGACAAGAAGCTACGCAAACAACGCTTATCGTCTTGGCTGCGACAGCGATTGTGGCTTTGTTCTTATGGTTACTTGACCAATTGATCGTGTGGTTTATCGGTCTCTTTACTGGAATAGGTGGTTAATATGTCAACTAAAAAATGGTACGTCATTCAAGCCTTTTCTGGTTATGAAGCTCGCGTTAAAAAGACACTAGAAGAACACATCAAAATGCACAGCATGGAAGACTACTTCGGAGAGGTATTAGTACCAACCGAAGAAGTTGTAGAAATGCGCGCGGGTCAAAAACGCAAAAGCGAACGCAAATTTTTCCCTGGCTACGTGTTAGTCGAAATGGAAATGAACGATGATAGCTGGCACTTAGTGAAAAGCGTACCACGTGTACTTGGCTTTATCGGTGGTACCACTGAACGCCCAGCGCCAATTACTAAGCGTGAAGCTGACGCTATCCTAAATCGCTTAGAAGAATCAGTTGATAAGCCGAAACCGAAAACATTGTTCGAACCAGGTGAAGTGGTTCGCGTTACTGATGGTCCGTTCGCAGACTTCAACGGTGTTGTTGAAGAAGTTGACTACGAAAAGAGTCGCCTGAAAGTATCTGTACTAATCTTCGGTCGTTCTACACCAGTAGAACTAGAATTCGGACAAGTCGAGAAGGGCTAAATCGAGTTTGCAGCTACGCTGCAATTTCGAGTAATAGGTAATTACTCGAAAAACGATTTAGCGACCAGACAGGACGTCTGGGCTGGAACCAAGCCACAGGATGTGTTGTTAAAGGTTTATAAAATGCGAGCTTTTTGGCTCGCATTTTTCGTTTTTGGGTTCGGGTATTGGTTAGCGTTTGTCTCTAACTTCTTATTTAGATTGCACATCGACTTCATTTAGCTTTCGTATCGCCGCTCAATAAATTACAAAGCGCACTTAGAATTTAGCTAACGCGATTAAGTGATTTAGCGCGCAAGAAAAGGAACCAAAACAAACACGCTCCTAGTAAAATTGCAGCCAAATCAAGTACGTCAAATGTTCCTTCAATGAATAATTGCGATACTTCGTAACCCAATGCGCCAGCAACTAAAAATGTGCTGTTCGTCGACAGTTTTTCTGTATTTTTTGTTGCGAGCAAACAGATGGAGAGCAATCCAAAGACATAAAAGAAAGAAGGCAGTGAATTGAGGGCGTAAACTATCAATACTGGCACATTCGCGTCTATTAGAGTGCGCAGATACTGAGTCATCATTCCTAGGAAAAGACACAATAATGCTAGAATAACGTGTACCGTAAGTCGTGACTTGTTGTTGGGAACATATTGAGAGAGATTCATAAATAAATCCTTTTTCTAACCGCGCCAAAGAACTAGTGGTTCAACCGCAAAGGGCTAACCGCCATTTCCAGTTAAACGATAACCTCTTCTGATTAGGCCTCTGTCTTGTGTCGCGATGAGTTGCTTAGTTCTTTCTAAATCGTCTTTAAACTGATTTACTATTTCTCCACCAATAAGCCCTAGTAAAAACCAAGCATAAGGATTGCCACCACCAATTAAGTTAACCTCATTGTTTGCTAATTCTTGCATGAATATATCCTTTTCGTAATGTAAATTTAAGTACTTGAGTTATCTTCAGTACGAATTTAAATTAACATTCGAAGCAGTTATAATCACCTGCACTTCAGTGCAGTTTTTCACTCACGACTTGCGTCGGAAATAGGTCTAATGTTTTTCCACTGCTTATTAATTAGTTCAATGGGCACATTATATTTGCGAAAAACAAGCCTATTTCCAAAAAAAGTCAAATTGACCCTTGTCAGACCTCATAGATTAAAATATAATCTGCGGCCTTTTTGTAGGTGGGGAGCCGTTTGAGCAAGTATTCTCTGTATTTGCAAGGCGTTTAACCCGAAATTAAGAGTAAATAAAAATGGCAAAAAAAGTCGTCGGCTTAATTAAGCTGCAAGTGGCTGCGGGTGCCGCAAACCCGAGTCCTCCAGTTGGTCCTGCACTAGGTCAACATGGTGTGAACATCATGGAGTTCTGTAAGGCGTTTAACGCTAGAACTGAAAGCATTGAAAAAGGTGCTCCAGTTCCTGTAGAGATCTCTGTATACGAAGACCGTTCTTTCACGTTCGAAACCAAAACTCCACCTGCGTCTTTCTTACTTAAGAAAGCTGCTGGTATCAAGAGTGGCTCATCACGTCCTAACACTGAAAAGGTTGGTACTGTGACTCGCGCTCAATTGGAAGAAATTGCGAAAACTAAAGAACCTGATTTGACAGCCGCTGATCTTGACGCTGCTGTTCGTACTATTGCTGGCTCTGCCCGCAGTATGGGTCTGAACACAGAGGGCTAATCGATGGCGAAATTAACAAAACGCTTACGTACTATCCGTGAAAAAGTAGACGTAACTAAAGAATATGAAATCAATGAAGCTATCGCTTTATTGAAAGAATTAGCAACTGCTAAGTTCCCTGAGAGTGTTGACGTTGCCGTTAACCTTGGAATTGATGCTCGTAAATCTGACCAGAACGTTCGTGGTGCAACTGTACTTCCAAACGGTACTGGTAAAGAAGTTCGCGTAGCGGTATTCACTCAAGGTGCAAACGCTGATGCAGCTAAAGAAGCTGGTGCTGACATCGTTGGGATGGAAGACCTAGCTGACCAAGTTAAAAAAGGCGAAATGAACTTTGACGTTGTTGTTGCTTCTCCAGATGCAATGCGCGTAGTTGGCCAATTAGGTCAAATCCTTGGTCCCCGTGGTCTTATGCCTAATCCTAAGACTGGTACGGTTACTCCAGACGTAGCTACTGCGGTTAAGAACGCAAAAGCAGGTCAGGTTCGTTACAGAAACGATAAGAACGGTATCATCCACGCTAGCATCGGTAAAATTGCATTCGAAGCAAACCAAATTCAAGAGAACTTGGAAGCATTGCTAGAAGCGTTGAAGAAAGCTAAGCCTTCTTCAGCCAAGGGTACTTTTATCCAAAAGATCAGCTTAAGCACTACTATGGGTGCTGGCGTAACAGTTGATCAGGCTACTCTGGCTAACTAATTTAGTCAGTTTGTAGCAATAACTCTTCAGGACGAGTGAGTTAATAGTTGGAACATTCCCAAGGTGGGAATGCAAGAAAATGGGTTGGAGCTAGTCATTCCAAAAGAAAGACTTAGCTCCCGTCCAAGACCGTAGGTGCGATGCAGTGTATCGCTTAATCCAACAAACCTACGCAGACGGTGGTTCGACTCAGACTCTCTGGGGAGAAAAGAACACCGTGGAACGGTAGACAAAGCGCAAGCCGAGTCTGCCAATCTATGAAACCTGAGTGAATGGTGCAAACCGGACGCTCAGATTAAAAAGAGGTGATCTCAGTGGCATTAGGTTTAGAAGCAAAAAAAGAGATTGTTGCAGAAGTATCTGACGTAGCATCTCGCGCTCTATCCGTCGCCGTCGCTGAATACCGCGGAATGGAAGTCGCTGAACTGACTGACTTGCGTTCTAAAGCTCGTGAGCAAGGCGTTTACTTAAAAGTAATTCGTAACACTCTTGCAAAGCGCGCTCTAGCAGACAGTAAGTTCGCAGGTATGGATGATGCTTTGAAAGGTCCTCTAATTTACGGCTTTTCATTGGATGCACCAGGCGGTGCTGCACGTCTTTTCAAAGACTACTCGAAAGAGAACGAGACTTTGAAAGTGACTGCATTGTCTATCGGTAGTGGTTTACTAGGTCCTGAAAAACTTGACGCTGTTGCGTCGCTTCCGACTCGTGATGAAGCATTGGCTAAATTGTTGGCTACCTTCAAAGCACCTGTTGGCAAGTTTGTACAGACCATTAACGAAGTACCTAGCAAGTTTGCCCGCGTATTGACGGCTATTAAAGAGAAAAAAGAAGCTGAGTAAAAAAACAGTTTCTTAATTTATTGATTTGTATTAATTTTTAACCCAGGAGTTTAGAGAAATGGCTCTAACTAAAGAAGATATCTTAAACGCGATCGCTGAAATGCCAGTTATGGAATTGGTTGAGTTGATCGAAGCTGCCGAAGAAAAATTCGGTGTTGAAGCAACTGCTGCTGTGGCTGTTGCTGCTGGTCCTGCTGCTGACGCTGGTGCAGCTGCTGAAGAGAAGACTGAGTTCGACGTAGTTCTTACTTCTTTCGGTGGTAACAAAGTTGCTGTTATCAAAGCAGTACGTGGCGCGACTGGTCTTGGCCTTAAAGAAGCGAAAGAAGTTGTTGAATCAGCTCCTAAAGCTATCAAAGAAGGTATTTCTAAAGAAGAAGCTGAAGCACTTAAAGGCGAACTTGAAGCCGCTGGTGCAGAAGTTGAAGTTAAGTAATTCGTACTCGTACGTAATTACTGCCTGAACAGGCATGGGCTGGTGTTCTTTTGAACACCAGCCTTTTTGCGCTGTGGGATGGTGCAGGTTCACCGTTTTTTGTCTATCCTACTAAAGCGCTAAAACTGTAGTAATATCAAAGCAATGCGTTCTCGCACAACTCATTGGTGTGATATTAAAAAAATGTGTTAAACGGTGCTGAAAATTTGTCTACACAGACAAATAGGGTTGAAAATCAGCAGGCTGAGGAATCCATGGTTTACTCTTATAGCGAAAAGAAACGTATCCGCAAGGATTTTGGTAAACGCCCCCAGGTATTAGAAATACCTTATCTTCTCTCAATACAACTAGACTCTTTCAGAAAATTTGTCGACATTGACCCAGAGGGTCAATACGGTTTGGAAGCAGCGTTTCGTTCTGTTTTCCCAATCAAAAGCTATTCAGGCAATGCGGAATTACAATATGTAAGCTACCGCTTGGGCGAGCCTGTATTCGACGTGAAAGAATGTCAAATCCGCGGTGTTACTTATTCAGCACCTTTGCGGGTTAAATTGCGTTTAGTATTATTTGACAAAGAGGCCGCTCCAGGCACAGTTAAAGATATTAAAGAGCAAGAAGTCTATATGGGTGAAATCCCGTTAATGACTGATACGGGTACTTTTGTCATCAATGGTACTGAGCGTGTTATCGTTTCTCAGTTACACCGTTCACCTGGTGTGTTCTTCGATCACGACAAAGGCAAGACTCACTCTTCAGGTAAGGTGTTATATAACGCTCGTGTTATTCCTTACCGTGGTTCGTGGTTGGATTTCGAATTCGACCCTAAAGATAACTTATTCGTACGTATAGACCGCCGTCGTAAATTGCCTGCAACCATCATTCTGCGCGCAATGGAAATTGGTACTGAAGAAATCCTTGAGTTGTTCTTCGACACAGATACCGTTCGTATCGACAATGGCTTATTCAAAATGTCGATTGAGCCGGACCGTTTACGCGGTGAAACTGCTCGATTCGATATTAAAGACAACGAAGGCAATGTCATCGTTGAAACTGGTCGTCGTATTTCTGCACGTCACACTCGTCAGATGGCGAAGCTTGGTGTTACAGAGCTAGAAGTACCTGCAGACTTTTTATTCAGCCGCGTTTACGCGACTAACCACGTAGATGAAACTACTGGTGAAATCATCGTTAATGCTAACGATGAATTAACTGCTGAAAACCTAAACGCATTATGTGAAGCCGGCGTTGAAGAGTTCACGCTGCTTTACATTAATGAATTAGATCACGGTGCTTATATTTCAAGTACATGCCGCATCGACTCTACAACCAACCGCCTTGAAGCTTTGGTTGAAATTTACCGTATGATGCGTCCTGGTGAGCCACCGACAAAAGACGCTGCTGAAGCATTATTCGATAATCTTTTCTTCTCTGATGAGCGTTATGATCTATCGTCTGTTGGTAGAATGAAGTTCAACCGTCGCCTTGGTCGTGACGAGCTAACGGGCATGGGTACGTTAGACAAGGACGACATCATTGGCGTAATGCAACAATTGATCGCAATTCGTGACGGTAAAGATGACGTTGATGATATCGATCACTTAGGTAACCGTCGTATCCGTAGTGTTGGCGAGATGGCAGAAAACCAATTCCGTGTTGGTTTGGTGCGAGTGGAAAGAGCCGTCAAAGAGCGTTTGAGCTTAGGTGATCTTGATAATGTTATGCCTCAAGACCTAATCAACGCGAAACCAATTTCTGCGGCAGTGAAAGAGTTTTTTGGCTCTTCGCAATTGTCTCAATTTATGGATCAAAACAACCCGTTGTCAGAAGTGACTCACAAGCGTCGTATTTCTGCGCTTGGTCCAGGTGGCTTGACGCGTGAACGCGCTGGCTTTGAAGTTCGAGACGTTCACCCAACTCACTACGGTCGTGTTTGTCCTATCGAAACGCCTGAAGGTCCGAACATCGGTTTGATCAACTCATTGTCAAGCTATGCGCGTACCAATGATTACGGTTTCTTAGAAACTCCGTACCGCAAGATTGTAGATGGCGTAGTAACCGAAGACATTCAATACCTTTCGGCAATTGAAGAAGGCCATTACCCGATTGCACAGGCAAGTGTAAAACTTGATGAAAACAATCATTTGGCTGATGGCTTGGTTCCGTGTCGTCACAAAGGTGAATTCACCTTGATGGCTAAAGAAGACATCAAATACATGGATGTCTCACCACAGCAAATCGTTTCTATTGCAGCGAGCATCATCCCATTCCTAGAGCACGATGACGCAAACCGGGCATTGATGGGTTCAAACATGCAACGTCAAGCGGTTCCTACATTACGTGCTGACAAGCCACTTGTTGGTACTGGTATGGAGCGCACGGTTGCTAAAGACTCTGGTGTAACAGTGAACGCTAAACGTGGCGGTGTTATCGACTTCGTCGACGCGTCTCGTATCGTTGTAAAAGTAAATGAAAATGAGATGGTAGCGGGTGAAGCTGGCATCGATATTTACAACCTAACCAAGTATACCCGTTCTAACCAGAACACTTGTATCAACCAAAAACCAACTGTAAACGTTGGTGAGCCGGTTGTTGCTGGTGACGTTTTGGCAGACGGTCCATCAACTGACCTAGGTGAACTAGCATTGGGTCAGAACATGCGTATCGCGTTCATGCCTTGGAACGGTTATAACTTTGAGGATTCAATCCTTATTTCTGAGCGTGTTGCTCAAGAAGACCGCTTTACTACCATCCACATTCAAGAACTAAGCTGTATCGCGCGTGATACTAAGCTAGGTCCAGAGGAAATCAGTGCTGATATTCCAAATGTGGGTGAATCTGCACTTAGCAAGCTGGACGAATCTGGCGTTGTTTACATTGGCGCAGAAGTTAAAGGCGGAGACATTCTAGTAGGTAAGGTGACACCTAAAGGTGAAACACAACTTACTCCAGAAGAAAAACTATTAAGAGCTATCTTCGGTGAAAAAGCGTCTGACGTTAAAGACACGTCATTACGTGTACCAAACTCGGTACACGGCACGGTTATTGACGTTCAAGTCTTTACTCGTGACGGCGTTGAAAAAGACAAACGTGCACTTGAAATCGAGGACATGCAGTTGCGTCAAGTTAAGAAAGACTTGGGTGACGAGTTCAATATCTTAGCTGATGGTATTTTCTCACGTGCTCGTGCATTGTTGCTTGCTAATGGCATCGCCGAAGACAAGCTAGATAATACGCCGCGTGAAAAGTGGTTCGATTTGCCGCTTAAAGAAGAAGACGCGCAGGTTGAACTTGATCAAGCAGCTGAACAGTTCGCTGAAATTAAAGATGCCTTTGACAAGAAATTTGAGAACAAACGTCGCAAGATCACCCAGGGTGATGACTTAGCGCCGGGCGTACTTAAGATTGTTAAAGTTTACCTAGCAGTTAAACGCCACATCCAACCGGGTGATAAAATGGCGGGACGTCACGGTAACAAAGGTGTTATCTCATCTATCCAGCCGGTAGAAGATATGCCTTATGATGCTAACGGTACGCCGGTAGACATCGTGCTAAACCCTCTAGGTGTACCATCGCGTATGAACGTGGGACAGATTCTTGAAACTCACCTTGGCATGGCTGCCCGCGGTCTAGGTGAGAAGATTGATCGCATGGTTAAAGAGCAGCAAGAAATTGCTAAATTGCGTGAATTCTTGCAAGACATCTATAACTCAGGTACACACCGCCAGGTAGTTGATATCGCAAGCTTCTCTGATGATGAAGTATTGCGTTTAGCTAACAACCTAAGAAAAGGTGTGCCAATTGCTACCCCAGTATTTGACGGTGCAACTGAAGCTGAGATCAAAGAGCTATTGCGTTTGGCTGACATTCCTGAAAGTGGCCAAATTACGCTATATGACGGCCGTACTGGCGATGCTTTCGAGCGTCCAGTTACCGTTGGTTACATGTACATGTTGAAACTGAACCACTTAGTAGATGACAAGATGCACTCTCGTTCTACTGGTTCTTACAGCTTGGTAACGCAACAGCCGTTGGGTGGTAAAGCGCAGTTCGGTGGACAGCGTTTCGGTGAGATGGAAGTGTGGGCACTTGAAGCATATGGTGCCGCATATACTCTACAAGAAATGTTGACAGTTAAGTCTGATGACGTTAATGGTCGTACCAAAATGTACAAGAACATTGTTGATGGTGACCATCGTATGGAGCCTGGTATGCCAGAGTCTTTCAACGTATTGTTGAAAGAAATCCGTTCATTGGGTATTAACATCGAGCTTGAAGAGCAATAAGCCTCTTTGGTTTACAAGAAATAGGTTTCAGGTCAGCTTGCTGGCTGGCCTGAAAAGTGACTGACTCCGCTGGGAGAAAATCGTGAAAGATTTACTTAAGTTTCTTAAGCAACAAAACAAAACGGAAGAGTTTGATCAGATCCGCATCGGTCTAGCTTCTCCAGATATGATTCGTTCTTGGTCTTACGGTGAAGTAAAGAAGCCAGAAACGATCAACTACCGTACCTTCAAGCCAGAGCGTGATGGCTTATTCTGTGCGCGTATCTTCGGTCCAGTAAAAGATTACGAGTGCTTGTGTGGAAAGTACAAGCGTCTTAAGCACCGTGGTGTTATTTGTGAAAAATGTGGCGTTGAAGTAACCCTTACCAAAGTTCGTCGTGAGCGTATGGGTCACATCGAGCTAGCAAGCCCGGTTGCTCACATTTGGTTCTTGAAGTCATTGCCAAGCCGTATTGGTTTGATGTTAGACATGACGTTGCGTGATATCGAGCGCGTGCTTTATTTCGAATCGTACGTGGTAACTGAGCCAGGTATGACGACGCTGGAACGCAGCCAACTGCTTACTGAAGAAGAGTACCTAGATTCACTTGAAGAGCACGGTGATGAATTTGAAGCTAAGATGGGTGCTGAAGCAGTATTCGACTTATTGCAAGAATTAAACGTTGATGCTGACGTTGCTGCTATGCGTGAAGAGTTGCCTACAATAAACTCTGAAACCAAGCGTAAGAAAATCACTAAACGTTTGAAATTATTAGAATCATTCCAGCAGTCTGGCAACAAGCCAGAGTGGATGATTATGACCGTTCTGCCTGTACTTCCACCCGACTTACGTCCTCTAGTACCACTAGATGGTGGTCGTTTTGCAACATCAGATTTGAACGATTTGTATCGTCGTGTTATCAACCGTAACAATCGTCTGAAGCGTCTTTTGGATCTAGCTGCACCTGACATCATCGTACGCAACGAAAAGCGTATGTTGCAGGAAGCTGTCGATGCATTGCTTGATAATGGTCGCCGTGGTCGTGCAATTACTGGCTCTAACAAGCGTCCATTAAAGTCTTTGGCAGACATGATCAAAGGTAAACAAGGTCGCTTCCGTCAAAACCTTCTTGGTAAGCGTGTTGACTACTCTGGCCGTTCTGTAATTACCGTTGGTCCTACGTTACGTCTTCACCAGTGTGGTCTTCCTAAGAAGATGGCTCTTGAACTATTTAAGCCTTTTATCTATGGCAAGCTAGAAGGTCGCGGTTTAGCGACGACAATTAAAGCTGCTAAGAAGATGGTAGAGCTCGAAGCGCCGGAAGTATGGGACGTACTTGATGAAGTTATCCGTGAGCACCCGGTTTTACTAAACCGTGCACCGACACTTCACAGATTGGGTATCCAGGCTTTCGAACCTATTCTAATCGAAGGTAAAGCGATTCAGTTGCACCCACTCGTGTGTGCGGCATATAACGCTGACTTCGATGGTGACCAAATGGCAGTTCACGTACCTCTTACGATTGAGGCACAGCTTGAATCTCGCGCATTGATGATGTCAACCAACAACATCTTGTCACCAGCAAACGGTGAGCCGATTATCGTACCTTCACAGGACGTTGTACTTGGTCTTTATTACATGACTAAAGAACGTGTTAACGCGAAAGGTGAAGGCATGGTCTTCTCAGATAAGGCTGAAGCTGAAAAAGCCTATCGCACAGGCTCTGCTGATTTACACGCGCGCGTAAAAGTACGTCTTACTGAAGTTGAAATTGATGCCGAGGGTAATAAACATCCTAAGACGTCAATAATGGATACGACTGTTGGTCGTGCAATCCTATCTGGCATTTTACCTGACGGCTTGCCGTTTGAGCTTATCAACCAAGCGATGGGTAAAAAGCAAATTTCTAAATTATTGAATGCTAGTTACCGTCGCCTTGGTCTTAAGGATACGGTAATCACTGCCGACCAAGTTATGTATACCGGTTTCCACTACGCGATGTTAGCGGGTGCATCGATTGGTATCGATGACATGGTAATTCCTGATGAGAAGAAAACTATCATCGAAGATGCAGAAGCAGAAGTAACTGAAATCCAGGAGCAATTCCAATCTGGCTTGGTAACGGCTGGTGAGCGTTACAACAAAGTTATCGATATTTGGTCTGCTGCTAACGAACGCGTTGCTAAAGCAATGATGAGTAACCTATCAACTGAAACGGTAATCAACCGTGACGGAGAAGAAGAGCAGCAAGATTCACTGAACTCTGTTTACATGATGGCCGACTCCGGTGCTCGTGGTAGCCCGGCTCAGATTCGTCAGCTTGCGGGTATGCATGGCTTGATGGCAAAACCTGATGGCTCAATCATCGAAACACCAATTACGGCAAACTTCCGTGAAGGTCTGAACGTACTTCAGTACTTCATCTCAACTCACGGTGCTCGTAAAGGTTTGGCCGATACGGCATTGAAAACAGCTAACTCTGGTTACCTGACTCGTCGTCTCGTTGACGTGGCACAAGACGTGGTAATCAACAACGACGATTGTGGAACTTACGACGGTATCGTGATGAAGCCTCTAATTGAAGGTGGCGATGTTGTTGAACCATTGCGTGAACGTGTTCTAGGTCGTGTTGTTGCAGAAGATATTCTAAAGCCTGGTACAACAGAAGTACTCGTTGAGCGTAACGTGTTACTTGACGAGAAGCTGGTTGATTTCATTGAATCGCATTCAGTTGACCAAGTGATTGTTCGTTCAGTAATTACTTGTGAAAACGACTTTGGTGTATGTGGCAAGTGTTATGGTCGTGACCTAGCTCGTGGTCATATGGTTGCTCCGGGTGAATCTGTAGGTGTTATTGCGGCTCAGTCAATCGGTGAGCCTGGTACACAGCTTACGATGCGTACTTTCCACATCGGTGGTGCGGCATCTAGAGCGTCTGCTGAAAACAGCGTACAAATCAAAAATGATGGTCACTTGAAGCTTCACAATGAGAAGTATGTAGTCAACTCTGACGGTAAAGTGGTAATCGTTTCTCGTTCAACTGAACTTACAGTAATTGATGAGTTCGGTCGTGAGAAAGAGCGTTATAAACTGCCTTACGGTGCTGTACTTACTGTACAAGATGGCGCTGCGGTTAAGTCTGGTGAAATTGTTGCTAATTGGGATCCGCACTCGCACCCAATCGTAGTTGAACGTAATGCGAAAGTTAGCTTTGCCGACGTTGATGACAGTAACACTGAAATGCAAACAGACGACCTAACTGGTTTGTCTCGCGTTGTAGTAAAAGACTTGGCACTTGCAAATGCGAAAGAGCCTAAGTTAATCCTTGAAATCGAAGAAGTTGGTTTACAAGAAATTCGTCTGCCTAGCTTTACCACTATCGAAATATCTGACGGTGGCGAAGCGAAAACAGGTGACGTAATTGCTCGTATTCCTCAAGAGAGCTCGAAGACACGTGACATCACGGGTGGTCTACCGCGAGTTGCAGACTTGTTTGAAGCGCGTAAGCCTAAAGAGCCAGCAATTCTTGCTGAGATCTCAGGTACCATCGGCTTTGGTAAGGAAACTAAAGGTAAGAAGCGTCTAACTATTACGCCTAAAGAAGGTGATACTCACGAAGAGATGATTCCTAAATGGCGTCAAATCAACGTATTCGAAGGTGAGAGCATCGAGAAAGGTGAAGTTATTGCTGACGGTCCAGAGTCTCCACACGATATCTTACGCCTGCGTGGTGTAAGTGCAGTATCTAACTATATCGTGAACGAAGTTCAGGAAGTATACCGACTGCAGGGTGTAAAAATTAACGATAAGCACATCGAAGTTGTTATTCGTCAGATGTTGCGTAAGTGTATTATTACCGATGCGGGTGACAGTATGTTCCTAGAAGGTGAACAGTGTGAAGTGTCTAACGTGAACATTGCAAACCGTGAACTTGAAAAGCAAGGTAAGATCCCTGCACAGTTCGAGCTTCAGTTACTAGGTATTACTAAAGCATCTCTTTCTACTGAGTCGTTTATCTCTGCAGCATCGTTCCAAGAAACAACCCGCGTTCTTACGGAAGCGGCAGTACAAGGTAAGACTGATGACTTACGTGGTCTTAAAGAGAACGTAATTGTGGGGCGCCTAATTCCTGCTGGTACAGGTATGGCATATCACAAGAAACGCCTTGCTCAGAAAGAAGATATGCTGGAAGACTTATCAGTTTCTGCTGAAGAGGCTGAAGCGGCATTAACCGAAGCGTTGAACGCAGAAGTTATAGATGCGGGTGATACTCCTGCAGGTGAATAAGCTTTAATATCTCGCTTAATATATTGAAAAGGCCAGTCTTTTGAGACCGGCCTTTTTTTGTATTAACCCTTTAATAAATAAGGGTGTTAGGGCGTATTCGGTAAATTTGTTTAAGGTTTTTAAGTGTGCGGAGCAAAATGTTTCGCATTTGTTAAAATAGTTTGCTGAATTTTTCGGAATTTCAAAAAAATGTGTTAAAATTTAATAACATGTATTACGTATTGACGATTTGAATAAAGTTACAAGCAAGTGAATTTATTCAAATCGTTTGTTTTATGGATTGAACGTAAATAATTGTTTGGAACGGATGCGCTTGAGCCAATAGATTGCTGAGAGTATGTTAAGTTTTCCTAAACAACTTGAAACACAACGAAACGACACAATACACAACGGGCATAAATTGTCTCTTTGCCGATTGCTTTCTTGCTGCCCAAGTCTTCTTATCTTTAAAAAAATCCTTGTGAATGTTGAGATTCCGTCGATAACTCTATCGAAGAAGGCCTTCAACATTAGTCAAGTATGCTTTAGTAGTATTTAAACTGATGAACGCAATCTATATACTCGCGCGCTTTGAGTTGCCGACACAGTTGAGATTAATGACAATAAAAAATATTAACCTCCTAAGAGGCATTTTATGAATATAAAGGTATCCCATAGGATTTTCGGTGGTTTTACAGTCGTAATCACTTTGCTTATTGTGCTGGGTTTTAGCTCTTTAAGTAACTTGCAGTCGATTGGTACTCGCTCCAACGAGGTCAGCGAATCCGCGATCCCTACCTTATTAGTCGTTAATGATCTAAAACTGGGTCTTATTCAGGTTCAAAACCTAGTACTTTCAGCAAAAAATGAAAACGATTCAGCAGGGCTGCAGCAGATTGCGTCTCAAATCCAAGAAGCAGATGCCAATATTGTAAAACTCATTGGACAGCTTAAAAGCCGAAATAATAGTTATATTTCCAGAAGCATTGGCGATGTTGAAAAAGCGCTAGGTGATTACAAGTCAACGGTTGCCCAATTACAAACCTCGAAACAGAGTCTAGTGCGTTTGCGTGGGGAGTTAGAAACAAACTCTGAAGACATTGAAGAACTGGCGGATGATATTTCTTCGTTAATCTTAGATTATGCTGAGGATGATGACGTTTTAGAAAGCGACGAACTACAAGCAGCCATCGAGCACCTAGAAGAAGTAGATGAACAGTTGCCAACGCTACTCGAGGTTGTGTTTTCTATCATGAACGCTGAAACCAACACGACAATCGCGAGTATTTCTAGTGAGGTGGATGTTCAGTTCAATCTGATTGGCAACCCTCTGCAACAGGCGCTTAGTGGCGACGAAGAACACGAAATATTGGATGATATCGAATCGAATATTGATGATCTAAAATCCGCAATATTAGGCTCTGGTGGTTTTACCGATAAGAAGCGCTCGGAATTAAGTACCATTAGTACCACCGAAACGCAGTACAATGAAAGCATTGCAAATTCCGGTAAAGTACAGGAAGAACTACAAGGCCTTATCAATTCTGTTAATCAAAAAGCCAATGAAATAAGCGGTGAAGTTAAGGATGCTATTTCTTCTAGTCGTTTTAGCACTATCTTTTTGGTAATCCTATCGCTTGTGATTGGAACCGCGGTGAGTGTATTCTCAGTACGAGCTATTACTGGCCCATTGGCAAGAGTAAACGTATTACTGAAAAGTGCATCCTCGGGAGATTTACGCAAGAAGCTTGATGTACTACGTCAAGATGAATTTGGTGAACTTGCGGGTAATGTCAATATTCTCATCGATAGCCTCAAAGAGATTATTTCTGGTATATCTCATTCGACCGGGCTGCTATCTGATGCAACAGACCAAACGCTTACCACAATCAAGAAAACCTCTGATGCAGTAGATGACCAAAAACAACAAATCGATTTGGTTGCGACAGCGACAACAGAAATGAGCAGTACTTCGAGTACAGTGGCTGCAAATGCAGAAAATACACTCGAACAAATTAATCATGCTAATAGCCGTGCGGAAGTGATAAAAGACATCTATCAAGAAAACTTGCAATCCATCGTCACATTGGCAAAAGAAATCGAAACGACGTCTGAAGTTATCAATAAGCTCAACGAAGACAGTGTCAGCATTGGCGACATTTTAGAAGTTATAAAAGGTATAGCCGAACAGACTAACCTGCTAGCACTGAATGCCGCGATAGAAGCTGCGCGTGCCGGTGAGCAGGGGCGCGGATTTGCTGTTGTTGCCGATGAGGTAAGAACATTGGCGAGCCGCACACAAGAATCTACACAGAAAATTCATTCCATGATCCAAGTCTTACAGGACGGTGCAGACAAGTCGGTAAGTGCAATGAATGTTGGAAGGGAGCAAGCCAAGGTATCTGTTGAGAAGACAGAGCAGGCCAATCGTGAATTAACCCAAATCACTGAGGCTGTGAACCAAGCGTACTTGGCAAGTGTACAAATAGAACAATCGGCGAAGGAACAAAGTGTAGTATCAGGCGACATCAGCGAAAAACTGGAAAACATTGTTATGATCTCAGAAGAGACTGCAATGAACGCACGCAGCACATCAGAAGCGAATGATAAGGTTGTGGGCTTAACCCAGGAGTTACAAGAGTCGATTAGAAACTTTAGAACCTAAAACTGAAGCGTCTGATTTTAACCTATCTGCAACGACAGATAACAGTTTGCAATTAACCGGTACTCAAGTACCACGTAATGAATTTTTTATAGGTGTTATATGTTTTTCCGAATGAAGCACGTATTGATAGGCTTAACTTTACTATTAGCAAATATGTCAGTTGCTAATGCTGATCCTGCTCAGGTGCTAGCTAATATATGTACTATTGTGCAAAGCGATGACAAAAGTGGCTTAAGGAAAAAAGTGAAGACCATGAAAAAAGATTATGGGTTGAAGCTAGCGGCTTACTATGACGGTATTAGTTGTGGTGGCTTAACTTTGATTCGTTATGCAATTAAGAACGGCTCCATGGAAGCGGGCAAGTTCTTGATCAAAAAGATGAGTAAGAAAGCATTAAGAGCGCCTCAAAAAGACTCGGTAACAGAGCTTGATTGGGCAAATGCGAATCATGCAGATGCACCACTTACAGCAGTATTGGCTGAACGTGTGGGCTAAGGGCAAATCCTTTAATGAAAAGCCTTCGAAGGTCAACTTCGAAGGCTTTTTTTATGGATCAAAACTTTTTAAATTCATAAGCCACGTGATTGTTATCATGCGGTAAGCTTTGCTTGACCCGCTTGTTGTTCCAACATTGCTTTTAATTCTATTGGAATGCACAGCAGCGTTGAGAGTTGTTGTAAGTACTGTTGTGAAGCTACTTGTCGTTCATCTATTGCTAACAAAGAGGCTGCATAGACCTCCGCCCCGGTCTCTGCGTCAGGCACCTTTGCTACTAGGTGTTCAAGACTAAGCGGGTTGCGTAATTCGTCGAATAGCGAGGCTTTTTCGGCTGTCGATAGGTCTAGATTTTCTACTTGCGCAAAGATACGCTGTTGCTCGTTCGCATCTATGTGACCATCCGCATATGCTGCGGCAATCATGGCGCGCATTAAGAGCATCTGGCCACTGTCACTCTCTTCATCTTGCACAATTTCTACAAAGCGCTCTTCTTGCTTCGGCATCATATGCCTGTAGTCAAATCTATTGTTTTCAGCTGGTGCCGCTTTTGTGGGCTGTGATTGAGTAGCTTGTTTGTTTTGGTTATAACTTTGATATGCCTTCCACGCAAGTCCTCCAACAGCTGCAAGGGCTCCCGCCTTTAAGGCTGTTTTACCGTATTTCTTAGATTTCTTGCCCACCAACATACTAGTCACGGTGCCGCCCAACGCGCCGCCGGCCATGCCAGACAAAAAGCCGCTTTTGTTTAAACCCGAAATCATCTTTTCTAAGTCTTTCATAGAGTTATGCCTTTCAATTCTGCTCAACTTCAACATATCAATACGAAAAATGAGTTGGAAGAGATTAATTGTGACAGCTGATGTCGATGATCCAGTGAGGCTCGCAGGAGCTTGTGTTAGCGCCAACATGTAACGAGGTATATTGATAAGATGTAAAAAGTGCCTTCAACGAAAACTGATTTGATTAACAAAATCATAGGTTTTTAGCTGAATTTTGATTTAACGCTTAAAGTGGCTTGTTTTTCTGCCTTTCAAGCCTTCAGACCCAGTATTTCATTGACAGTTCAAACTTTGATCTATAGAATTCCGCGACCCAAATTAGGGTAATGCCGTAATTTGGTTAGATTTTTCAATATTAAAAGTCCTTGGAAACCATCATTTCTAAAGGCAATAGCATTGTATTTTTAACATTTAGGAGCTAGTGAATGGCAACAGTTAACCAACTGGTGCGCAAGCCTCGTGCAAAGAAACCTGCTAAAAGCAACGTAGCAGCATTGCAGGCTTGTCCACAACGTCGTGGTGTATGTACTCGCGTATATACAACCACTCCAAAGAAGCCGAACTCTGCACTACGTAAAGTATGTCGTGTGCGTTTGACGAACGGTTTCGAAGTAAGTTCATACATCGGTGGTGAAGGTCATAACCTTCAAGAGCACAGCGTTGTATTAATCCGTGGTGGTCGTGTTAAAGACTTACCAGGTGTACGTTATCACACTGTTCGCGGTACGTTAGACTGCGCAGGCGTTAACGATCGTAAGCAAGCCCGTTCTAAGTACGGAACGAAAAGGCCCAAGTCTTAACGGTTCTCCGTTAGTAAGGCCAAACATTTAATTTTAACGTTTTGGGATAACCCTGAAAATTTTCGGAGAAATAAGATGCCTAGAAGACGAGTCGTAGGACAACGAAAAATCCTACCTGATCCTAAGTTCGGATCACAACTATTAGCTAAATTCATTAACGTTGTCATGCTAGATGGCAAAAAATCCACTGCTGAAAAAATCGTTTATGGTGCGTTGGATATCGCTGCTGACAAAGCTGGCAAAGATCACCTTGATATCTTTGAAGCTGCGTTGGACAACATTCGCCCTACTGTAGAGGTTAAGTCTCGCCGTGTTGGTGGTTCAACTTATCAGGTTCCTGTTGAAGTTCGCCCAGTACGTCGTAACGCTCTTGGTATGCGTTGGATGGTTGAAGCGTCACGTAAGCGTGGTGAAAAATCTATGGCACAACGCCTTGCTGCAGAAATGATGGATGCAGCAGAAAACAAAGGTTCTGCGGTTAAGAAGCGTGAAGACGTTCACCGTATGGCCGAAGCGAACAAAGCATTCGCTCACTATCGTTGGTAATCCAACTAACGTTAGTAATTGGTTGGTAATTCTCGAGGGGCTTTGTGCCCCTCACATTTCAATTCGCGTAATTGAGAGGAAAATATGGCTCGTACGACTCCGATTGAGCAATACCGAAACATTGGTATCGTCGCTCACGTAGACGCGGGGAAAACCACTACCACAGAAAGAGTTCTGTTTTACACAGGTCTGTCACACAAAATCGGTGAAGTACACGATGGTGCGGCGACAATGGACTGGATGGAGCAAGAACAGGAACGTGGTATTACCATCACATCTGCTGCAACAACTTGTTTTTGGCAAGGTATGCAGCGTCAGTTCGATCAGCATCGTATAAATATCATCGACACCCCCGGACACGTTGACTTTACTATTGAAGTAGAGCGTTCATTGCGTGTGCTTGACGGCGCGGTCGTGGTTTTTTGTGGTGCATCAGGGGTTGAACCTCAATCTGAAACCGTTTGGCGTCAGGCAAATAAATATTCAGTACCGCGTATGGTGTTCGTCAATAAGATGGACAGAGCTGGTGCTGATTTTGAAAGAGTTGTTGATCAAATTCGCAACCGCCTTGGTGCTAATTGCGTTCCAATTCAAATTAACATTGGCACTGAAGATGAATTCAACGGCGTAATCGATCTTATCAAGATGAAAGCCATTAACTGGAATGAAGAAGACCAGGGAATGACTTTTAAATACGAAGATATTCCGGCTGACTTGCTCGACAAGGCAGAAGAGTACCGTATGGAAATGATTGAAGCCGCTGCTGAAGCATCCGATGAGTTGATGGAAAAATACCTTGAAGAAGGTGAATTGAGCGAAGAGGAAATTCGCGCTGGATTGCGTACCCGTACCCTGAATAATGAAATCGTGCTGGCGACGTGTGGTTCAGCCTTTAAAAACAAAGGCGTACAAGCTGTATTGGATGCAGTAATCGAATATTTACCATCGCCAATCGATATTCCAGCAATTAACGGTATCAATGAAGATGAGTCTGAAGGTGAGCGTCATGCAGATGACAACGAGCCTTTCTCAGCTCTCGCCTTTAAGATTGCTACCGACCCATTTGTGGGAACACTGACCTTTTTCCGTTGTTATTCAGGTGTTATCAATACAGGTGACACTATATACAACCCGGTCAAAGGTAAAAAAGAGCGCTTTGGACGTATTGTACAGATGCACGCTAAAGACCGAGAAGAACTGAAGCAAGTTCGTGCGGGCGATATCGCCGCGGCAATTGGTCTAAAAGATGTCACCACTGGTGATACCTTGTGTGCGCCCGGTTCTGTAATAACGCTGGAACGCATGGAGTTCCCTGAGCCTGTTATCTCTATCGCGGTAGAACCTAAGTCTAAAGCGGACCAAGAGAAAATGGGCATTGCCCTAGGCAAACTCGCTGCCGAAGACCCATCGTTCAGAGTACATACTGACGAGGAAACCGGCCAGACCATTATTTCTGGCATGGGTGAGCTACACTTAGACATCATCACTGATCGCATGAAGCGTGAGTTCAAAGTGGAATGTAATATTGGTAAACCCCAAGTTGCATACCGTGAAACGATTCGCAAAGCGGTTGAAGTCGAAGGTAAATTCGTACGTCAGTCTGGTGGTCGCGGCCAATACGGTCATGTATGGCTAAGACTAGAGCCTCAGGAAGAAGGCGCTGGCTACACCTTTGTTAATGAAATTGTAGGTGGTGTGGTTCCTAAAGAATTCATCCCAGCGGTGGACAAAGGCTGTGAAGAGCAGATGCAAAATGGTGTTTTAGCCGGCTATCCTGTATTGGATGTGAAGGTTACATTATTTGACGGTTCGTATCATGATGTTAACTCTTCTGAAATGGCGTTTAAGATAGCGGGTTCTATGGGCTTTAAACAGGGTTGCTCGGAAGCGAATCCGGTGTTACTTGAGCCTATGATGAAGGTTGAAGTGACCACCCCGGAAGACTGGATGGGTGATGTTGTAGGTGACTTAAATCGTCGTCGCGGTATAATTGAAGGAATGGAAGACGGTTTAGCCGGCGTGAAACTCGTTCGTGCTAAGGTACCACTGTCAGAAATGTTTGGTTATGCCACTGACTTGCGTTCTGCGACGCAAGGAAGAGCCTCGTATTCGATGGAATTCTTCAATTACGCAGAAGCGTCTAGCAATGTAGCCTCGGCTATTATTGAAGCGCGAAATTAATTTTAAGTTCGGTCCGGTGTTCAGGTTGTCTGACCGGGCTTTTTGTATATTTAGGAAATAGAGAAAAATGGCAAAAGAAAAGTTTGAACGTACGAAACCGCACGTAAACGTAGGTACAATCGGCCACGTTGACCACGGTAAAACTACTTTGACAGCAGCGATCACT
>WKFJ01000021.1 GCA_014872785.1 Alteromonadaceae bacterium
AAGACGGCGACGACGAAGATGAAGACGGCGACGACGAAGATGAAGACGGCGACGACGAAGATGAAGACGGCGACGACGAAGATGAAGACGGCGACGACGCTGGAAAAGGCTTCTTAAAAACGTCTTTCAATGGAATGCAAGTTTCCAACGAAGAAATGGAAACTGGCACCTACGCTTACTATCTCTCTGTCTCAGCAGATGGTTTTATGACTTACAGTGAGCATGAAGAAGAAGAGGGTGTCGCAAGTTGTCAAGTGACCTATATCGGTGAACTCGTTGCAGATACTTACAAACCACAATAATTGAGACTATGGGCGACTTTTTCGCCCATATTTGACTCATCACTTTTTATACATGCTGATCCAGCATTAATTTATTACCGTCAGGGTCTTCCAGAATAATGTGAGCTGGCCCTGACGTTGTCTCTTTAGTGTTAGAAACGACATTTATACCCGCTTTCAGTAAGTTTTGTTCAATCTCACGAACATCCATAAAGTCATTTTGTTTCTGACAATTTTGATCCCAGCCGGGATTAAAGGTAAGAATGTTATCTTCAAACATTCCCTGAAATAATCCTATCGTTGTTGCTTCATTTTTTACAATGACCCAGCCTTGCTCTGCTTCTCCGGCAAATTGGGCAAACCCTAAAGTTTGATAGAAGTCTAAAGATTTTTGCAGATCTTTTACTGCTAATGAGACCGAAAATGCACCTAGTTTCATCTTGGGTTCCTCTTGTTCTAATGAGTTGTGTGATTTTTGAGAATTAAAGCACTGACCAATGTGATTAGCGCGCCAATTGGAAATATTTCCGTAGCTGTCATCGGTAGCCTGAACATGGGGTCATAATATTGTTCACTGAATTTACTCATATTCTGTTTGAGTTGTTCAATTGCGCTGTCATCTGCACCGTTTGCTCTGGCGTCCGCAATCAGAGATTCTGCGTAGAGATCCAAGAATTTGAAATCGGTGATATGCAAATAAATATCCCATAGCACAACATAAGCGCCTGTGGCGACTAGCGCAATCGAGATGCCTGTAGAAAAAGCTTGTTTAAAGGTAATTAGGCCGCCGAGTTCTTGGTCTCTTTTCTGTTTGATTGCAACGAAAATACAAGATAACGCAATAATCATAAGTAAGAAGCCTAGCCATACACTACTATTGCCAAATTCCATACCAATAATCATAGATACAATGGTAAACATACCTGCTGCGGCTCCAAATGCGAATAATTTCTTGTTCATATAACCCCCGTTTGTTCCTGATTAAACTAGCTAAATTACGGGGTAAGTGCATCAACCATTTGATTGAAAGTGCTGATTTTTATATAAGTTTTAAATGAGCAGTGTTCAGCTAATGATTCACATAACCTATTAGTGAATAACTTTAAGCGATTTGGCTTTGCTGATAGCTTGTGTTCGACTGGTAACGCTTAGTTTTTGAAAAGTTTTATGAAGGTGGGTTTTTACTGTGCTTACTGACAAATACATTGCTTCGGCGATTTCTTGGTTGCTTAACCCGTTTGCCAAGTGCGTAAGCACTTCTAACTCTCGTTCTGTGAGTTGAAGTTGTGCTATCGCTTGCTGGTTTACCTTGCCGTTATTATGTTTATGCGGCTTAGCTAATTGTATGCCCAGCCAAACACCAATACCCGCAAATAATGTAGCGAGTATGATGATATAAGATTCAGTGGTGAATCGTTTAATACCGTAATTCTGCTCTAACAAATGTAACACGAAAGCCAAAAGAGCCATCACGAGGCCGTAAAGGTAATTGCTCTTTTTATTCATGCGGATGCTAAGTAGATTATCACTAAGATTAGCTTACTAATGGTTGAACAAATTATAAGTGATGTTTTTTGGAATGAGCACTCGAAGTTTGAGTACTCATGATGATATTGGTATTTTTAATAATTTGTATCTCAAGATTTCTTTTTCTCAGAAATCCAAAGGTTAATTTGTCCTTCTACAACAACCACGTCGTTTTCGTCATAGGCTTTGACTTCAACGGGTAAATCTCCCGGCGCCCAGTGATTGTCTTTTAGTTTAGCCACGCAACGAATATCTGAACCGGCTTTGGCAGTGTAGTTAACGTTCATTCCTTTTGGGATCCAGCGTAAGTTTTTGGGAATCGACGCTTCAGCCATAAAGCCCATGGCCATCTCTAAACCATTACATATCGCAATAACGTGTACCGTTCCAATGTGATTTTGTACTCCTTTTCTTTTTTTGATAAAGCAGTGACATTCGCCCGGTTCTAATTTAGTAATTAAAGGGGAAATTGTCCCAAAATACGGAGCCTTTCTGGCACCAACAATGGAGAAAAGCTTTCTTCCGAAAGGAAGTTTTAATAATTTGTGATAAAGGTTTAACAAATAATTTGAAGACATAGCTGCCTCGATTCATGCAGATTATTTGTCTGAGGTTAACACGTCTGACCAGTTGTGCAAGCAATTCGCAAGTGTACTAAGCGTCCCATAGTTACATTAGTAATAAAGTCGCGGTGCCTAAAAAGGCGAATATACCTACTACGTCCGTAATTGTGGTCAGTATGACACTGCCTGCAAGAGCAGGGTCGATTTTGAGTTTCTTCATGATAATAGGCAAAGTAACACCAGCAAGACCCGCTGCTATCATGTTTACCAACATCGCAAAAGCAATGACGACGCCTAGCATAAAATCTTGTTTCCAAATAGCGACAACAGACGCAATCAATACCGCCCATATGATGCCATTGAGAAAGCCAATTGCTAACTCTTTGCCGATTAACCAACGGGAGTTACTTGGGCTAACATGTCCAAGTGCCATACCCCTTATAACAAGAGTGAGTGTTTGGTTTCCCGCAACCCCTCCCATTAAGGGAACAATGGTGTTCAAAATCGCGAGCACTGCCAATTGGCTCAAAGTTGCTTCAAATAAGTCACTGACCATCGCTGCCAATAAAGCGGTAAGTAAGTTGACACCTAACCAAATAGAGCGTCTCTGGGTACTTTTAAAAACGGGGGCGAAGGTATCTTCCTCGTCTTCAAGACCTGCCATGCTCATCATTGAGTGTTCTGCATCCTCACGAATAATATCGACAACGTCATCGATGGTAATCCGGCCTACCAGCTCATTTTGTTCATTAACAACCGGAGCAGAAATCCAGTCCAAACGTTCAAATAGCTTTGCCACTTCCAACTCTGGCATATCAACTGAAATAGCTTCAGGCTCTTCTTCCATAACTGTTTCGACGGCGACGTCTGGATCAGAGGTCAATAGCGTTGGCAGCGAGAGGGTGCCAATTAATTTGTCGTAACGATTGGTAACATACAGGGTATCGGTGTCTTGAGGCAGCTCCTTCTTAAGGCGCAAATAGCGCAAAATCACCTCTATGGTTACTTCAGGACGAAGGGTGATAGTATCGGTATTCATAATGAAGCCGGCGGTTCCTTCACCAAACGACAGAGCCTTTTCCGCCCGGGCTCTATCCATCGTATCTAGTTCTGTAAGAACTTCTTGTACCACTTTGTCCGGCAAGCCGTGCAGCATCTCTGCAAGGTCGTCGGTGTCCATGTCTTCAAGGGCGTCTGCAACTTGTGCTGGACCCATCTCACGCATGATGCCGTTACGAACGTCTTCAGAGAGTTCTTCGAGAATATCACCGTGAAAATCGGTATCTATAAGTTGCCAAAGGAGAGTACGGCTCTTGACTGGGGAGGATTCAAGTAAAAGCGCAACATCGGCAGGTTGCATGTTGTGCAACATTTTACGAACGTGAATATACAGGCCATTGTTAAGCGCTTCGTTAATCGCTTCCAACTGACTGGCTATGTATTCGTGTTCGAGTGTTTCTGCCATCTGAATAATGCAACTTATTGTTTTTATTGGAGCAAACGTCCAACCAGACTTGACATAAGTCTATAACAAAGCAGGCCACGTTAGTATGTTTGATGCAACATTTTTGTGGCTTATGATTTAGGATCTACTCGTCTTCGTTGAATCTTTGTGTGAATAAATTGGAGATTGAATCCATTGCAGCTTGCGCATCTTCACCGCGACAGATGACGTCAACTTGTTTATTTTGAGAGCCTTCTAACATCATAAGTCCAAGAACGCTGTCAGCAGAGGCATTTTTACCATCTCTCTCGAGGTGTATTTCTGACTGGTAACTTTGGGCTAGCTTAACAAGTTGCGTTGCGGCACGCGCGTGTAAACCAAGCTTATTCAATATGGTAAGGGTTTTGCGTATTTCCATTTATTCAGTTAGCTCTCGATGGCGGATCTGCACGTCAGGGTGAGATACTTGAAAACGTGCTGCAAGAGACTCTGCAATAAATACTGAACGGTGCTGGCCGCCGGTACAACCAATCGCTACGCTCACGTAACTTCGATTGTTGCGCTCTAGGTGAGGAAGCCAGGTATCGATAAAATTCTGTACTTGCCAAATCAATTTATTAACCATTGGTTGTGCGCCAAGATAGTTGGCAACTTCGAGATCTTTTCCAGTAAAAGGTTTCAACTCAGGTATCCAATGCGGATTAGGTAAGAACCTAACATCAAAAACGTAATCTGCGTCTTTGGGGATGCCGTGTTTAAAGCCAAAGGATTCAAAAACTAATACAACACGCGAGCTCTTTTTCCCAAGTATGCGCTCTCTTACGATTTCAGATAGTTGATGGATGGAGAACTTATCAGTGTCGATGGTCAGATCTGATTTTTCTTTTAGCGGCGCCAACAACTCGCTTTCAGCTTTGATGGCATCGACTAAAGACATATTGTGTTTCGTCAGGGGATGAAGTCTTCGCGTTTCACTATAACGCTTGATAAGGATGTCGTCGCTTGCATCCAAATAAAGAATTGTACGCTCGAAATCGCCAGGCATAAATTCGAGGCTATCACCCAGTACATCACTTTCTTTGGGCATATTGCGCACATCAATGCTAATAGCTATTTTTTCATAGTCTTCTTTCAGTGCGTGAACGAGTGCCGGTAATAAGCTAACAGGGATGTTGTCGACGCAGTAATAGCCGAGATCTTCTAGCGTGTTTAAAACAACAGATTTTCCAGAGCCGGAGCGGCCACTGATGATAATGAGTTTCATAATAGTGCTTCGTATAACGCCTGATTATTGGTCGCCTTGCGAATGTGTTTGACTATTGTTTTATCATTTAATTTTTTCGCAATTGTTGCCAGTGTTTGTAGGTGACCTTCATTTTTATCACTTGGCACTAAAAGCGTAAAAAATATGTCAACGGGTTGATTATCGATTGCGTCAAATTCGATGGGGGAGTTGCTGCTAACTAAGATTGCAGTGGTGTCTGCAAGGCCGTTAAGCCTTCCATGCGGAATGGCAATGCCATTACCTATGCCGGTACTGCCCATTTTTTCTCGGCACAACAAGCTGGCTAATACGTCGTCTGAAGATATTCCCGCGAGATTTTCGCTGGCAATTTGGCTTATGGTTTGTAATACGCGTTTTTTACTGCTGCCCTCAATTGCGCAACAAACGCAATTGAGGGAGAGAACATCCTTTATGTCCATTTAAGGAAGGATCCTAGTGTCGTTTGAGTTTTTCTTTATGCTTAATAACCTGACGGTCGAGTTTGTCGATAAGCGCGTCTATTGCTGCGTACATATCTTTATTTTCTGAAGTCGCGAATACTTCGCCGCCATCTAAGTGCATGGTCGCTTCAGCTTTTTGATTGAGCTTTTCCACATTGAGAATAACGTGAACGTTATTTATGTGGTCGAAGTGCCGCTCTAATTTTTCGAACTTGGTATCGACGTAGTTGCGTAGAGAGTCAGTGATTTCTACATGGTGACCGGTAAGGTTTATTTGCATAGTCGTCTTCCTTATGAGAAAGCAGTCTTAAACAAGACTTTTACGTTGGTTAGACGGAGGAATCGAGAGTGATTCCCGGTACTTTGCGATTGTTCGGCGGGCAACCATAATGCCTTGATCCGCCAACAATTGCGCAATTTTACTGTCACTGAGTGGCTTGGCTGCATTTTCTGCAGATACCAGGTTTTTAATCAGTGCTCTAATCGCTGTGGACGAGCACTCTCCGCCATTTTCAGTCGCGACATGGCTAGAGAAAAAGTACTTCAATTCAAAGATCCCGCGCGGGGTATGCATGTACTTTTGAGTAGTGACACGTGAGATAGTGGATTCATGCATATCCACCATTTCAGCAACGTCGTTCAATACCATTGGACGCATCATTTCCGGCCCGTGTTCAAAAAAGCCTTGTTGCTGCTGCACGATACAATTGGCAACTTTCAGCAACGTTTCATTGCGGCTTTCGATACTTTTGATAAACCACTTTGCTTCTTGCATGTGGTTTCGAATGAATTGTCCATCAGCACTATTTTTAGAACCTCGGCTTAATGAGGCGTAATGCTGGTTGATATTTAATTTGGGTACAGATTCAGGATTCAATTCCACAATCCAACGGCCGTTCTTTTTAGTTACAGACACATCTGGTATGACGTAGTCTGGCTCTTCACGGTTGAGGGTCAAACCAGGATGAGGATTTAAATTCTGCAGAAGTTTAAACACTTCTTTTAATTGTTCTTCTTTCAATTTGGACTTTCGCATTAAAGTACGAAAATCCTTAGAAACTAATAGGTCAGAAAACTCAGTTAATAGCTGTTTGGATTCTTTTAGCCACGGAGTGTCAGGCGAAAATTGTTGTAGTTGCACCAATAGACACTCTTGCGGTGTGCGTGCCGCTACGCCCAATGGGTCGAAGTGCTGAATTCGCTTGAGTACCGCTTCCACTTCATCCAATTCGATTTCTTCGTTTTCGAGACTCAGAAGAATTTCTTCAGTCGAGATTGTCAAATAGCCTGCGTCGTTAACTGAATCTATGATAGCCAACGCAATCGCCTGATCGGTATCCGAAAATGGCGTCAAACGCATCTGCCAAAGGAGGTGGTCTTGGATTGAGTCACTCGTCTCACCTTGGAATACATTATCGTCGTCAGAAGAATGACTGACCGGTGCAGGCGCCGAAGATGCGCTGTAATATTCATCCCATGTACTGTCAATGGGCAAGTCACTTGGCAAATCGTTGTTTTCTAGGTGTGAATGACTATCTAGTGCCTCTTCAGCACTGTAATCACTGTCTGACGAAGCTTCTGTTTCGGATCCGTTGCGCTCAAGTGCAGAATCTGATGTTGTTTGCAAACTAGACTCTTGTGAAGGCTCTTGGTTTTCTTCCACTTCTAGAAGTGGATTGGCATCGAGTGCTTCCTGGATCTCTTGTTGCAGGTCAAGCGTTGACAGTTGCAAAAGCCTGATTGCTTGCTGCAACTGGGGTGTCATTGTGAGTTGTTGACTAAATTTTAATTGTAAGCCTGGTTTCATCTAGTTTTAACGACTGTCCAACTTTTATTATTACTAGGAAATGATCCTGATACCTTAACTATAGCGTGAATTGCTCACCAAGGTATACATCTCTCACATCTTGATTACTTAAAACTGTCTCAGCATCGCCTTGTGCAATTACTTGACCGTGACTAACGATATAAGCTTTCTCACACACATCGAGTGTTTCCCGCACATTGTGGTCTGTTATCAACACCCCAATTCCGCGTTCCTTCAATTGATTTATTATCGCCTTTATATCGCCAACCGAGATTGGGTCGACACCGGCAAAGGGCTCGTCCAAAAGAATAAATTGTGGGTTCGCCGCAAGCGCACGGGCAATTTCAACTCTTCGACGCTCACCACCAGATAGACTCATTCCCAAACTAGCGCGAATGTGGCTAATATTAAATTCATCTAACAACTCGTCAGTGATCTCTTCCCGTTGTTCTTGGTCGAGCTCTTTGCGAGTTTCCAGAATCGCCATGATATTCTGATAAACGGACAGCTTTCTGAAAATAGATGACTCTTGGGGCAGGTATCCTATGCCGTGACGTGCACGTGAGTGCATCGGTTGCAAGGTCAACTGATGCTGATCGATAAAAATTTCACCTTGATCCAGCGGAACTAGGCCGACAATCATGTAAAAGGTCGTCGTTTTTCCCGCGCCATTCGGACCGAGTAAACCAACTATTTGTCCGGTACTGACCTCGATACTTACATCGCGAACCACTTGTCTGCTTTTATATGACTTGGCTAGATTCGATGCGCGCAATATTGGCATTAAGCCGTTCCTTATTATTAATTCTTATTTTTGATGACATCAGTTTGAAAAACAGTGGTAACGCGATTGTTTTTGCCATCACCACCGGCGATCAACTGCTCTTTTTCCAAATTGAATGTTATAGATTCGCCTTGAACCATACTGGAGTCTTGAATCAGTTCTGCATCTCCAGTTAAATCCAGTGTCCGATTTTCAACACTGTATTTAATCTCGTCCGCTTTGGCAGTAATGGTTCTGCCGTCATCCATTGTCTGTGAGTAACTTGCGGGGTTGCCTCTGGCAATAAAGATTTCTTTGCCCTCGCCAAGGCCGGCCATCACTTCAACTTCGTCCGCGTCAATGCTAAGGGAGCCTTGAGTAATGCGCACATCTTCTTTAAAAATTGACGTTTTACGTTTGCCATCAACCGTTTGAAAATTCGAAATGATTTTCATCGGAAGATCGAAGTCTTTTTGTCCCGCGTGAGCAATATTTAGCTGAAGTAGCGCTCCTGATAGTAGCGAAACTAGAATGCCTAATTTAATTCCGCGTGTAGGTCGTTTGTACATGATCGATTAGCTCAATTTTTCTTGTTAACAGGTTCGCATGAAAGCCATTGCTGGCAATTACATAGTCTCGACCAAATATCTTAACAGCCTGATCTGAACTTACCGTTTTATTAGTCAGGTCAACCTCGATATAGCTAGTTTCAATGGTCTGAATAAAGTCTTCTTCGTTAAGACTGGTGATTTTGACATTTTGTTCCAATTCAATCCGGTCATCACCATAAAGCGTGCCTTCAATCGCATTGATTTTCCAAGGCTGCTCGGACTTTTCGGTATAAATAGTATATTCGGGATCACTAAACAAAGTGAACCCCAACATATCGTAATGCTCCATTTTAGTGGCGAATTCCATGTGGTTGATATCCCCTTTTTTATCAAAGAGCTTACTTTGCATATTTTTAGCTTGGTAGTTAGGTATCCAGGCTTCGTTAGTATCCGTGGATTGAGGTGTTTCGGTATCGGATGAAAAAAACGGTGCGTTAAGCAAAAGAATAATAAAGAATAAAAGCGCAATACTCAGTGTGATTCTATTCATACGCTGCTGCTCTGGATACCGCCTAGTCTGTTTTGACTCAATAGTATCAAATCCGCAATTTCCCTGACAGCACCAAATCCTCCCTGTCTTTGAGTAATGTAGTCAGCACTATCTAAAACAAAAGGGTGGGCATTGGGCACACTTACGCTAACTCCTGAACCCATAAACATTCCCGTGTCAGGAATGTCGTCACCGATGCTGCAGGTTTGTTGATTGGACAGGCCTAACTGCTTTTGCAGTTTTGTAAGGGCATCTTTTTTGTTCTCTTCGCCTTGGATAAGGTGAGTGACGCCCAGAGATTGCATGCGATTAGCCACTATATTTGACTTTCTGCCAGTAATTACGGCTACTTCAACGTCATTTTTCATCAATGCTTTTATGCCGTAACCATCCAGGGTGTGAAAGGCTTTGATTTCTTCCCCATCGTTACCTAGATATATACGTCCGTCGCTGAACACGCCATCGACATCGCAGGCTAATAATCGAATATTACTTAGTTGCTGCATGAATGAATCGGATAACTTTCCATAAGGTGTTTTCACTGACATTACACGACTCCCGATTTGACTAGGTCTAACATATTGAATGCGCCTACGGGAATATTGCCTTTATCTACCACGACTAAGCCGTTGATGTTGCGATTTTCCATTAGGTTCAAAGCTTCTGCAGCCAACATATCAGGAGCTACCGTTATGCAATTAGGTGTCATCACTTCGGAAATTGGAGTGGTAAGGATGTCGACTTTAGCATCGATTACCCTACGTAAATCACCATCGGTGAAAATGCCCATCATTTGTCCCTGATCGTTTACCACAGCTGCCATGCCTAAGCCTTTTTCTGTAATAGTAACCAAGCCATCTCGTATCGTGTGTGAGTGACTTACAATGGGAGTGCGTTCTTCTTTGTGCATAATGTCAGACACTTTGAGAAGCAGCTTTCTGCCCAAAGAGCCACTAGGATGAGAAAGTGCAAAGTCATCAGCAGTGAAGCCGTTTGCATCAAGTAAGGCGACTGCGATAGCATCACCTAGCACTAGAGTTACCGTCGTGCTGGACGTTGGCGCTAGACCTAGAGAGCAAGCTTCTTGCGGTACAGAAATATCCAAGTGAATGTCGGCATACTGACCTAATCCCGATTTTGGATTGCGTGACATGGCAATAGACTTGATTCCCAGTCGTTTTACTACAGGAAACAAACTTAAGACTTCAGATGTTTCTCCGGAATTTGAAATCGCTAAAAGTAAGTCTTGCTGTTCCAACATGCCCAAGTCACCGTGGCCTGCCTCACCAGGGTGCATAAAAAAAGCTGGTGTACCCGTACTGGCTAACGTGGCCGCTATTTTGTTAGCGATATGGCCGGACTTACCCATGCCTGTCACCACCACTTTTCCTTGGCAACTTTTTATTAACTCACAGGCTTCGACGAAATTGTGGTCGAGTTTCGCGTAAAGACCTTTGATAGCTTCGATCTCGATATCCAGTACGCGTTGTGCGGAGCTTACAAATTCATTTGTCGTCATGGCCTGTTCTTTTAGCTAAATAACAATACTTGATAACCTAAAAATGCTGCGACAAGTAGACCACCTTCCCAGCGAGTTATCTCTCTAACGCCTCTGAAACCGAAACTAAAGGCCAGTAACAATAATGTTAGACCTAGCATCACGTACATGTCACGTTCTGCAGCAAGAGAATCAATAATTCCCGGAGCAATCAGTCCAGGCATTGCCAAAACGGCTAATATGTTGAAGATGTTGGAACCGATTATATTGCCGAGCGCCAAATCGTCTTCGCCTTTCATGACACCTGCAATGCTCGCAGCCAGTTCTGGTAGGCTTGTTCCTATTGCAATAATAGTCAGTCCGATTAGCAGGTCACTCATTCCGAAGTGTTTGGCTATATTAACTGCAGCGTCAACCATAATATCAGCACTAAATGGCAATAAAATCATGCCTACAACAACCCAGATAACCGCCTTAGACATAGGCACATTAGATGGAATCTCATCGTCTGCTTCTCTAGCGTACGGATCTTTGCGATCGGCATGGAGTGATAACATGGTCAACCCACCGATTGTTAGAAAAAATAGAATGGCCAGTACAATGCCTTCCACCTGAGTGAGCATCAGGTCGCTCAGGAAATAAGCAGCAATGAGCGACACTAAAAGCAGTATGGGCATTTCCCGCTTTACCGTGACAGAAGCCACCATCAAAGGCTTACAGAGTGCAGTGATGCCCAGAACTAACGCGATATTAGTAATGTTTGAACCAATCGCATTGCCCACCGCGGTATTAGGTGTACCCCCCATTGATGCAGTGGCCGCGACCATTATCTCGGGTGCGGACGATCCCATTGCCACAATTGTCATACCGATTATCATCGGGGAAATCCCTACATTTTTAGCCAGTGCAGACGCACCGTATACGAATCTGTCAGCACTCCAACTCAAAAGAGCTAAACCAACAATGAATAAGGATATTTGTAGCAACATAGATTTGGGGAGTTCGCCGGCGGTGAAAAATAAATTCTTCTATATATAGGTATTATTTACCGAACATCCAACCCTAAATCGCGGATAATTCGTAAGAAAAGTTAAACTTAGTGTAAAGCCTGTCAAAATTGCGCAATTAACGTACTATGATGGGCGATTATCAATAAAATCGAATATACCTTGTTACTTTTTGATTTTGAAACAGTGACTTGAAAAGCGATAAACTAGCCTCATTAAGCGTTCCACACAAGAAAAAGAGTTTTTGATGACGCGCTTGTATTAGGCTAATTCATCAACCGTTAATATTCCCAGCATTAAACTTGCGACCCATGAAAAACTTGGTAGAAATCAACAATATAACATTTCGTCGTGGTGACAGAGTCATTTACGACAACATCAGCATGAACATTCAAGCTGGGAAAACGACGGCAATTATGGGACCTAGTGGCATAGGAAAGACTACTATGCTGAGACTTATAGGTGGTCAACTAAAGCCTGATTCGGGTGATATTTTATTCGAGGGTAATTCGATTCCATCGATGAATCGACAGGATTTGTTCGACTGTCGCAAACACATGAGTATGTTGTTTCAAAGCGGTGCTCTGTTTACTGATATGAACGTGTTTGACAATGTTGCATTTCCTCTTCGGGAACATACAAAGCTGTCTGAACAATTGATAAAAATTATTGTGTTGCTCAAATTACAAGCGGTGGGGTTAAGAGGTGCGTCTGAATTATTCCCTAGCGAATTGTCAGGGGGAATGGCGAGACGAGCTGCCTTGGCAAGGGCGATTGCGCTCGATCCTAAGCTGGTGATGTACGATGAACCTTTTGCCGGACAAGACCCCATTTCCATGGGCGTTTTAGTTAAACTTATCAAAGAATTGAATGACGCCTTAAATTTGACGAGTGTGGTGGTAACGCACGACGTAACAGAAGTACTAACCATCGCAGATTATATTTATATTATTGCTGATAAAAGGGTCATTGGTCATGGAACTTCTGAGGAGATTAGAAACTCAGACTCGGCACTTGTACAACAATTTCTTAACGGCAAAGCGGACGGTCCAGTACCATTTCATTATCCTGCTCCGTCATTAGAAGAATCGCTTTTTTAGGATAGTTTATGGACTTTTTTGCCAGAATTGGAAGGTCAATAATAGATAACTGCTCCACGATGGGGCGTGCGTCAATATTGTTTTGGGGAGCAATGGTGGCCAAGCCACAGCCTACCAAGTCTATCCCATTGGTTATAAAACAAATGTACGTTGTAGGCGTACAATCGCTGTTGATCATTCTTGTTTCCGGCTTATTTATCGGCATGGTGATGGGGCTTCAGGGATATACTGTATTAGTTAACTATGGTGCTGAAGAAAGTCTAGGACCTATGGTGGCGCTTTCTCTTTTAAGAGAGCTTGGGCCTGTCGTCACCGCATTGTTGTTTGCGGGCCGAGCCGGGTCTGCACTCACGGCTGAAATTGGTTTGATGAAAGCGACAGAACAATTAAGCAGCCTTGAGATGATGGCAGTTGATCCGCTAAGAAGAGTTATTAGCCCAAGATTGTGGGCGGGTATATTTTCAATGCCATTGCTTGCGCTTATTTTTAGTGCGGTAGGTATTTTGGGCGGTCACTTAGTTGGGGTAGATTGGTTGGGTGTTGATGCTGGTAGCTACTGGTCGATTATGCAGGCTGCTGTCGATTTTAATGACGATGTAATGAACGGCGTGATTAAAAGTATCGTATTTGCTGTAGTGGTGACATGGATTGCAGTCTTCAATGGCTACGATGCTATGCCCACGTCAGAAGGAATTAGTAAGGCGACCACGCAAACCGTTGTACATGCGTCACTTGCTGTTTTAGGTTTAGATTTTGTGCTTACTGCGCTTATGTTCGGAACGGAGTAACAATAATGGGAATGAGAAAAATAGAGATAGGCGTGGGACTGTTTGTAAGCCTTGCATTCGCTGCTGCTTTGATGTTGGCGCTGAAGGTTGCCGACCAAAGCATGAGTGGGGGCGGGGCAACTTATAAACTCTATGCCAAATTTGATAACATCGGCGGATTAAAAGTGCGCTCTGCGGTAAAGGTTGGCGGTGTCACAATCGGCCGAGTGGGTTCTATTCACTTAGACGCAGAAGATTTTACGCCAGTGGTCGAACTCATTATTAGCCAAGAGTACAGCGGTTTTCCTGATACCAGTACAGTTTCTATACTCACTTCTGGTTTGTTAGGTGAGCAATACGTAGGATTCCAACCTGGGTTTTCATTCGACGGTATCGAGTCGCTTGCAGACGGCGATTATATCGAGGACACAAAATCTGCACTTGTGCTCGAAGATTTGATTGGACAATTTTTGTTTAGTCGTGGCGACGACTAATAGTAAGAAGAGAAATAGAAAATGAATGCGTTTAAGAGATTTTTATTGTTGGTTGTGTTTTTGCCACTTGCGGTGTTTGCACAAGAGAAACAAGATCCATATAAATTATTGCAAGAGGTAGCCACTATTACCTTTGCACAAATCAAAGAGAGACAGCCAGAAATCAAGGAAAATCCTGAGGTTTTGAAACAGATCGTTGAAACCGAGCTACTTCCTTATATCGATTATAAGTTTGCCGGAGCTAAGGTCTTAGGTAAGTACTTTAAGTCAACACCCAAAGATCGCATTCCGGTTTACTTCGAAGAGTTTAGAAAATACCTGATTTCTACATATGCAGTGGCACTTGCTCAATATGACGATCAAGAAGTATTTTTCGAGCCAGCGAAGGACTTTTCAAAGAAAAAAGCAGTCACAGTGCGCGCACTTATTAGAGAAGATGGCCGTCCTGACATCAAGATTGCCTTTAATGTTCGTAAGAGCCGCAAAACCAATGAATGGAAAGCGTTTGATATGGTCGCTGAAGGCATCAGCATGGTATCAAGCAAGCGCAGTGAGTTCGAATCCATTCTTCGCCAAGACGGTATCGACAAGGTTATCGAATTGATGAAGGAAAAAAATAATCAGTCTATTTCGCTTAATAAAGATGAAGCCTGATACACTCGCGCACCCCCCAACATTTGAACTGTCAGACGGTGTATTGTCACTGTCTGGCGACATTGTTATTGCTTCTGTGCCAGGCATAGAAAAGCAGTTGTTAACTTCACTTAAGAACACAAAAACTTTGGATTTGTCAGAAGCCATGCGTATTGATTCTGCGGGTCTAGCCTTATTCATTAGTCTGTTCGAATTTGCCCGCCAAAATGGGCAACAGATTGCGCTTAATAATGTTCCTGAGTCGTTAGTGAAACTGAGCAAATTAAGCAGCGCTGAAAGCTTATTGGGGTTACAATAGTAAAAACATTTACGGATGCAGTAATGGAAGTAACAGAAATTGAAAACATTCTTAAACAGGCTCTTGAGCTCAGCTTTGTAAAGGTACAAGGTGACGGCTCACACTTTCAAGTGATTGCCGTTGGTGATTGTTTTGCTGAATTGTCACGCATAAAACGTCAGCAAGCGGTTTATGCACCCCTTAACAGCCAGATTGCAGATGGCTCTATTCACGCGTTGACCATTAAGACGTTCACAGAAGAGCAGTGGCAACGCGACAAGAAACTCTTGTTCCCCGATTTAGCATAATCGCCCCGATTTGCTAAGAGTTTTTGTCTAATGGATAAACTTCAAATACGCGGTGGTACACCGCTAAGTGGCACCGTTGTTATTTCTGGTGCTAAAAATGCCGCGCTTCCCATTTTGATAGCATCATTGCTTACAGAAGAGCAATGTATCTTTAAAAATGTTCCAGATTTACGAGATGTAAATACGAGCCTATCTCTGATTAAGGAGCTAGGGGCAACGACTACGCGCCAAGATAATGGTGACGTTGACGTGAAAGCGGGTAACATTGACAACTACACTGCCTCATATGAGTTGGTGAAAACTATGCGAGCCTCGATTCTGGTGCTCGGTCCCTTGTTGTCTAGATTTGGCCGGGCAAATGTGTCACTTCCAGGTGGCTGTGCGATTGGTGCCAGACCTGTGAATCTGCATCTGGATGGCCTAAGGCAAATGGGTGCCAATATTGAGGTAGATGGCGGGTACGTGCGAGCGTCGTGTTCGGGTAAATTACAAGGTTGTAAGATATTCCTTGATACGGTGAGTGTGGGCGCTACTGAAAACCTAATGATGGCAGCGACTCTTGCTGAAGGGGAAACCGTTATCGAAAACGCCGCTCGAGAACCCGAAATTGTCGATTTAGCACACTGCTTAAGTGCGATGGGGGCCGAAATCAATGGCGCGGGTACAGACACCATTGTTATTCAAGGCAAGGAAAAACTGAATGGCTGTATACATGAAGTCTTGCCAGATCGTATTGAAACAGGAACCTTCTTGGTGGCTGCCGCGGCAACACGGGGTAAGATCCGTTGTGAAAGAGCGGCACCAAATACTCTCGAGGCTGTACTCAATAAACTGACCCAGGCTGGAGCACACATCACTTCTGGTGACAACTGGATTGAGCTTGACATGATGCAGGCTCAACCACAGGCGGTGAGTATCAAAACCGCACCGCACCCTGGCTTTCCTACGGATATGCAGGCGCAGTTTGTCGCACTTAATTCTATTGCCCAAGGCGCTGGTGTGGTAACCGAGAATATTTTTGAAAATCGATTTATGCATGTTCCTGAGTTACAGCGGATGGGAGCAGATATCGAATTACAAGGTAACAGCGCCGTTTCAAAAGGTGGATCTATCTTGAACGGTGCACCGGTCATGGCGACAGATCTTAGAGCTTCTGCAAGCCTGATTATTGCGGCATTAGCGGCTCAACAGGGTGAGACTATTGTTGACCGGATATATCACTTAGATCGCGGTTATGAGAGCATCGAGGAAAAATTGAGTGGGTTAGGTGCAGATATAAAACGCCTTAAATCCTAAAACACTGACGGTTTGTTAGCTTACCGGTAACTCAACAATAGTTACCGGTACCTCAAGCACGGTATCATTGCGCACAACTTCGAAGTTAAGCACAGTTCCCGGCTTAGATTCTGTTACGAGGTTTAGTAGCTGCGCCGATTCTTCAATCGCAACACCATCGACTTTCATGACCATGTCTCTTGGACGCAGATTTGCCAATGCAGCCGGACTTCTGGGCGCAACTTCATCAATCTCAAAGCCATTCTGACCCAATGTCGTGCGACCTTGTACCCCAAGATAACCGCGCACTACACGCCCGTTAGTAATGATACTGTCCATGACCTTCTTAGCCATCTTGTAAGGCACAGCAAAAAATACACCTGGAACGTCTTTTACGCGATTGGAACTATCGACAATTTTAAAGACCGCATTGTTAATTCCGACTAGGTTGCCATTACTGTCTACCAGTGCTCCGCCAGAGTTACCCTCATTAAGTGCAGCATCCATCTGGATAAAATTACGATGTCCCATTACTTGCAGGTGACTTGTGTCTGAACGACCTGTGGCACTTACCACACCTTGTGTTACCGTTTGCCCTAGGTTGTAAGGGTTGCCTATTGCTAAGACGAGATCGCCAACTTCAGTTTTGGGTTCTTCCATTTGAGGTATGGCTGGAAGGTTACCTGAGTTGACCTTTAATACAGCTAAATCGGTAACTGGATCCGCGCCTATTAATTCCGCTTCCATATCAATGCCATTATTACTCAATACCACGACGATTTGATCGGCACCTTGGATAACGTGGAGACAGGTCAGAATATAACCGTTAGAACTCATGATAACGCCCGATCCGAGGCTAGTGCGCTCTACTGCGGCTCTTCTGCGGAACAAAGCTGAGGTTGTCTCAGTGCGCATGCTGTAGATGTTAACGACTGCAGGAGCGGCTTTGTTGATGGCTTCCTTGAAGCTAATGCGGTCATTGGCTTGCCCATCTTGAGAACTAGTTAGCGCACTGAAGCCATTGCCCGAACGAAGTTCTGGAACCAAAACCAACAATATAGCGGAAATAACCAAACCTAAGATGACTGACTTGATTAAAAATTGAAATGCGCTCTGCAAGGGGATGCCCGATTAACTATTTTATCGACCTCTAAGAATAGCATGGCTGCCAAAAGAAAACAGCAGCCCTGAGGTGGGCTGCTGTTATTTTCATTCTCGATTCTGCTAGCTAAGCAGCTAGCAAGTGTTAGCGAATAACCAGATAAATGGCGGCTTTTCCGCGTCTAACGTTAAGAGCAATAACGCCTTCTCTATCTTCAATGGCTCTGCGTAATTCAGAGACCGTAGTGACGCGAGTTCTGTTCACACCCACAATGACGTCGCCTTCCTCTAGGCCTAATCTGTCAGCATAAGAACGCGCTTCGAGAGCAGTCACTTCAATACCGTCATCACCGCCCACCGTTTCCCCGTCGGCGAAAGTCGCGCCTTGTAACGCTGGATGAATATCTTGCGCAGCAACATTCGATTCAGATGAGTCGTCTAGTACAACCGAAACGGTTCTCTTTTTACCTTCTCTGATAATGCCGAGCTCTACTTCAGCGCCTGCGCCTAAGGTACCAATTTTGGCGCGTAGCTCGTTGAAACTGCTGATTGGTCTTCCGTTTACTTCAACAATAACATCGCCAGCTTCGAGACCACCTTTTTGAGCCGCTGAATCGGGAGCTACTTGTCCAACGTAGGCACCTTTATTTACGTCAAGTTCCATTGCTTCTGCAAGGCCAGAGTCTACGTTGCCGCCGCTAATACCTAGCAGTCCACGGCGCACCTCACCGTACTGTACGAGCTGGTCAACAAGACTTTTCATCATATTGCTTGGGATCGCGAAGCCAATGCCTACGTTGCCGCCAGTGGGGGCTACAATCGCGGTATTAATACCCACAAGTTCGCCGCGCAAATTGACTAAGGCACCACCTGAATTGCCGCGATTGATAGCAGCGTCAGTTTGAATGTAGTTCTCCAGCGCATTAATACCTATCGAAGAGGAGCGGCCAAGAGCGCTAACGATGCCAGAGGTTACTGTTTGACCAATGCCAAATGGGTTACCAATAGCAACCACAAAATCACCAACTCTTAACTCGTCTGAATCAGCAAGTTCAATATCGACCAAGTCTTCCGCTTTCACACGCAACAAGGCGATATCAGTATCTTTGTCTTCACCTATTTTTTTCGCGTCGAGTTCTCTACCGTCACTGAGTGATACAGTAATTTCGTCTGCATTATTTACAACGTGTGCGTTGGTTACGATATAACCTTCGTCAGCATCAATGATAACGCCACTTCCCAAGCCTGTGAACGGTTGCTCTTGCACCTGTTCTCTCGGTGAGTTTGGACCGTAAAAATAACGAAAAAGGTCTGGAACCCGCTGGCTTATCTTTTGCGTACCTTCAACTGAGATACTCACAACTGCTGGAGTGGTGTTCTCCAACATGGGGGCAAGGGTAGGGGTACCGTACTTATCTTTGCCGATTCCTGGGATTGCCGCATATGCATTGCTGGCCGACGCCAGCATCATTAACGCACTCGTCATTGCAACGCCAATAATTCGAACAGTTTTATTCATATCTAGATATCACTCCAATTTTAAGAACTTAACTGAAGACTCATATATAGAGTGTTAGTTCAGAAATTCTAGCCGTGAGATGTTTCAGAATGTTTATTTTTGTCACCAACAAACAATCCTGAACTGCCTTCAGAGTAATCTAACGGTTGATAATCAGATTTGGATGACTGTTTTGAACGATCAGTTTTTTTAGTTCTCAAATGTAATGAGGCTTGCTGATTGTAATACTCTAAGTTGTTGGTAGTTTTTTCTTGATTCGTTTCTTCTATGACGGCTTTATAGTGCTCCACTTGTTCAGCCATTCGTGAACATTGTTGTTGAAAGCCCTCAAGTAAATTTTGAACTTCTTCAATATGTATATTCGCCTGATCTGCTAATAACTGTTTCTCAGACTTTTCTTGTTCTTCAGCTGCGTTGTTTTGCTGTTTTGGCTCAAAAAGATATTTGCCAACAAAAAAGCCGATAACGATGCCCGCTATCAATAATAATAATCCGATTAACCAATCCATAATCTACCTCTTTGAATTTTTTGTCAGCATATCACACTATTAGTGTAGACCAAGCTGTACCAGTTGTGTCTGAACATTTCATAGACAAGCCCACGAGTCTACTCTTTTGATTTAGTGCGGTTTATACTGCGCAGCAAAATTTGCAAACGTGAAAAGTAAGGATCATCGTCGACATGCTGAATATGACGCCTATGGAAAAATATCAGGAGGATCTAAAGTCACCTGAATTTCAATATGACGCAGCTCAAGAACAGGCAGTAAAGGAACTTCAGCGACTGTATGACGAACTTACCCATCCGAAGCAAAAGAAAACCTGGCGTGTTCGTTTAAAATCGGCGTTTGGTAAAGGCGTAACAAAACCAACGGCGCAGGGGATCTATTTTTGGGGGGGCGTTGGACGCGGCAAAACTTATCTGGTTGATACCTTCTACGATTGTTTGCCAGGAAACAGAAAGATGCGAGTGCATTTTCACCGTTTTATGCATCGAGTTCACCACGAGTTAACTAATCTAGCAGGTAAAACCGACCCGTTAAAAATTGTTGCCAAGCGCTTTGCCGATGAAACCGACATTATATGTTTCGATGAGTTTTTTGTATCTGACATAACCGATGCCATGATTTTGGGAACATTATTAGAAGAACTTTTCGCCAATGGAATTGTTCTGGTAGCGACGTCTAACATTGAACCAGATGGTCTATATCGCAATGGTTTGCAGCGCGCTCGGTTTTTGCCAGCCATCGATTTGTTGAATCAAAATACACGCATAGTGAATGTAGATAGCGGCGTTGATTATCGATTGCGGACATTAGAACAGGCTGAAATCTATCATCATCCGTTGGATGAGGTAGCTAACACAAATTTGCATAAGTATTTTAGTCAGCTTGCTCCTGAATCTTGCGAGTATGACCAAACTTTGGAAATTGCCGGCAGGCCGGTTTCTGCCATTAGAAATGCCGATGGTGTGGTGATGTTCGAGTTCACAGAACTTTGCGGCGGACCGCGTAGCCAAACGGATTATATGGAAATAAGTCGTTGCTACCACTCGGTTTTATTGGCTAACGTCACACAAATGAGCCAAGCTGTCGATGATGTAGCAAGGCGTTTTATTGCAATGGTAGATGAATTCTACGAGCGGAATGTGAAGCTTATTATTTCAGCTGACATTCCCATTGAAGAGCTTTACGCAGAAGGAACTTTGAGCTTTGAGTTTCGCCGATGTCGTAGCCGTTTGCAGGAAATGCAGTCGATGGATTACTTAGCTCGCCAACATCTGCCCTAGTAATAGCTGGCGGATTGGCTTTATTTTCGTTTTGCCCAAAATTTAAGCGTGCAATTTAACATCGAACGTGTATAATGCGTGCCCTGCCCAGTTACGGCAACAAAGGAAGTTCCGCAATTGAACCGGCTCGAAGGGGCAAACAGTTCAATCTAAGGCAATAGCACGGCAAAAGGCCGGTGCTGACATAACAATTTAAGTCTTTGGGTAAAGATTAATGAAAACTTTTGTAGCAAAGCCAGAAACGGTAAAACGTGAATGGTTCGTGGTAGACGCCACTGACAAAACTTTAGGACGTTTAGCAACTGAGGTTGCTTCGCGTTTACGCGGTAAGCATAAGCCAGAATATACGCCTCACGTTGACACCGGTGATTACATCGTTGTTGTAAACGTAGAGAAATTGACTGTGACTGGTAACAAAGCGGCAAACAAGATGTACTACCGCCACACTGGTTATCCAGGCGGTTTGAAAGAGACTAACTTCGAGAAGTTACAAGCTCACAAACCTGAAATGATTCTGGAAAAAGCGGTTAAAGGCATGTTACCGAAAGGTCCTTTGGGTCGTGCTATGTTCCGCAAATTAAAAGTTTACGCGGGTGCTGAGCACAAGCACGCTGCTCAACAACCAACCGTGTTAGACATTTAAGGAGCATAACTAATGGCTGATAATCAATATTATGGAACTGGCCGTCGTAAAAGTTCTACTGCACGTGTATTTTTACGTTCTGGCACTGGTAACATCGTTGTAAACAAGCGTCCTTTGGACGAGTTCTTCGGTCGTGAAACTGCTCGTATGGTTGTTCGTCAACCTCTAGAGTTAGTTGAATTGTCCGAAAAGTTTGATTTGTACGTAACAGTATCTGGCGGCGGTATCAGCGGACAAGCTGGTGCGATTCGTCACGGTATCACTCGTGCACTTATCGAGTATGATGAAGCGTTGCGCCCTGCATTGCGTAAAGCTGGTTTCGTTACTCGTGACGCTCGTCGCGTTGAACGTAAGAAAGTGGGTCTTCACAAAGCACGTAAGCGCCCTCAATTCTCAAAACGTTAAGTTTTATACTTGTTTTGCAAAAACCCGGCTCAATGCCGGGTTTTTTTATTTTTGTCCTACACTTTGCCATTTCGCGAATAATAAGCGCCCGAAGCCCATTAAATTCTCGCAATTTATTGTTTTATACATGAATTCCTTGTCTTTGGTGGGGGTTTTCTTTTATCATTTTGTCGGATTACCGCGCATAACTTTTGTAACACTTTTCCTGTGCAGTTGACCCCAATCAATCTGGAAGAGAAATTTAAGTTAAGCTTTGTGAAAATTATAAATCGCTAAATCCAACCTTTGGAGTGAAGTGGATGAGCAGTGTGCCCGTAGATAATAGTCGGCGTCGATTCCTGACAGTATCAACTTGTGTAGTTGGTGGTGTTGGGGCAATTGGTGCCGCTGTTCCTTTTGTAGCTTCCTGGAACCCCAGTGCTAAGGCGAAAGCCGCCGGTGCTGACGTGGAAGTTGATATCAGTAAATTAGAACCAGGCCAGATGATGCGCGTTGAATGGCGCTCAAAACCAGTTTGGATCGTAAGAAGAACGCAAGAACTCTTGGACAGCCTAGCTAGTGTTGAAGACCAGCTGAGCGATCCAGAGTCATTAGAAGAACAACAACCCGCGTTTGCCCAGAACAGACATCGTTCATTGAAACCTGAATACTTGGTTTTAGTAGGTGTTTGTACACACTTAGGCTGCTCACCACAGCACTTAAAAGACGGCGCATTTGAAGAGTTTGTTGAAGGTGTTCCAGAGGGCTTTTTCTGTCCTTGTCACGGTTCTAAGTTCGACATGGCCGGTCGTGTTTTCCAAAGCGTACCTGCACCATTAAACTTGGTTGTACCACCGTATCAATATGTCGATGACACGACGTTGATTATCGGTTCTGAAGGGGAGGCGGCATAACATGTGGCAAAATCTTCTGAATTGGATTGAATATCGAATTCCAATGATGCGTGTAGCAAACATGCACGCTCTACAATACCCAGCACCGAAAAATATGAACTTTTGGTATGTGTTTGGATTTTTGGCGACTATCGTTCTGGTAAACCAAATCGTAACTGGTATTTGGTTGACGATGAACTTCGAACCATCTGCAGAACGCGCATTTGCTTCTGTTGAATACATCATGCGTGATGTGGATTACGGCTGGTTGCTGCGTTACATGCACTCTACGGGCGCGTCAGCGTTCTTTATCGTCGTATATATGCATATGTTCCGCGGGATGATTTATGGCTCGTACCAGAAACCGAGAGAATTAATCTGGGTATTCGGTATGTGTATTTATCTTGCGCTTATGGCTGAAGCATTTATGGGTTACGTATTGCCGTGGGGACAAATGTCTTATTGGGGTGCACAGGTAATCGTATCCTTGTTTGGTGCAATTCCAGTGATTGGACCTGATTTGGTAGTTTGGATCCAAGGTGACTATGTTATCTCTGGCGCAACACTTAACCGTTTCTTTGCATTACACGTTATTGCTTTACCGTTGGTTATCGTGATTTTAGTGTTCTTGCACATTGTTGCATTGCACGAAGTAGGCTCGAACAACCCAGACGGCATTGATGTGAAGAAGCCCAAGGGCTCTTTATCTGAAGATGAGAAGACCAAATATACTATTCACGAGTACTACACTAGCAAATACGATATTGTCGATGATGTAGTACCTTTCTTCCCACACATTGTGTTGAAAGACTTAGTCGCGTTTTGTTTCTTCCTGGCTGGATTCAGCTATGTCATGTTCTTCAATCCTGAAATGGGCGGCTACTTCCTTGAGCGACCAAATTTCGAAATCGCTAACCCGCTGAAAACACCTGAGCATATATTCCCTGTTTGGTACTTCACTCCGTTCTACGCGATTCTGAAAGCTGTTCCAGATAAACTGTTCGGTGTTATTGCAATGTTCGCGGCCATTATTATGCTGTTCCTTCTACCTTGGTTGGACAGAAGTAAAGTGCGCTCCTGGCGTTATAGAAGTGGCTTGCACAAGTGGAACCTGATCGTTTTTGCAATCGTGTTTATCTTCTTAGGTTATCTAGGTGGTACACCGCAAGAAAACTGGAAAATTACAGCGTCTCAATATGCAACGGTTATGTACTTTGGCTTCTTTGTCGCCCTGTTTTTGTACAGCAAACACGAAAAGACTAAGCCATTGCCAGCGAGGGTAACCAAATGAAACGGATAATTTTAATACTTTCGTTATTGATGCCTGCATTAGCTTTTGCAGCGGGTAGCAACTATCCATTGGATAAGGCCGAGTATGACCTAAGCGACAAAGCTTCACTACAGCGTGGTGCTGCGGGTTTTATGAACTACTGCATGGGTTGTCACCAAATGCAATACCAACGTTATCAGCGCACCTTCGTTGACCTTGGTATTCCAGATGAGTTAGGTGAACAGTATCTTCAGTTTACTGGTGAAAAAGTAACTGATCATATGTATAACGCCATGCCAGGTGAATCGGGTGCCAAATGGTTTGGTGCACCACCACCTGATTTGACATTGGTTGCTCGCGTACGCGGTGCTGATTGGTTGTATACCTATTTGCGCACCTTCTATGTGGATGAGAGCAAAACTTTCGGCGTAAACAATAAGGTATTCCCAGATGTGGGTATGCCACACGTTCTAGAAGAGTTGCAAGGCGTAACTCGCGAGACTTATGAAGAGCGTATGGTTGACGGTGAAATGGTTAAACGTTATGTGGGCTTGAAGAGCGATGGCTCTGGTGAACTTAGCCCCGACGAGTACGACCAATTCGTGCTTGATATGGTTAACTTCCTAGTGTACACCGGCGAACCTATGAAGCTTGAGCGTGAAGCTCTCGGTAAATGGGTCCTCGTATTTATCTTGGTATTCTTCGTCTTCGTATATTTATTGAAGAAAGATTACTGGAGAGAAGTGCACTAGCACGTAAACATTAAAAAAGGCACCATCGGGTGCCTTTTTTATGGGTGCTACTTAGGTTAATTGGACAGCATGTCTTGTTTGAATTGGTAAATTGCAAATAATTTCATCAATTTGGCGAAATTGAGCAATGCAATTTATGAGTTTAATGCTAAAATGTCGCGTTTGAATTTGGGCATACCCTTAGTGTGGAAATTCGATACTGGCACAGCAGTGTTGAAAAGCTTAATTGCACTTAGATTGGAGGAATATTGATGGCAGTAGCCACTAATAAGCGTTCTATAATGACGTTGTTTTCAGATACACTTGATATCTATAGCCATCAGGTACGTATTGTACTCGCAGAAAAAGGTGTAGGCGTAGAGATTAACTACGTTGATCCTAACAACTTGCCAGAAGATCTGTTAGATCTAAACCCTTACGGTACTGTGCCGACTTTAGTTGATCGCGAGCTAGTCCTGTACCATTCCCACATCATTATGGAATATCTTGACGAGAGATTTCCTCATCCGCCACTAATGCCTGTTTACCCAGTATCGCGCGGCCAAAGCCGTTTAATGATGCACCGTATTGAACAAGACTGGTATGTTTTAGCCGAAGCCATTCTGAAAGGCGAAGGCGATGTTGAGGCTAAGCGTAACGAGCTCAGGGAGTCAATTTTGGCATTGGCGCCAGTATTCGCTGAGCAACCATACTTTATGAGCGAAGAATTCAGCTTGGTAGATTGTTACCTAGCGCCATTATTGTGGCGTTTGCCTCAGTTTGGTATTGAATTGAATGGTGCAGGAAGCCGCGAAGTGAAAAACTACATGAATCGCGTATTCGAAAGAGCATCATTCACTGCGTCTTTGACTGATCAAGAACGTGAGATCCACAATCCACTGTAGTTGATTATGAAAAACATGAGCTCAAATCGCCCGTATCTTATACGGGCTTACTACGACTGGATCGTTGATAACAATCTAACCCCCCATTTGGTGGTTGATGCCAGCCAAGAAGGTGTTGTGGTTCCACCGGAACATGTGAAGGATGGTCAGATTGTCTTAAACATTTCACCTAGTGCATGTGGCAACTTGCAACTAGGGGGCGTAGATATTGAGTTCGATGCACGTTTTTCAGGTGTACCACGTCATCTTATTATTCCTTGTTCGAGTGTTTTAGCCATTTACGCCAGGGAAAACGGGGCGGGAACAATGTTTCCGAAAGAAGATATTGAATCTTCGACACCGCAACTCGAAGACGAATCGGAAAAACCGGAAAGCAAGGGGCTTAGTGCCGTCGATACCAGCGACGATGAGCCCCCTGAAACACCAGACCCTAAGCCTCCCACAGGCAAAAAAGGTAAACCTACACTTAAGATCGTTAAATAGCGGTAAAAAGGGGACACAGGCCAGTGTTCAAGTTGGTAGAACGAATCTCCCTAACACTGTTGCCTTTTAGACATGTATTGTCTTTTTTGGGAGTTAGTTTTGCACTTGTTTGTACTTGGCTGCTACTTTTCGCCGACGCCCAAAACGATCATTATCTTCCTCTGGTAGCTCTTTTGAGCGCGTGGTGCTTTGTTTTATTCGCGATAACCTCTGGCGTGCAAGTTCGTGACAGCTTATCGGAAGTGCCCACAAAGGGTCTGTTTAAACGAATTAAATACGCAATACTCAATTTTTTCTGGCAGCTAATTAGTCTGATATTGGTGTTACTCACCGTTTTTACCATCATCACCAGCGTACGCGTAGCAAAATATGCGCTTTCTTAATAGCTGTGCAACCTAGTGCTTAGCGTTATTGGATTTCGAATATACTGACAACCTTGATGACGCCGTCGATATTTCTGACGATCTCGACAATCTTACTGGCCTGATTATTATCTACAATTCCCATCAAGAAGACTTCTGAATCTTCGACAATAACGTCTATTTGTAATGAATTGACCGTCTTGTCAGAGAGCAAGTTGCCCACGATTTTGGACTTCAACCATACGTCATGGGCTCTTGTGGTTGCGGCTGTGGGTGAGCCCAGTCTTATTTGATTATGCAGTTTATTAAGAGACAGGGTGTTTTTGGCGATGTTTTCTGCTCGAATGATCAGGGTCTTCGTCGGGGCTTGTCCAACCAATAGTGCAGAATTGTTATATAGGTGTACGTTTATACGAGCGTGCTCATCAAGATCTGAATCCTCGCTCAGTGCGCGGCTTAGTTTTGACGCATTGGTCGTATCATCCAGCTGCATGCCGAGACTGCGTTGGTCTTCATTGACCGATAGTGCGCCTACTGCTGCGCTACTGACAACAACGGCTGCACAACCACTTAGCGCTTGGGTGATGACAACAATAACAACAGCAATCAATAAACGCATTATACTTCCTTAGTAAAATTTAGTGAGCGGGGAACAGACTATCGTCAATTACTTCACAAAGATTGTGAATGGCTAAAAGGTGGACTTCCTGTATACGTGCTGTTCTATTTGATGGTACGCGTATCTCAACGTCATTATTACTCAACAAACCAGCCATTTCGCCGCCATCGCGGCCTGTCAATGCAACAATAGTCATGTCTCTGCTAACAGCGGCTTCCATCGCCTTAATAACATTTCTAGAATTCCCACTCGTCGAAATAGCAAGCAAAATATCGCCTTGCTGACCCAATGCTCTTACTTGTTTAGAAAAGACTTCGTCATAGCTGTAATCGTTGGCAATAGATGTCATGGTTGAAGGGTCTGTTGTAATAGCGATCGCAGGTAAACTAGGACGATCACGCTCATAACGGTTTAATAATTCCGAGGAAAAGTGTTGGGCATCGCCTGCCGAACCACCGTTACCGCAACATAGTATTTTGTTGCCGTTCATAAGTGCGTTAACCATCATCTGTCCGGCTCTGAAGATGGGTTCTGGTAGCACTTCCATCGCTGAGATTTTGGTTTGAATACTTTCGGTAAAGTTGGCTTTTATTTGTTCTATCATAAACGGGTCTATTGCTTTTCACTTAAGGGTTATTGGTTGACTAAATAGACTTGATCCAGGTTACCTCACCTTCATCTAGTCCAACCACATCAATTCTGTAACTTATCATTGCTGGGTTTATATTCTTCTTCGCAAAATAGTTTGCGATGGCTCTTTTGATTTTACTGACTTTGTTACCATTCACAAACTCTACGGATGTACCGTAATTATCACTTTGTCTAGATTTAACCTCGACAAAAACCAATGTTTCAGCTTCTCTCATTATCAAATCTATTTCACCTACTCTGCAGGAATAATTCTTTTCGATCAGGGTTAAGCCATGTTTCTGCAAATAAACTAGCGCTTTGCGCTCTGCTAATACTCCATTTATCCGGGCTCTAAGGCCACTAATCCAGCGCAACGCTGACTTGCTCTTCTTCTATAGATGCCCAGCGCAGTGTGCGCACGCTTTCGTTGCGCTCATTTAACACTAAAGTGCCTGTCATTCCTGCAAATGTCTGATTTTTTAGTTCAGATAAATAGCGGATTCTTGGAATTAGGTTAACTGCATCGTAACCCAATGCGAACAATCGATTGTGACTATCCGAACGATTAGGCCAAAGCTCTTTGCTTTTATTTTGCAGATAGTTAAATTCGCGAGATGGTAGCATCCATGGCATCTCGATAAACTGCAAATTTCGCAGGTCGCGAAGCCCGTTTTTGTTGAGTCTTTGGCTGAAACTACGCGAAGACGCATAAACCGGAATTATCTCAGCAAAAGGGCTAATACTCGACTCAATAATGGGATTAATTAAAATGGTTTGGGCAGCACTGGCAAAAATAACGATTGCATCTATGTCTCGGCGGTTGCGCTCCATGGCATGCACTTCAACATTAGTCATCGCTTTAATCTGATTGATTCGAGATTTACTCTCTTCGATATCAAGTGCTTCAGCTATTGCCTTTCTCAAGTCGCTTGTATTGTCAAAGCTCAATATTTCAGCGGGTAGCTCAGACACCTCATCCCAAGTTTGACTAAAGGCGTCCGACATGCGTTGATAGCTGCCTGACAACGACGCAATTACAAGCGGTGAGGTTTTGCCTATATGCTGTAAATAGTTCGCAATCTGTTGTGCTTCATCCTCTGGCGCTAAAGATAAATAGAATATATTCTTTTTGGTGTTCTCACTGTTCTCACTGTTCTCACTGTTCTCACTGTTCCCACTGTTCTCAGCGGTTTCGTTTCGGTTTAGGCTTAGCAAGGGGACACCCGCCGGTATTAATTGCCCAACGATATCTATGTTTTCTCTAAGTAAAGGACCGATTACAAGCTGAAGATCTGCCATATTCTCGCTGACCAGTTCTTGCTCATCATTTGAATCAAAGAATGTCATCTTATGATCACTGGAAAAGCCCGTAGCCATTGTTGCCATTAAAATCCCCTGCTTAGTTGCTTCGCCCTGTTCTTTGTAACGGCCGGACAATGGCAAGATAACGCCAATATTCATTGGGTTATCTGGCACAAGTGAAACTATGTTAGCAAGTGAAGTAGGGAGCGCTACAGCAAACGGATGTCCTTGGTGCATAGACTGCCACTGATTAATGCCCATACGCAGTTCTTGTGGAGATACGAAATTGCGCTGAATCTCTAAAAGATTAAGATATGGCGTTAAGTTGCTAATCTCTTGTCTAGCCGCAATTAATTCTTCATTCGTTAGGTTTTCCAGCAAATTCCAAATTTGCTGAGCTTTTTCTAGTTCCTCTCCCGGTAGTCTGTAGAGCGCTTCCGCCGCTAATTTCCATTTTTTAGTAGCCAAAAAGGCGTCGTACAACAACTGATCATATTGTTCACGCCACTGGGGCGCAATTTTGAGCTGGGAGAGCAAGGTAATGACTGTTGCGTATTCTTTTCCTTGCGCTAAGCAACCTGCAAGGTACCAGTTTTTTCGGTTCTCTTGTGTTGTGTTAAGAGACGCTTTTTGCAATATATCGATAAGTTGTATGGCTGTGTTGCAATTTTGGCGTGCTTCAGATTCAACGACGTCAAGCAACCCATTGAGGACCTCATTTGTTTCATTTTCAGGGTTTACTGCTTGGAGTAATTCGAGGCTAGTTTGTTGTTGGATTTGAGTACTTGGGAGAACCGGCTCAGAAGTCACTGTTCGGGTTGTTTTTTTAGGGGCTGAGCTACATGCTTGTAGTACAAGACAAATCGCGACAATGAGAATTCTAACAAAGTAATTGCTCATCCGTAATTTAGTCTCCATTGGCCAAGTATTCGTAGGGCATTTAGTTTAAAATGATGGCCGGTATAACACAACATGTACGGGAACAATGAATGAGTGAGTCGGGCGTTTTATACATTGTCGCCACACCCATTGGTAATTTATCAGATGTAAGCCAAAGAGCTATCTCTGTGTTGGCTGATGTGGATGTCATTGCGGCAGAGGACACCAGGCACAGCGGTAAGCTCATGCAGCATCTCAACATTGATACTAAACTAGTTGCCTTGCATGAACACAATGAAACGCAAAAAGCAAAATGGTTTGTTGAACAATTACAGTCTGGCAAACATGTTGCACTTATTTCTGATGCAGGTACGCCATTAATTAGCGACCCTGGTTATCACATTGTTCGCATTGCAAGAGAGGCTGGGATAAAGGTAAGCCCAATACCGGGCGCATGCGCTGTGATCGCTGCCCTTAGCGCTGCAGGATTAGCGACCGATAAGTTCCAGTTTTGTGGTTTTTTACCCGTTAAGGCGGTAGCTAAAACTAAGGAACTGGAATCGCTGAAACAGCGCCATTGCACTAGTATTTATTACGAGGCGCCACGTCGGGTGGTGGATACCTTGACGTCAATGGTTGAGGTGCTCCAGCACGACAGGCAAATTGTATTGGCAAAAGAGTTAACTAAGAATTTCGAAACCTTCGTTAGCGGTAACAGTGAAACCGTATTGAGCTGGCTAAACGAAGAGCCTGCAAGAACCAAGGGCGAGTTTGTGTTGTTAATTGAACCAGCCAAAAATGACGATGATGCTTTACCAGCGGAGAGTATTCATTTGTTAACGCTCTTGATGACAGAATTACCCCTGAAAAAAGCGGCTGCCATTGCAGCGCAACACACTGGCGTAAAGAAAAACGACTTGTACAAAGTGGGATTGGAATTAGCGGGAAAATAGTCGTTTTTTAGTTTTTCTGTGTATCTGCTTTATTCCAAAGGTTTTGGGCGCGCGGTGTACCAAAGAAATCGTGTGGATGCCAACATGAAGGAATGAGGTCTTGATTGCGACGTTCTTCAAAGTTCGAACTCAGCGACATCAATATTTCCTGTAACCGCTGTTTACTCATTTTTTCTAGTTTGTTGCGGGTATTGTTGTAAAACAGGTTATTGCTTTTACTGATTACGTTATTGATAGATACAGTATTAAAGGTCAAACCTCGGGTAACCACTCTACAGATTGGTGTTTCGATATTCGGAGGATACAGTTTGTTGACGATGGCGTACTCATAGCGGTCTAGATCAAAGCCATCTCCGTCTTTTGGAATGTATGCAATACCAAAGCCCTGAGGAAAAATACCAAGAATTGACATCAGTGTTTGGCTCACCTTTTTATTGTAAGCACCTACCTCAGCGCCTTTTTCCATGACAACGTTAACTCTGGGCAATGCGTCGTAAGCATAGTTAGCTTTGGTTGATAATACGACTGAGCAATATACTTGGGGGACTTTGAGTAAGTTGCCAATACCATCGCCAGGATTGACTGACTGTTTAAGTAAGTCACGAACAAATGTTAGCTTGTCTTTTTCATTCTGATGATACTCTATTTTTTCTTCTTTGCTATTGCCGCGATATCTATCCATTCCCAAACCGTGGGTAACGAACTTCAACGTTTGGGTATAGTTGATTTTTAATAAGTTGTTGCGGTCTTCCTTATCCAGCATTCTAAATTCGTCTTGGTCGCCTTCCTCGCCTTTGAGTATTAACTGTGCATCTGGATGGAATTGTCCGATATCTTGGCAAAGCGCAGCGATGATAACGGGTATTTCTACATCCTTTCTAAAAGGAGAATCATCAATGGCTTCATATCCCTTATCGATTAAAAACTTTTGATGCTGCTGATATTTTTTCTTCACAAAATCGTGCCTTAGCGCATTTTGCTCGACTAAATGATGCATCAGCTTTATTGTTAGTACAGCCTTGTATAGGTGTTTATGTTTTTGATTTATTTTAGCTATTTGCTTGCCTTCTGTAGGCGATATAAGCAGTAGTGTACCGAGAAACCTAGCGATATTAACGTCCATTTCCGCCGGAGATTTGCCTTGAACCTCATGCATGATATCCATTGCTAGTTGAGTGGCCTTTTCCAGTCGAACTAGACGTTCTGCGTCAATCTCTTTTTGAATATCGATTAGGTGCGATTTCAGTTTATTGACTTTGTCTTCTAGTTGCGCTTTTTTACCCGTATTTTCACATTGGTCTAATGCGTCTTGTGCATCGGCTATTTGTGCTTCGGCGAAGGCAATCTTTTTGTCATGCTCTGGCAGGCTTTCAAAATATTGGATAGCAGACTCGTAAAGAGAGTCTTTAACAATTGAATGTTCCTGAATTCGAGTGATAAACGACTTGATCGTGCGAGTATGACTCGAGTCACCCATTTTTCCCTGCATTAATAAAACCTATCGCCGTATCCAAAGCCCAATTTCTATAACATTACATTGTAGACCAGCTTTTACAAAATTACATAAGTAGTTGATTTCGCTCTATTTGAAACTAAAACTTAGCTTTTCCAACGAATCAAAAATAAATAGCGCTTTTTCGTTGGGCATGGATAAAGTAAAATGTCTTGGAGTTGACCAGACAATCGCCGCGCTAGATTGCTAGTGGGGAGGAAAGTCCGGGCTCCAAAGGGTAGGATGCCAGATAACATCTGGGCGGTGAAAACCGACGACAAGTGCAGCAGAGAGTAGACCGCCTTGCTACCTTTTTAGTACTTAGTAATACACCAGGGTATTAAACTGAATACTAAAAAGGTAGTAGGGTAAGGGTGAAAGGGTGCGGTAAGAGCGCACCGCGCATCTGGTAACAGTATGTGGCGAGGTAAACTCCATCCGGAGCAAGACCAAATAGGATTCCATAAGGCGTGACCCGCGCTGGAATCGGGTAGGTTGCTTGAGCTAACGAGTGATTGTTAGCCTAGATGAATGATTGTCCACGACAGAACCCGGCTTATCGGTCAACTCACCTCATTCTAATTATGTCTTGAAGGTTATTTCGAGATTGATGATGGACAATCAGTCTAATGATTGTCCACGACGGACTAACCATACGAGCAGCGGCTTATCGGTCAACTCACCTTATTCTAATTGTGTCTTGAAGGTTACTTCGAGATTGACGAA
>WKFJ01000031.1 GCA_014872785.1 Alteromonadaceae bacterium
ACAAGGCAGAGTCTTTGTAGTGTAGTTGCTCTACATAAAAAGGCGATAACGCAGTAGAAATAGCAAACAAGCGCTGCCCGAAGGGTTCTTCCTGAGCGCCTCCTGCTCTTTGTTATTGCTTTTTGACTTAGCCCACTAGGCCTGCAAAGCAATGCCGCGCTCAGAAAGTACTCAGATTGAACAAAACTTATGCCGCAAAGACCAACAGGCTCTAATAACCAAAAGGCATTTAGGTTATTCAGACGGGCAGCGCTCCAACACGTATGGCGATAGACCCTCTTCCTGTGCTTCTAGTACTACTGGAAAGCCCCAGAGTCGGTGTAAATGTCGCATTACTTCTTTTTTACTTTTGGCCAGTGGAATACCATTTTGCGGCACATAGCGCAGGGTCAGAGATCGGTCGCCTCTTATATCGACGTTATAAACTTGAATGTTGGGTTCGAGATTACTCAAGTTGTATTGTGCCGAGAGCTTTTCTCTGATCTGTTGATAGCCAGATTCATTGTGAATGGCTGATACGTGCAAGTGGTTTTGCTTCTCGTCGTCTTCAACCGCGAAGAACTTAAATTCACGCATTAACTTTGGTGATAAGAACTGGCTGATAAAGCTCTCATCTTTAAAATTTTGCATCGCAAAATGTACCGTTTCCAACCAATCTCTTCCGGCTATTTCAGGAAACCAGGCTTTGTCTTCGTCGGTGGGCTCTTGGCAGATGCGCTTGATGTCCATAAACATATTAAAACCCAGCGCATAGGGGTTTATTCCTGAGTAATAGGGGCTGTTATATTCGGGCTGCATCACCACGCTAGTATGGCTTTGCAAAAATTCCATAATGAAACGGTCGGTGACTTTGCCCTCGTCATACAAGTGGTTAAGAATGTGATAGTGCCATAAGCAAGCCCATCCCTCATTCATCACTTGTGTTTGTTTTTGCGGATAAAAATACTGAGATATTTTACGCACAATTCGCACCAGTTCACGTTGCCAAGGCTCTAAAAGTGGCGCGCTTTTTTCAATAAAATAAAGCAGGTTCTCTTGTGGCTCCTTGGGAAAACGCTCTTTTTTTGGTTGGTTGTGAATAGCGCTTTCCGGTAGGGTACGCCACAGTTCGTTTACTTGCGACTGCAGGTAAGCTTCGCGCTCTTCTTGGCGTTCGCGTTCTTGCTGAATAGATATTTTTTGCGGGCGTTTGTATCTGTCTACCCCGTAATTGCTCAGGGCATGACAGGAGTCGAGAATATTTTCAACTTCGGTAATCCCGTATCTCTGCTCGCATTTGGCAATATAGTTTTTGGCAAATACCAAGTAATCGATGATGGAGCTGGCGTCGGTCCAGGTTTTAAATAAATAATTGTTTTTAAAAAACGAATTATGTCCGTAGCAGGCATGCGCCATTACCAGCGCCTGCATAGTAATGGTGTTTTCTTCCATGAGATAAGCAATGCACGGATTGGAGTTGATAACAATTTCGTATGCCAGCCCCATTTGGCCACGGCGGTAATTCTGCTCTGTGGAGATGAATTTTTTGCCGTAAGACCAGTGTGTATAGTTAATTGGCATACCCACGCTGGCGTAAGCGTCCATCATTTGCTCAGCTGTAATGATTTCAATCTGGTTGGGATAGATGTCTAAGCCGTAAATTTTAGCGACGCGGTTGATTTCCGACTCGTATTGCTCAAGCAAGTCAAACGTCCAATCTGGCCCATCATCCAAAGCTTGAGTTTTTACCTGCTTCTTTTTGCCTGCTACCACTAGGCTGCTCCTTGAGACTTGGTTGTATTCTTTTTAAATAGCTCTCGGAATACGGGGTAAATGTCTTCCACTTTGCGAATGTGTTGCATAGCAAAGTTTTCATACACTTCTTCCAGTTTTTTATACTCGCGCCACAAGCTCTGATGCTGTCGCTCGGTGATTTCAATGTAAGAAAAATAGCGTACGGCAGGTAACAACCGCTTGGCTAAAATGTCGGTACAAAGGGGAGAATCATCTGCCCAGTTATCACCGTCTGAAGCCTGAGCGGCGTAGATGTTCCATTCGCTGCTGTCATAACGGTCAGCGACAATTTGCTGCATCAGTTTTAGCGCGCTAGAGACAATGGTGCCGCCGGTTTCCTGGGAGTAGAAGAACTCTTGTTCATCTACTTCTTTTGCCTGCGTGTGGTGCCTAATGTAAACCACATCGACATTTTTGTAGGTGCGAGTAAGGAACAGATAAAGCAATATATAGAATCGCTTTGCCATGTCTTTTGTTGCCTGATCCATTGAACCTGACACATCCATCAAACAAAACATGACGGCTTTGCTGGTGGGAAGGGGCCGTTTTTCGTAATTTCTAAAGCGCAGGTCAAAGGTATCGATAAACGGCACCTTAGCGATTTTCCTTTTCAGCTCCGCAATTTCCTTTTCCAACTCAAGAATGCGCAGCTGATGGTCATGCTTATCATTAAGCAATGACTGCAACTCGGCCTCAAGCTCTTTCAGTTGTTTTTTACGCCCTGAATTTAGCGCTATGCGCCTGGCGACAGAACCTTTCAAACTGCGCACGATATCTAGGTTGCTGGGCACGCCGTCGGTTTGATAACCAGCTCGATAGGTTTGATATTGCACTAATTTATCAAGCTGATTCTTTTTAAGGTTTGGCAGTTCCAAGTCCTCAAAAAGGAGGTCGAGGTATTCGTCTTTTGAAATTTGGAAGACAAAATCGTCTTGGCCTTCACCAGAATCACTGGCGTCGCCGTCACCGGCGCCTTGACCACCGCCTTGCTGCTGCGGGCGGGGGATTTTATCGCCAGGTGCGAATTGATCATTACCGGGGTGAACTTGCTCGCGACGGCCACCTTTGCCCGTGTGAAAGATGGGCTCCGAAATATCGCGCGTCGGAATGCTAACCTGTTCTCCGGAATCAATGTCAGTGACACTGCGCTCGCTTATTGCGTCAGAGACGGCTTTTTTTATTTGCTGTTTATAGCGTCGGATAAAGCGCTGTCGGTTGACAGTACTTTTACCTTTGCTGTTTAATCGCCGGTCTATGAAATGTCCCATATCCTGCTCCTAATCTGTTGATTTAGGTGGATTTCCGGACTCTCAAATACCATTCACATAAAAGCCGTACTTGTTTTTGGGTATACCCTTTTTCTGCCATGCGCTTAACAAAGTCATCGTGTTTTTTCTGGTCATCTGCAGAGCTTTTCGTGTTGAAGGAAATTACCGGAAGTAAGTCCTCGGTGTTTGAAAACATTTTCTTTTCAATCACAGTACGCAGCTTTTCATAGCTGGTCCAGGACGGGTTCTTGCCTTCGTGTTTCGCTCTGGCGCGCAGCACAAAGTTGACGATTTCGTTTCTAAAGTCCTTGGGATTACTGATACCTGCCGGTTTTTCAATTTTCTCCAACTCGGCGTTTAAGGCTTCACGGTCGAACAGCTGCCCGGTTTCAGGATCGCGGTATTCTTGGTCTTGGATCCAAAAATCCGCATAAGTGACGTAGCGGTCGAACAGGTTTTGTCCGTATTCCGAGTAAGATTCCAAGTACGCCGTTTGAATTTCTTTACCAATACACTCTACGTATTTAGGGATTAAATAGCCTTTGAGGTGTTCCTTGTATTTTTCTTCCAGTTCGCCGGCAAATTGTTCGCGCTCTATTTGACGTTCGAGTACGTAAAATAGATGCACTGGATTGGCCGACACTTCTTGATGATCGAAATTAAAAACTCGCGACAAAATCTTAAATGCGAAGCGAGTAGATAAGCCTTCCATGCCCTCATCAACACCGGCGTAGTCTTTGTACTCTTGATATGATTTGGCTTTGGGATCCGTGTCTTTGAGGCTTTCACCGTCGTAAACCCGCATTTTTGAATAAATGGATGAGTTTTCTGGCTCTTTTAAACGAGACAGCACGCTAAATTGCGCAAGGGTTTCCAGTGTGCCGGGCGCACAAGGTGCCTGTGATAATTCGCTTGAGACGAGTAGCTTGTCATAGATCTTAATTTCTTCAGACACGCGCAGACAGTAGGGGACTTTAACGATATAAACCCTGTCTAAAAATGCTTCGTTGTTTTTGTTATTCCTGAAACTCTGCCACTCAGATTCATTAGAGTGTGCCAGTATCAAACCATCAAAAGGCAGTGCAGAAAAGCCTTCTGTCGGGTTGTAATTACCTTCTTGCGTTGCGGTCAAAAGTGGGTGTAGCACCTTGATGGGGGCTTTGAACATTTCCACAAATTCCATCAGGCCTTGATTGGCTTTACACAAGGAACCTGAATAGCTATAGGCATCTGGGTCGTTTTGCGCAAAGTCCTCTAAACGTCGAATATCGACTTTACCCACGAGGGATGAAATGTCCTGGTTGTTTTCATCGCCAGGTTCTGTTTTAGCGATGCCGGTTTGGTCGAGTATTGAAGGGTAGACTTTGACTACTTTGAACTTGCTTATATCGCCGTTGTATTCGTGTAATCGCTTGCGCACCCAAGGCGACATAATGGTCTTGAGGTAGCGTTTGGCGATACCGAACTCTTTGTCCAACAGTTCGCCGTCTTCGTTGACGTCAAACACGCACAAGGGGCTATCATTTACTGGGCTATCCTTTAACACATAGATAGGTACCTTCTGCATTAACTCTTTGAGTTTTTCTGCCAGCGATGATTTACCGCCACCCACAGGGCCAAGTAAATAGAGAATTTGTTTTTTCTCTTCCAGACCTTGTGCGGCGTGCTTTAGGTAGGAGACTATTTGTTCGATGGACTCTTCCATACCATAAAAGTCACTGAATGCCGGATAACGTGAAATAACACGATTTGAGAATATGCGGCTCAGAGCGGGGCTGGTTGAGGTGTCTATTAGTTCTGGTTCGCCAATCGCCTGGAGAAGCCTTTCGGCTGCGTTGGCGTAAACCGATTTGTCTTTTTTACAAAGCTCCAAGTATTCTTGGATAGTGAACTCTTCTTCTTTGTGAGCTTCGTATCGTTGTTGGTAATGTTCGAATATACCCATGATAAACCTCCAACATGGAAAACTTTTTAGCGCTTCATTATTAAGATTAGACCCTAACTGATAGTATTGCGTTGCAACTTTAGACTAATTCGCACTAAGAATCGTTGTTACAAAATATTTTTGAATATCAATGGTTTGGTTTTTAATTTAAACGAAAAGTGTTCAGTTTAGGTTCACTATTCTGTTATCACTCATTGCATTAAAAGGTGTAGACAATGGCACAAATTACCTGGGAACAGTTTCAGGCGGTAGAACTTCGTGTAGGTACGATAATTAAAGCGGAGCCCTTCCCAGAAGCGCGAAATCCCGCTTATAAATTGCAAGTAGATTTCGGTGAAGATATTGGGGTCAAGAAGTCTAGTGCGCAAATTACTGATTTGTATTCGATTGAAGAACTGGTGGGAAAACAAGTTATGGGCGTGGTGAATTTTCCGCCTAAACAAATCGGGCCAATAATGTCCGAGTGTCTAGTGACAGGATTTTACGATGAACAAGGGCGAGTTGTATTGGCGGTACCTGATAAAGCTGCACCAAACGGTGCCAGATTGGCCTAGTTTTTCGCATTGGACTGCTGCAAATTTAGGCGTGAACGACGTTTAAATTCGGTTTTTATCAATATTTTTCGAAGAAACGCGGGAGACTTCAATGTGGCTTTGTGCAACAGCTCATTGATCCAAGGGTGACGTTTGCGCAACGAGCGCACTATTTTTTGCGCTTTGGGGTTAACCGATATTAATAGTGCAACGCCCCCAATAATGAAGAATATACCGACGGGCACGGGTAGGGGGAATAAAATCAATCCAATGAAAATAAGAACTATGGCTGCTACAGTTAACATGATGCTCCCTAAGTGTCGCGACTCGTCCAGTTTGCACGCGAACGTTAGGCTTAATCATAGGCCAAGCATATGACATTTTCTTTATCTAAAGTGTTAAATTTCGTGAGCGGTGTCGATGTTTTCAAACGGCGATAAACGTCCGTGTTTATATCGCTTTTATGAGAGCCGTAGGCTACCAGATAGCGTACTTATCGCCTTGATATTTAATCAATGACATAAAGTATCCGTTGGCTAGCAATACGATGCCTCCAACGAGCCCAGGTTCACTGAATAGTCCTGCCACACAAAAACTGAAACCAAATCCATGTAGTAGTTTTTCCATTCTCGCGACTAATCGGCGTTCGGGTTGTAATTTTAAGGTATTAAATACAAACCAGGCTTTTAGCCAGACGGGTAAGTTTTGCCAATTTTCTGAACGTTTATCTATCACTATTTCCTCCTGATTCAACGTGTCGATATCAATTTCTAAGGCTGCGGCTAAACATTTTTGGGTTTCAATACTGGGGTTTTTACCACTCTCTAGTCGTTGAATGGTTCTGACATTGATGCCCGCCATCTCGGCTAATTGCTCTTGTGATAAATGTTTGCTTAGTCGTAGCTTTTTTAATTGCATTGCTGTGTCGTTGAGTTAGGAGTATCCATATTATAACCAATGTCGGTCACGGCTTGTCCCCGACAAACCCCCGACATATGGGAAAAATAATTAATAAACAATGTGTTAGCTTTTCCGTTGATTGGTATTTTTAGTTATTAAACAATAAATTGAACCGAGTTCATTTACCAAAAGCGTTTGATTCAGTACCCGGCTGTTGAAGATTCCCGAAAATAACAGCGCTTACCTAATAGCAATACTGTGATCTTCTGACCACTGCCTTAATGTATCCAAAATGCCAAGCGCCGATCGGCCGAACTCCGTTAGTTCGTAAGTCACTGCCACTGGACGCTCACTCAACACCTTTCTGATGATCATATTTTCCGCCTCAAGTTCTTTAAGGCGTTGGTCTACCATTTTTTTGCTAGCGCCCCCTAGCATTCGCGTCAAATCGTTAAAACGAACGGGTGCGTCTTTTAGATGCCAAAGAATAGAACCCTTCCACTTTCCCCCAATCAAACGCATGCCTTTTTCAATGGCGCAAGGTTCGATACAGGCATTAATAACTTTTTTTCGCCCTTTACTATCTGTTTTTACTGAGCTTTTTTTGTTTATATCCATTTTTCACCTAGGTTACTAAAAGTATACTAATTGCAATAAATAACAAGGTTACCATAATAAATCACCTATTGAGTTTAGTACAAACACTAAGAGAGTTATACAGATAATTATGGCGAATATACTTTTGATATTAGGCAAAGAAACCAGCGACTTTGCTAAGGGGGAATACAACGCAAGTTTATTTCAAACCGCGCTCGAACATTTGCGTGAACAAGGGCATGCTTGCAAAACCACAGTGGTTGAAGAGGGTTACAACCCTGAAGAAGAGATAGAAAAGTTTAAATGGGCAGATAGCATCATTTTTCAGTATCCAGTGTATTGGTTCATGATGCCATCGAGCCTGAAAAAATACATTGATTCAGTTTATGCTTATGGCGCTTTCTTCGGTCATGGCGATGGGGCATATGGTTCTGGTGGACTGATGAAAGGCAAACAATTTATGTTGTCTACCACTTGGAATGCACCCGCCGACGCATTCGGTGATGAGGCTGGTTTTTTTGAAGGGGCTTCTGCAACCGACGCGCTTGCTCCCATGCGCAATACACAGCGCTTCTGTGGCATGGATGAGCTGGCACACTTTTTTGCTCATGACATTATTCATAAACCTAACTTTGAATACCACAAAGCGCAATTTGTACAGCACCTCAAAGCCGTGTTTGAACAAGATGTTAAGTTGGCGGTTTAAGTAGGAGAACGTCATGAGCGAAACGAACAAAGATATCCATTTATATACGGCTGCCACGATGAATGGTTGGAAACCGGTTGTGTTTTTGGAAGAAGCGGGGGTCGACTACGATTTAACTTTTGTCGATTTTTCTAAGAAGGAACAAAAGTCCCAGTGGTACACCAAACTAAATCCCAACGGTCGTATTCCCACTATTGTTGACCGCAGTAATGATGATTTTGTCGTATTTGAGTCTGGTGCGATCCTTTGGTATTTGGCACAAAAGTATGGGAAGTTTTTGTCAAACGACGCAAAAGTGCAGTCAACGACATTGCAGTGGTTGATGTTTCAAATGGGCGGGGTTGGTCCGATGATGGGGCAGGCGATGTATTTTCAGCGAATTGCTGCACCGTCTGGGCATAGGGATGACTTTGCCATAAAACGTTACGTTGAAGAATCAAGAAGATTGCTTGAAGTCTTAAACACTAGGTTAGCGGAGTCTGAATATTTAGCGTCTGACGAATACAGTATTGCTGATATGGCGACCTATCCTTGGGCACGCACCTACTATTGGGCAAAGGTGGATGTAGAAGGATTGCCTCATTTACAACGCTGGTTTGATGCGATTGATGCAAGACCGCTTACACAAAAAGCACTAACAATCCCCAAATCTAATTGGGAGTTTTTTGGTAAAGGTGATGTTGAGGCGTGGGAAAAGGCCAATGCTGCACGCTTTAGCAGCGATGTGAAGAAATAATCCTTCACTGGATGCAAAAAAGGCGCTTTTGAAGCGCCTTTCTTAACTACGTATTCACTTATGCAAAGTTTTCTGCAGCAAATTCCCAGTTAACCAGGCTCCAGAAGCCTTCTAGGTAGTTAGGGCGCACGTTGCGGTAATCGATGTAGTAGGCGTGTTCACACAAATCTACTGTCATAAGAGGTGTAACACCTTCTTCAGTGATTGGCGTGCCAGCGTTGCTAGTGTTAACAATGTCTAGACCGTCAGCTGTTTTAACTAGCCACGTCCAGCTTGAACCAAAGTTGTTCACTGCTTTGTCATTAAATGCTGCTTTGAAGTCCGCGAAAGAACCCCACTTAGCGTTGATTGCATCTGCTAAAGCACCAGTAGGCTCACCACCGCCGTTCGGGCTAAGGCTGTTCCAGTAGAACGTGTGGTTCCAGATTTGTGCAGCGTTGTTGAATACACCGCCTTCAGACGATTTAACGATCTCTTCTAATGACTTTTCTGCTAGATCAGTACCTTCTACTAAACCATTTAGTTTAGTGACGTAAGTTTGGTGATGCTTACCATAGTGAAACTCAAGTGTTTCTGCAGAAATATGCGGTTCTAATGCGTTTTTCTCATAAGGCAAAGGGGGCAATTCAAAAGCCATGCTGGTCTCCAAAAAATGAATGGTTTTTTCTATCGCTGACAATCCTAGTAGGTTGTTATTCAGAATGAAAGCAACAAAAATGAATTTTTTATAAAGAATTTGTTTTATAAATTCTTAGAACACTATATAAGTACGATCTGAAGTATTTAAACAGTTCATCTCAAATTTGTTTTTCTGCGTATTAATGCACTTTAGAGATTGAAATGTATCAAGTTGACGCCATAAAGGTAGGCAACATACGACGTATTAGGTGAGAGTTATGGAAACTATCGACAAAATCAAACAGCAGATTGCTGAAAACCCAATCCTTTTGTATATGAAAGGTTCACCAAAATTACCTAGCTGTGGTTTTTCTTCACAAGCTGCTCAAATTATGATGTCTTGCGGCGAGCAGTTTGCTTATGTTGACATTCTACAGAACCCAGACATTCGCGCAGAGCTGCCTAAATACGCTGATTGGCCTACGTTTCCACAGCTTTGGGTTGACGGTGAGTTGATTGGCGGCAGCGATATTTTAATGGAAATGTATCAGCAGGGTGAATTACAACCACTGGTGAAAGAAGCCGCTGAACGCGCTCAAACTGACAAAACTGACGACTAACGTCACAGACAATTAAAAGAAGCCTGCTATAATTTTATACAATCCCTAACGTTCTTTGGATGTGGAATTGTATGGAAGCCTTCTCTAGAAGTGACTTAGTAAATAACATTAAGAGCTTTGATATTAAGAACAAAGGGGCGATTAGTATTAAACTAATTGCTCTTTTTTATGTGTTGCTGTTAGTTGTAGATGCTGCGTTGTAAAAACGCGGATAAATGAATAGCTATGCTGGTTAGCACACTTCTTTGAACAGAGACTCGTCTAGAATCGTCGCATCAATGATGCTTTGCGCCGCTTGTGCGCATTTGCCACACTGATTTGCAATAGACATGCTGTCTTTCAATTCTCGCAGATTACCAATACCTTCCTCTCGAACAGCGTCGCGGATTTCTTTATCAGTAATTGCATTGCAAAGACAAACGTACATCTAAACTTCTCGTTGTGATGGTGGCTGCTAAGAAAATAGTATTAAGAACTATTCTCACTTGTGTTCGTTAATGATAATAATTGTTATTTAGCTTAAATCAAGTCTTTTTAGGTTTTAAAACAAAATAATTGTGGGAATATTGTTCAGTTCTCTAAACGATACGTAGAAAAATTCGCGCAAATCCCCTATAACGGTGACAAAATAGTTACCAGCGCTGCAATTTCAATGGATGGGGCTATCATTGTTGAACAGCGATAAACGAAATTGCCTTCACTCAGTCAATATCAGAGGAATTTTCTTGGATGAGTAATAAATCTCAGTTAGACGAATTAAAGTTGAGAACTTTGGATTTAGTCTCCAATGGAATTGCCCATGATTTAAACAATATTCTGTCGATTATTGAGGGGCACTGCGAAATACTGCAAACAGAATATCCCGCATTTGCTGGTGCCGAACATCTAGAAAAAATTAGCGACTCGGTTTTGCAAGGGGGGGCACTGGCAAAACAGTTGCTGGCAATGTCGAATCAAATGCCATATCAGGTTGAGTCAGTTCCCGCCAAGCAGGTCGTGAATGCCGCCTTGTCGTTGCTGCGCAACAGTTTAGGGGCAAGCACAACAACACATGCAACTATCAGTAGCGATTTATTTATTCAGGTAGACGCAAATACCTGTGCCCAAGTTATTGTGAATGCTGCAGCCGACCTCGCCAGAACCTTGCCTGATGGTAATAACGATATTGCACTTGAGTTGAGCGAGGCGAATAACCGTCAAAAAGTAGCAGTATCAATAACATCACCGGGCGCTCAGTATCTGTCTTCAGCCAGCCCAACAATTGCGCCCATATTGGCTCAGATAGGAGCGAAGATAGAACAAATACAGAACGGTCTGTGTATTCACATTCCGGTTTGTCCCAAAACCCATGTTGTGGAATTGAGCTTACCTGAGGAAGAGTCGGTGGGTGATATTAATACCATGCTGCTGGTCGAGGACGATGAGCATTTGGCCAATATCTATCAAATGCTAATGTTAGATGCGGGATTTGTAGTCACTCATGCTAAAAATGGTGTCGAGGGTTGTGAGTTTTATAAAAACGAAGGCCCATTCGATGTTGTTTTAACAGATGAACAAATGCCTTTGCGCAAAGGCAGTGAAATGGCTCGCATGATCCACAAGGACAACCCGGAACAGGTGATAGTTTTACTCTCTGGATTTGAAGATGAAAACATCAAGAGTTGCTTGGACGAAGGGATCGTAAACACAACACTGACAAAACCCGTACGCTTAATGGACTTACTCAATACGATTAAGGCACACATGGCGTCAACGTCATAAATCTTTCTTATCTAACGCACAAAATCGATTAATTGTTAGTCCATTAAAAATTCCAATCAATTTAATTGACTAAATAGATTGGTTTTTCGTGAACTGACCGTATATTCTTTTCGTACATTAGTCAGTTACACCTGTGTAACCTTACATTATTATTTATTTAGGAGAATAAAATGAGCGTACTAGTAGGCCGTCCTGCTCCCGACTTTACTGCAGCAGCAGTACTTGGTTCTGGTGAAATCGTAGATGCATATACACTAAGTGATGCAATCAAAGGCAAGCCAGCGGTAATCTTCTTTTACCCTCTAGACTTCACTTTTGTTTGCCCTTCAGAATTGATTGCATTCGATCACCGTTATGAAGAGTTCCAAAAGCGTGGCGTAGAAGTTATCGGCGTATCTATCGACTCTCAGTTCAGCCACAACGCATGGAGAAATACTGCAGTAGCTGACGGTGGTATCGGTCCTGTTAAGTATGCATTGGTTGCTGACGTTAAGCACGAAATCTGCCAGGCATATGACGTTGAGCACCCAACTGATGGCGTTGCATTCCGCGGTTCTTTCTTAATTGACAAAGACGGTCTTGTTCGTCACCAAGTAGTTAATGACCTACCTCTTGGCCGTAACATCGATGAGATGCTACGCATGGTTGATGCACTTCAGTTCCACGAAGAGCACGGCGAAGTTTGCCCAGCGGGTTGGGAAGAAGGTAAAAAAGGTATGGACGCGAGCCCAGACGGCGTTGCAGCATACCTTTCAGAGAACGCTGACGACCTATAAGTCAGAGTATCGAATTAAAAAAAGCCGCATCAGCGGCTTTTTTTGTGTTTGTCTGTTTTTATTTAACTCGTGGGCTCGCATTAATACAAATCCATTTGATACCCATTCAGAAATCTGACGTACAAAATCATTATGTTGATAAACTCATCAGCTCCATGATGAAGACTACGAAGACGGTGATGATGATAGCACAGCATCGCGTCGCTCAGTGGTGCTTCAAGAAAGGCTCCGTTACAGCGGCTTATGAACTCAAGGTGAAAGCGGGGGAGGTGCGACGAGATGACGCGCAAGTTGCTCTAGCGGCAAAATTAGATGCCCTGCACGAGTCTCTTTCCTCGCTCCCACCAGTACCCATGCGCACCGAAGAGCCGACAGAGAGCAGCAAACCTCTGCTACTGACGCGATCCCTGGCATCCGCCCAGTCCTTTGTTCGAAAGAAGTTCCATTTGTGGTCTTTTGGTTCACTACCGCGAGGCATTTACATTCATGGACCGGTCGGGGTCGGCAAGAGCTTTTTAATGGATCTCTTTTACGCATCGGTGAATGTTCCTGATGATGACTCTTGCTGCAATAGTGACAGCTGCAACCACGCAAAAATTACCAAACGCCGCGTCCATTTTCATGAGTTCATGCTAGACGTGCATCATCGAATCTTTGTCTACAAACAGAAGCACCCACGAGAAAATGCGATTCCCATCATTGCGCAGCAATTGGCACAAGAAGCCCAACTCCTCTGTTTCGATGAGTTTCAAGTAACAGACGTTGCTGATGCCATGATTTTGAAACGACTGTTTTTATTGTTATTGGATTGGAATGTCGTGGTGGTGGCCACCTCGAATCGCTCCCCCGATGCCTTGTATGAGGGAGGCATTAACCGATCCCTCTTTTTGCCATTTATAGACATGTTAAAACACACGTTCGACATTATTTCCATGGAGGATTCCCCCAAGGATTATCGACTCGAAACTCGAGCGGATGGTCAATCTTATTTTTGGTCAAACAAGGATGCTCACGGCGATAATAACTGCAATAACGACATTCAGGCGCAGTTGGAAGAAATATTTGGTGGCACTGCCTCGGGAACTGAGGCAGAGGTAATTCAGGTACTCTTCGGTCGCACCGTCAAGGTCGCTCGATTGAATGACCGATGCGCTTGGTTTGACTTTGCCGAGTTGTGCTACCAACCGCTCGGCGCGGCTGATTATATTTCTCTCTGCGACCGATTTGCGGTCATCATCATGGATGGCGTCCCACAATTGGACGCCAATCACCTCAACGAAGCGCGCCGGTTTGTGACCCTCATTGATGCGTGTTACGAATCGCGCACCCGCTTGGTACTGGCGGCAAAAGTCCCGCTCGATGAATTATTTGTCGATTTTGAAGCGCAAGTCGAAAGCAGTGATGGAGATGAAGAATTGTTTGTCAGTGAGAAGGGGGGAAGCTCGAGTTCCTTCGCGACGACCATGATACGCAGCAAAGATGGGGAACATAAGGAGTGGTCGGCGACGGGGCGAGTTGGCGTGTCACTGGCACAATTATCGTCCGCTAATGATCTCGCCTTTTCCTTTCGACGAGCCGCGTCTCGGTTGGTAGAAATGGGTGGCAAGGAATGGGGACGGCAATGACGAAAAGTCTTTACCTTGCAATCCATTGAACCTTTAGCAGAGTAAGAGCTTGCATCAGGCTGTGCAACAAAAGCGGCAGACGTTTGTTATCTGCTTACCCTTCGATTGCAACTTGCTCATATCTGCCAATAAATTTGCGATACGCCAACGGGTGCTTCAGGTACAAAGCAGTCTTGTTAGTTCAAGCACCCAACGTCCACCATTGGAACTTAGCTGACCGCTATATTTCAAGTCTTAACTTGTCGTTATATTTTGAGTTTGATGTTAAGACCTACAAGCTTGGCTGTCCTCTTTATAGATATTGCAGCTTTGCAGGTATTGCGGCGGCTGCTCTTCCCGAGCAGTCAGTCGAATTCTGTGAAACGACGATGTCGGCTACCCAATAAAATTCAGTAAATAAAGACAACTATCAACGACAAGTAGCTGCAGGAAAAACCAAAAAAGTAGTGATTTTGGCGTATGTAAGGACGATGGTTGTGCTCTTAAATTCGATGCTCAGAGACAAGGTAACGTGGGAAGCGCTAATATTTACCTATCAAAAAGCTCCATGTAAACATCATAAATGGTCTTATCTACTTCTGTTCCGTAGCAGCGAGTGTGGATAAACTTGCCCTCTTTCTGATAGACACTTGAATTGTAGATAATATATTTAACACGGCCTTTGGCTTGTACTTTAGCAGGAAAATTTTTCAATGATTCAAATCGACTTAAGCGTTGCATCATCTCGGCTAAACAATCTGAATCTAATTGAAACTCCGATACATGATGACCGATATATTCTTCCTTTTTGTACCCGAGCACTTCAAGTTCGAAAGGGTTTGCGTACACAACAATGCCCTCAGGTGATACTGCATGGATACCTATTGACGAATTATTTATAAATTCAATGGGATGTTCAGTAAACATAGGCTTCCTTCCTGTTAATGTCTATTCAGAATTCAGATATTGTGTAAAGCACTTACCAGTGTTGTCTTCTTGAACTCCGCGCATTTCCATTATTGTGGATTATTTTCGTGCACATTAACTCATTAATCATCACAATGCTAACAATAATTTTCAACCTTCATGCAAGTTAATTCTCACTTTTCGCTTAGTAGTTTAGGAAAGATAATCTAGTAATGATGTGTATATTATTAATCTTTAGAAGTGTGTTTTTAGAGTCTGCGGGTACTATATTTGCCCCAAATGCGAACCACCGCTTCGTAGATATTGCTGCCTCGTTGGTATTGTGGCGGCAGCTCTTCCAATGCAGCCATTCAAATACAAGCGCACTCTGACTAGAGTTTTTAGCCATCTAATTTACTTTGGTGAAAGGTTAATATTTTTGGTGGTTCAAAAATTGAACCACCAATATATCAACTTCTTTAATCTTGGACTTTACCGTTTAAATCATAGCTGCTGAAAAAAGACCATATTTCTTCTGCCATATTAATATCGCTTTCTCCAGCAGACCCAGGCCATATGTGCTGACCACCTTCAATTCTTAAATGCTCAACAGATACACCGTTGTCTCCATTGCCGTACACATAACGTTGAACCGTAGTGCCATTATCAGGGAATGTGTCCTCTAAATCAGTGATAACAGGTTCCAAATCCGTATGATTAAAGTCAATCCACCACTGCAAGACAGTTTCAGCTTGTGCATAAGGAAGTTGATCGTCTGCTGTGCCGTGAGTTTGCAGTATCGGGATTGGACGCTCTGGCTGGCAGTCGGTAGCCATATTCGGTGTCATCACACCAGAAACTGGGGCGATTGCCGCGAATGTGTCGCTATACTGGCAAGCCAATTCAAATGAAAAGAAGCCGCCTAATGAAAAGCCTGCCGCATAAATACGATTGGTATCGATGTTATACGTTGTTGATAGCTCGTTAATTAAGGCGTCGATGAAACCCAGGTCATTGGCATCGCCACTTAGCGGGAATCCAGTCACATTCCAGCCATCGATCGCTTGCGGAGTGACTAATATGAAGTTTTCAGTTTCAGCAAGTAGGTTTAACTGACTGTCAGTATTTTGCTGCTCTGCTGTGCCGTTTAATCCGTGAAAATCAAACAATAAAGGCACGGGAGTATCGCCTGTATAATTGCTAGAAACATTCAACAAATATTCGCGTTCAATACCTTCAAATTGGAAAGTCATAAAGTCATCAGGCGTTTCAACGCTCTCAGATTCTGGAACGTAACTCACACGCATTGGATCATCTAAGGCAATGATCACTGGCTCAAGATCGCGTGGACCAGGAGCTGTATAACTCACACCTTCGAACGGGGTGCTACCAGGACCACCAGGGTTATAAAATGCTGAATAACCTTCTTCTAAACTTGGGATTTCTAGTGTGGTAATGTTTCTCGCCGCTTCTTCATCGCCAACCAGAATGGTGTCGATATAGTTATCTCTGTCTTCACTGTAACAAGCATCAAATACGACTTCGCCACCTTCAGGCTGACCTAGATCAGACAAACCCACTACGCTGAGCGTGCCACCCTGTACAGCATATTCTTCTCCTACTTTATCGATGATGACCGTGTTGCCGTCCACACCAATAGCGTGAATTCGAAAGAAACGTTCAAACTCGTTCGGTTTTAAACCACTCACTCCATCGGGTGAAAAACCACCTGTGGTTAACATTCTCAGCATGAAATCACCTTCATCGTATAAGACGGTGGTGTCATTTGCTGGAATTATTGGTAGTAGTGTACTGATCCCTTCTCCATCCATTTGTCCGTCGATGCGATTTAATTTCGCGCCGACTAATCTTGGGCCGTTATTCTCATCATACGGACTGGAATCGGTTTCCCAGGTAAGCCCTATAGCACTGACGGCTTGACCGCCGGGACCAACCATCATCAATGGCGTGTCATCTTCAACAATTTCAAGCTTAATCGGGAAGCGAGCATCAGGATGGTCGCTTGGTAATCTGTTGCCAAACTCGCCAAAAGCAACCGGTGTATTTCGCTCATTGTCTTCAAAGTTAGGTAAGGGGCCTATTGCCAATGGCCTTACAATGTCACCTGTGTTTAGTGTAAATTGAAAATCGGTCAGACTAAGAGTACGGGTATCAATCGGCCAACTAAGCACAATGGGCAAACCATCAAGACCGATAGCGCCGTCTTTTAGTTCCCCATAAGGAGTCTGATTAATATAAGCCCCAGCAATTTGATCGAGCGTTGACGTTGAAGTGTAGTTTTGAGCGCCCGTTCCACAATTAATGTCTGATGACCACGCCCCACCCGCTTCAAGAACAGAATCAAACGTTAATTCTGGGGCATCAATTCCGACAATACCATCAAAGCCCATGCCTGCCGACAAGATTTGTGGCTCTTCGGACCAATAATCTGCACCTTTCAAAACACCATCGTAAAAGAATGAAAACGGCGCTGGTGGCGTGGTAATGGTTGCGGTTTGAGAGGTATCTTCTAGCACCACGACTGTTCTGGTCGCTTGCGACGAGTTACCACTGGCATCTGTTGCAGTATAAGTCAGCTCATAAGTACCAGGCATGCTGGTATCGACGGTTCCTTGCGTTGTTACGGTGATTGCACCATCCGTATCATCATGAGCTTCTGCACCCAAGTCACCAAATACGGCGTTATACACAACGTCGATACTTTCATTACCAACGAGCGTAATAACTGGTGGGGTATTGTCGGTTGCGGTATTGTCAGTTTGGGTATCGTTATCCCCATCGCTACCACAGCCAGTAAGTTGGCCTGCCAAGATCAGCGCAATACAGTTCAGGGGAAAAGTTACCTTTTTTATCATCTCTGTCACCTTGATTTGTTCATTCCAAATAAATCGAAATTCAATTGCGAACATCGACCTTGGTGCGGAAGTTAACAGAGCTTTTTCCATTCCGCTGAGCGAAGTGCATCAAATGTGCACCGTGATGTATGAGCGGTACGTTAATGCGTATGAGTGGTACAGACGCTGTATTTCATTCTCAAAATATAAACCTATAATTGAGCCATTAACGATAACCCACGAAAACTAAATGGCATTGGATAAATTAGTCACACTAAACGTGCAACAAGAGATAAATCGAAAACGACTTCAAAAGCTCGTGTTTTTGGTTATCTTGCCAGTGACAAATCTTCTTTTCGTCTCTGCCGTGTTGTACGACATTGAAAAGTTCAATATTCAAACAGTTGGGAATATTGCAATTCGAGTTTGGGTGACTTTCGGATTGGCGTTTCTGATCTTCCAGTCGCTGGAAAAGTATCTACCTAGAGTTATTCGTAAAGACTGTTTTATTTGTCAATTAGCATTGCACATTCTCATTATTGTAGGCATTGCCTCATTAGTTGTACCTGTATTTGCCCCCCCTGAAAGACTCCTCCAAATACAATCCCTCGTGGTGCCCAGGTTTTTTATCATCACTCTGGAAATTACTCTTTATTTAATAGTGTTACGCACACTGGACGAGCAGATGAATGCTTTTTCTACAATGCTGGTACTGAAAGAGTCAGAGTTAAATGTACTCAGATCCCAGAGTAATCCTCACTTTTTATTTAATACGTTAAATCTAATCAATTCGGAGATAACTGACGATCCAGACAACGCCAAGGAAATAGTGTATGACCTCGCTGATTTGCTTCGCAAGTATTTGAAAATGGCGCAACAAAGCTTCACAACGGTTTCTGAAGAATTGAAGTTGGTGAACTTATATCTGACATTACAACAAAAACGATTTAAAAATCGCCTTACTTTTGACATCGAGGTCGCGCATGAAACTCATCGATTACCGATCCCAGCACTACTGTTACAACCTGTTGTTGAAAATACGATAAAATATGCCGTTGCACCCTACGCTGCAACAGCTCACGTAAAGGTCCAAACAATTCTTACCGACGAAAATCTCGTTGTGGTTTTCAAAGATACGGGGCCAGTATTTGATGATAAAGCTATCGAAGAAGGGGATGGCTTCAGAATTCTGCGCACGACCCTCGATTTACACTATGCCAACAATTATGAATTGAGCTTGAAATCAACCGAGACAGGTGGCGAATTTAAGGTATGTATTCCCGTTCGCACTTTGGAGTCAAACCGTGAGTGAATTAAAGATACCGTTTAAACGCGTTATGTTGATCGATGATGAACCAGCAGCCATTAATCATTTGAGATCGGTTATTAGTACCTTCGATGAACTGGAAATCATTGCAGAAATCGGTGATGGTCGAAGCGCAATCAAAGAGATTATCAAACAAGAACCCGATATTGTTTTTCTCGATATAGAAATGCCTGAAGTCACTGGTTTTGAGGTAGCGAAAGCAACGGCAGATGTTAGCTATCAGTTGGTATTTGTTACCGCCTACGACCACTACGCTTTGGAAGCCTTTGATACCAAAGCAATTGATTATTTGTTGAAGCCAGTTCGGCCTTCGGTGCTTAAAAAGTGCATCAACAAGATTTTACATCAGGAAGATATGGCGCTCGAGGCACTTGAAGAACAAAAAGGACAAAGCGACAGTTTGGTGTTGTCGGATGGTAAAGCCATGCGGGTGGTTAACCAAAGGCATATTACTTACATTGAGGGTATTGGACGCTATCGTTGTATTCACCTCAATCAGGCGGGGATTGGTCTGCACCGTATGCCCACCATTGTTTCTGGCACTACTTTAGACGACTTTGACTCTCAACTTTCAACCTCAGCATTTATCCGTTTGCACCGCAGCTTTATCGTGAGTATTGAACAAATTGTTGATATATCTGTCGAATCACGACGCCATTATGTAAGTTTGATAGAAAGTGATATGAAAGTACCTGTCGCTCGCGCTAAAGTGTCAGAGTTAAAGTCGGCACTAAATAAGGGTCGGTGATACCCAATAATCTCGTTAAATAAACACCACAGGCGCGGCCTTAAAACTGCTTTAATTGAGAGAGTTGTTCCAAAAGGTAGTTTTCATACATCATCCCATTGGCTTGGGAACACAAATTTACAAACATTAGTCAAAGAATCAATATCAGGCGTTTACCAATTCTTGAGGCAAAACGCATTCGTTTTAAGTAGTTCGGATGACCGCTTTATAGATAAAGCAGACCCAGAATCACAGTGAAATAAATCGATTTACCCAGTTTTGATCAAACTACATCGTCTCAGAAACAATAGTGTTCAAACTATATTACGCGTCCGCATAGGTAAGGGGGAATCACTTATTAATTGGCCAGCCACCTAAGTGTTTCCAACGATTAACCATTTTACAAAATAGCTGAGCTGTTTTTTGTGCATCGTATAGGGCCGAGTGTGCTTCGTCTTGGTCGAAGGCGATTCCGGCTTCCTGACAGGCTTTTACTAGTACAGTTTGGCCGTAAGATAGTGCTGACATGCTTGTGGTATCAAAAGAAACAAAAGGGTGGAACGGACTTCGTTTTAAATTCTGACGCTCAATGGCGGCGTTTAGAAAACTCATATCAAATGCGGCGTTGTGCGCCACCATCACTGAGCGCTGACAATCTGCTTCTTTTTGCAGCTTGCGTACTTCTTTGAAAATGCCTTTTAGCGCCTCTTCTTCAGAGACCGCACCGCGCAGAGCGCAGTGGGGATCGATACCGTTAAAATCCAACGCGGATTTTTCTAAATTTGCACCTTCGAACGGCTCAACATGATAATGAATTGTTTGGTCAATAGACAAAAATCCATCCACATTCATGCTGAGGGTAACCGCAGCAATCTCTAGCAACGCATCAGTCTGTGCGTTAAAACCTGCGGTTTCGATGTCTATAACGACTGGAAAATAACCTCGAAATCTATCTACCAGTGAAAGACCATCATCAAACATGTATTTGTACCTTCTAAAAACGAATCGCGATTATGGCAAGGAAGATAAAACTAATCCATAAATTGCTGTACTCTTTCCTTTAACTGCCGATATATCCATCAATCCCTGGTTTACATTGCGTTTTATCCGCAAAGATATTGAGAGCCAGGAAAATGTGCACTGAAATTGCTACGCTTTAATACAAGTTGTTTTTAGAAGAGATCAAAAAGTTCTGCGCCTTTTCGGTGTACAGCGCTTAAAGTAGCCCGCATCGACAGGCTCGCAGGTTTTATTTTAGCTTTTTGAGACTTGGTCGATATAAAGTGAGCAAAGATTAATTCAAGAGGGAAACATGAGACGCTTTTTGTTTTTAATGCTACTTGTTGCATCAACTAGCCATGCTAGTTTGCGCCAATATGCAGCAAAAGTTGAGTCTTCAACCTGGCAACTTGCGCCACCAAATAGATTGGAGTGTTCTCTGCAGCACAGCCTGCCTGGCTACGGCACTGCTATGTTTACCAGCTATGCAAGTAAGCGTTTGAACATGGAGTTTGAACTGGACATGTTGCGCTTACCCAAAACCTACGGGGTTGCTTCAGTTTATTCCGTACCACCAAAGTGGATGCCCGGCGAAATGCACCGCAACATTGCAGACATGAAAATTCGCAAGCAGTTTAACGGCGATTTACCCGAAAGTGCTGCCTGGACTATGTTGTCTGAATTGGAAAAGGGCTATTGGCCGACGGTGTATTATCAAGATTGGTATAACCCAAGTGATATGGTGTCGGTTGCGTTAAATGCGGCAAATTTTGCCTCTCCCTATGAAGAATTCGTCAACTGTGTTGCCAACTTATTGCCGTTTGGCTTTGAAGATATCGCATACACAGTGCTTACTTACAAAAAGAACAGTACTGAACTCACCAAAGGTTCCAAGAAAAAGCTCGACATGATTGGTGATTACTTAAAAGAGGATAGTGAGCTGGAACTGGTGCTATTAGATGGTTATTCAGACAGTATTGGTGGTCGCTGGAAGAATCAGCAAATGTCCTTGCAACGTGCCGAAGAAGTTAAATCGTACTTTGCCCAGCTCGGTGTAGAGTCAGACCGAATCGACGTTACCGGCCATGGTGAGCGAAGACATGCATCACCTAACAGTAATCCACGCGATCGCGCTAAAAACCGCCGCGTCGTGATTAGAATGGAACGTCCATAAACTGCATTAGATATACACAGTAAAACACCGGGCTTAGCCCGGTGTTTTGTTTTAGAAGATGCTAAAAAGAGCAACTGCTAATGCCAGCCCAACCATCGGGATAACCACGGTTAACGCAGCGATAGGTGCGTAGGCATTGGCGTGGGTCTCACCGCAAATCGCGCGCACGGTAGTAACGATATAACCATTGTGGGGAAGGGTATCAATAGCGCCTGAAGAAATTGACACGATTCGGTGCAGTTCATCGGGGTTTACGCCTTGCTCCAAATAATGTGGTCCAATAAGCGGCATTGCTATCGCCTGGCCCCCTGATGCTGAGCCAGTTAGGCCTGCAATTACACTTACTGCTACAGCAGCACCAACTAGCTCATTACCAGGAAGGCTGGTCATCATGGTAACGGCTTCTTGGAAGGCGGGGGTTACTTTAGCGACTGAACCAAACCCGACAACAGCTGCGGTATTACCAATGGCGATAAGGGCACCGGTCGTCCCGGCATTAACCGCTGAGCTAATATCATTGAAATATTTGTGGTTTAACAGCATAAGAGACAGCACACCACCACCTAAAGCGATAATCAACGCCAATTGCTGCAACGTCTCATGCAGTCCGAACGATAAGCCCAAAACCACTAGGAGGGGTAACAAACTAATGATAGGACTTGGCAATGCCTTTTCGGTGACTTTAGGATCACCTTCTCTTCCAACGAAATGCTCGCCGTTGTTCACGGCTGCTGTAATCATCCGGTTTAACCAATAAAAACCCCAAATCGCCATAAATACTGACACCACTAAACTCACTTCCCAGGCAGCAAAGGGAGATGTGCCAAGGTATTTGATTGGGATCCAGTTTTGAATTTCGGGAGAGCCTGCACTGGTCATTGTAAAAGTGACCGAGCCAAAGGCCAGTGCTGCAGGTATAAAACGTCTGGGCAGATTGGCATCTTTAAACAAGCTCAGTGCCATTGGGTACACTGAAAAAGCCACTACAAACACACTCACACCGCCATAGGTCAAAATGGCACAGGCCAACACCACCGCAGCTACCGCATGCTTTTTCCCCAGTCTGTCGGTTATAAGTTTAGCAATGGCGTCTGCACTGCCGGTATCTTCCATAAACTTACCGAACAATGAGCCCAACAAAAACATAAAAAACCAAGACGCAATAAACCCAGAAAAACCATTCATGTAGCTTGCAACAAAGTTCTGCTCGCCAAGGAAAACGGGAATACCCGATAAGACTGCTACCAAGAGTGCGCAGAGGGGGGCGGAGATAAAAAGGTTAAAACCCTTAATAGTTAGGTAGATAAGTAGGGCTAATCCACCGAACAGGCCAATCATACTTAGCATAATTTTTCTCTTTTTTTATTTCATGCTAAGTCGCTTATCTACGGAAATAAAGTTTTTACCTCAAATAGTCTTTTGCGTTTGTTTGCATTACTTGCCGCCAGACTTTAAAGGTAAGTTGTATGGCTTATTGAATTGAGCGAGTGATGCCGTAGTTGGCCAGAATTGTGTTTATTTGTGCGGTATTGGCATCGAACACCGACTTTATTTGCATGAGTTTTTCTGCAGAATACGCGGCTCTACTGAAACCGTAAAAAACAGGTTGATGGCTCAATTGTATCGGTTGAACTTTTAAGCTTTCATAACCTTCTCTAGTCGCCGCTAGATAGTTGAAGTGATTTTGCTCGACAAAAAAGCCAGATAGGCGCTGTTTACGCACCATTGCTATATGTAATGATGGGTTAATCATCGCAAAAATCTTTCGCTGCAACGCATCGTTTTGGGAAAGGATTTCGTCAAAGACTTCGCTAATAAAAATACCTCTTTGTATGCCTATGCGCCCGGGAAGTTTTATCAAGTCGGTTAGCACATTGATGTCTTGTTCCACCTCTGCGGTAGTGACGAGTAATAGTTTTTCTTCGTAATACGGCCCAATAAAGTCTATGAATTGCGTTCTTTCTGGCGTATTTGCCAATTGGGCCATGCTATTGATGTCACCTTTTTTCAAAAGTTTCATTGCTCTTGCGAAAGGCAGGTCTGAAAAGGTCACGCTGCAGTCAAGTTGAGAGAATACTAAAGTTAAAATTTTAACATCGGCACCTTGCCTTTGGCCTTGTTGAGATTTAAATGCGTAGGGCGGGAATTCAGTTGCTCTGTGTATGTGCTCGCAAGCAAAACCAATACTAGAGCCTGTTGATCTTTGCGGTATAAGTTTTGTGCAATCTGAGCGCTTTCTGATCGCGGCATTGCTTTGCAGGCCTAGTGGGCTAGGTCAAAAAACAATAACAAAGAGCAGGAGGCGGTCAGGAAGAACCCTTCGGGCAGCGCTTGTTTGGTATTTCTACTGCGTTATCGCCTTTTTATGTAGAGCAACTACACTACAAAGACTCTGCCTTGTACAA